>CAMLKF010000105.1 GCA_946480575.1 uncultured Nitrososphaera sp. | reverse complement strand
TAGCGGCGCCAGAAAAGGGTTAAAGTTGCTTTTTGAGCCAAAAAGCTCGCCAATCCTTGTCGAAGCAGATAGCGAAAGAGTCACCCAGGTAATAGCCAATCTAGTCGGCAACGCCATCAAGTTCACTGACAGCGGCTCTATCATAGTAACGTCAGAGATCAGGGACGAGCAGGCGGTTGTCACGGTCAGGGACACCGGAAACGGCATAGACCCTGAAGTCTTTCCCAAGCTGTTTACCAAGTTTGCGACAAAGTCAGAAAGAGGCACTGGCCTTGGGCTTTACATCTCAAAGGGCATAGTAGAAGCCCACGGCGGCAAGATATGGGCTGAAAACAATAGCGACGGAATAAGCGGCGCTGCATTTACGTTCACGCTTCCGGCAGCGAGCGGGCATAATGACAACTCGTCATCCGCTGCCAGATAGCTGGCTATAGCTGGCTTTTACCCTTGTAGTATCGTATCTTTAGATTTGCTTCATATTCTTCCTTTGTGATTTCTCCCTTTGCCTTTGCAACCCTCATCTTCAGGACATCGACAGGATCTTCCTCGCTTTTTCTCTCTGGCTGCTGGGTGAATTTATGGGCTCTTCGGCCGGCGATATTCCTCTCCTCCGGACGCCGGTCTCCTTCGATCCCATGCTTGGCAAATTTTACGCGTATCACATTTTTCTAATGATGACGATCTTTGGAATCGTATTATTATTCCTGCCATTTTTCGATGCAATGATCACGAAATTCTTGGTCGCCAAAAGCCAGAAGGTCAGGGCCCTCATGCTCGGGTTTGCCATGATCATTACCGCCATTATGGTGGGGGATTTCCGCTGGTTCCTCATGAGGCAGCTGCCCCCGCTTGACAGCGACGCGCAAGGCGGGTCGCTGATGCAATCAACTGATTGGATGTGGCAGCCGGAGGCACCTTTCCGATGCCCGGCGGCTGGGTCCTGACGCACTGGTACATCCTTATAATTGCGATTGCATACGTCTGCTACTATCTGAGCTTCAAAAGGAACTAGAGTTCTGGGTTATTGCTGCTGCTGCTACTGCTACTCTTCGCCTTTTAACTTCCGCTTCACTTTCTCACTCGTTTCGCTAACCGTCTCTGTTGTTCTCTTTTTTGCAGCCCGAGCTTTTTCCTTTGCTGACTGTATGCCCTTTCCTATTCCAGCTGTCATCTCCGGAGCAGCCTCTTTGGCTTCTTGACCCATGCTGTTGACCACCTGTGCAGTGTCTCTTGCAATTCTGGTTGTCTCATCTGCTGCGCTCATTGTGTCCCGAATATGGCCGCGGTCTTTCAATTCCCTTGCAGTATCGCCAATTTCTTTTGAAGTATCGCGCGCAGCTATAGCAGCTTCTCTTACTGCTGCCGCAAGCTCTTCTATGGCTCCGCTCTGCCTGATTGTCCTGACGGTCTCTCTCATCCTCGCAGACTCTTCTCTTATCCTTCTTGCTGCATCCTTGATCGTCTGGGCCGCCCGATCCGCATTCATTTGAACATCTTGTGTAGAAGATGAAGGAACACTCGTAGTGGCATCTGCACGACTTTCATCATCTGTAGATACGCTGGTCATATTTATGGAGACGTTGACCTTGCTTATATTTTGATATGGAAGATTTTGTAGAATGATAGAAACAGTTCTGCTTAGATGCTTGTGAATTATTTTTGTATTCCAAAATATTACAAGGACCGATTCGATGATGTCGCAACCCCAAGTTGTGCAGCTCGCCAAGGGGCGTGCATACCAGGACATTTCCTCTGCTATCGCTGCTAAATACAATCGTCCCGTTGATGTGTTGTATCAGCTCCTTGGCCATGTTGCTGCATATGCGTGCTCAGTGGTCACATCCAGCTCTTCCCTTTCCTACAGATCGCCGATGGTATACATACATCAGGTGCTTTAGGTGCTCTAGTACACACTGTCATAAAAGTCGACAAGGTCAAACATGATGTGGAATATCTGCCATAGACGTCGACGCTTTCCTGCCTGTCGCCGTTACAAAGCGCCTTGAGCAGCCAGTCGCGGTAATTGCGGAGCATTGCATCTTTCTTTGCCCTGCTCTTCAAGCTGTACGACAAAATGAAAGGCTCAACATTGGGTTATTCCTGTATTTGAGAGGTATACCGTCAAGGGTCACATCAGACGACATGCTAAGATACTTTATGATCCGCTGGGTCGCAATTCTCTTGCTCTTGTCCCAGACGCTCTCTTCACCCGATATGCGTATTCTATTCCATGAACCTTCTTCTTCTTCTCCTTCCGGATATACACCATATACCTTTGAAAGCACCACTGCCAGTTCGCGGGATTTGTCAAAGAAATTTTGGTTGACGATAATGAAAAAAGGAGAGAGCCAGTTTGATTTCAGCGCTCAGTTCATTTTCTCTGGTATATAGGTACGTACTCTTGCCCGAAGAGGGAAAATGAAAGGTAGATGCCGCTGCTGTTGTTGTTGTTGTTGTTGTTTACGCTGCATCAGACTCCCATTGCCTCTTCTTGCCGCCTACAAAACTCCCTG
>CAMLKF010000104.1 GCA_946480575.1 uncultured Nitrososphaera sp. | reverse complement strand
TCTGATTTTTGAGCGGAGTTCCAACAACGCTTGCCGGCAGCCCTCTCTGCGGCTCATCGCGTCAGCGAAAAGCGGGCCGCCGGCAAAACCTTCTCAGCCTCTCCCTCAACAAGGCAGTCGCGACACCCCAGCGTGAGAACAAGATATTCAGGATGCTTGCGCAGCTCCCATCATATTCCCGGCCCGCCGATTATATCAGCCGGGAGTTGAACTTTTTCAGCAGGGGGTGGCTTATCAGTTCGCCAAATGATATAGCTGTGTGCAAAGGCGCGGGCTTCCAGTTTATGTCGTCGAAGGCACCTTATTTGCAGAAGAGACAAAGACGGACGTTAGAGAATTCCGGCTGACTATATGGCAGCAGTAATAGATCATTGGCATACACCTCTGACATTCATCTGGTAGACTGCCATGATCATCCTTCTTTTGTCTGATTCTTGGTTCAAGACAAACTGGTAGAATAGCTCGTTGACCACCGTGCTCTCGTTTTCAAGATTGAGGCATACTGCAAGCGTTTTGAGCTTGGCTTCTGCTTCTTTTGTTAGTTCTAGCGGCATCTGCCTCTTTTATTTGCGGCTCGCTCTTATTGGAGCAAGCTTGACAAGTTGCACCTTTCGCATAACCATGGAAAACACTGGACAAGAAAAATCATCTTGAAATGCTTCTACCAGTAGCAGGCATTTTAAGCCCGAATACCAGCAGGACAAAGCCGCCGACCGTGACGAACCAGCCAAGAATGAAATATGCAAACGGGTCAGTTCCACATGCTTGGGCAAGGCTTGCAGGCCCATCAGACACGCATCTTTGGTATGCTGGCGAATCGATCAGGATCGACTTTAGGATGGTAACCTTTGATATGACCACTACTGCAATTCCAGCAAACACAAGCGCTTTGTTCATCTCGCTTCATCTATGATTGGCAATGCAATTTAGTTAAGGTTTCTCAATCCGTCTAGCGGTCATACAGAGGCGATAATCGTATCCCAGTCACCATGATCTGATTTATCTCTGGACCCTGAAAACTTTTGCTTCTTTACTACCCTAAGGCCCGATATTTCATCATCCAGATTAATGCGTTTCCGGAAGAGCACACGATGCAATAGGCGAGAAGCAAGATGAGGTTGCGTGGAATGCCACAACACGCACTCCGACCGTGAGCTGGAAGAGATGGTGTGATTGAGATCCTGCGGCTAAGGGCGAAGTTCAAAAATATGTCAGGCCGGATGTTGTGGTTCTAGGCTAGCGTCTTTCTTTGTCGCCCTCTGCGTCTGTTTGCCCCCCACCTTCTTGCGATTCTTCTTCTTCTTCATGTTCCTCATTCTCATGGGTAGCAGTAGGCTCAGCATCAGCGGCTAACGGCTTTGCATCGGATTGAGATGGGGAGCTTTGAACTGCCTCTTCTTGTGACTGAGGAGTACTGGGCGATGACGGCGGTGGCGCAGGGTGGGGCGATGCTGCTGCTGTTGTCATATGTTGGCGCTCTTGTTCCTTTTTACGCATTTCCCGCCGTTGCCTTGAATCCTCCAGATCCCGAGAAAGCAAATTTGCGTCCCAATTGTAATCTTTTGCCAAAATTTGTTTTATGGTACCTAAGCGCATCAAGGCGTTGGTCATACCAAATCTTTTGTAGAAGTCGTAAAGAACGGAATTCCTCAAAACCTTCATTTCGTTCTCCAGTTCTAGCACATCGCTTCTTAGTTTCTCACGATTGAAATACAGTCGCAGATCTACAAGAAGCCGGCCGTTGGCCTCCTTAACAGAGATTCCTTCTCTTTCTGCGATATACTCGACTATATCTGCAAGGACCTCGACATGGTGTGGAGTAAAGCCTATGGATTCAAACCAACTGGCAAGTTCGTACGTACTTTTGAAGGACTTGGCCCTTTTTTCCCATTTCCTGCAATTTAGCTGATGCTGCCGCTCTGCATCCTGAAATGACTTTATTTTTGAGAACATCTCGACCATCTTCTTTGGATTGTGGCCCAACGCCTCCACATTTTGAAGCGTCCTTACAAGCGTTTGAGGTCCTGTTGCTGGCAGACCAAATTTCACGAGGCTGCTGCGCAGGTCCACGTATTCTTTAATGGTGTCATCAGTCATCTTCTTGTCAGCCAGCGCCTTGTTCCTGTCGGCTTTGGCGGCCTGTGTCTCTTTGCGGATACCATCCAATTCTCTTGCCAGTCTTTCAATGTGAGCTGGAGCCTCGCTCACAGACACATTTTGATTGCTTGAGAACTCGATGACTTGTTTTATAAGGCTCGCTAGCTCTGGTGGCTCGATATTTTTCCGGATGCATTCGTCGTTGAGCTGAGACAAGAATGTCTCTATCTCAACTCCATTGATGTTCATTGATCTCGCCAGATTATACATCCGATAACCCTGCGCCAGTTCAGAGACCTTTAGCTTGCTTTTCTGCACGTCGGCCATGAACTGCCTTATTGCCTTTGCGGTTAAAGCGTCTAGGTCTCCTAACCATTCTTTTACCGCCCCGTGTACTGCACTAGTGGCTATGCCAGTCGCTGCGCTTATCTGTCTATATGAATTTGTAGGCCATAACCGGATTATCTCTTTCTTTTGCTGTGGCGTTA
>CAMLKF010000103.1 GCA_946480575.1 uncultured Nitrososphaera sp. | reverse complement strand
TGACAATAATCTGGCATACATCGCCCAGTACAGCTCTGCCAGAGAAGACAACGACGTTAATCTGCAGGCCATGCAGCAGATCGTCGAGTCTGTCAAGATAAATCCGCTGCAATCATGGTCGCATGTTGTAGCGACGTCGATCGGGATAATAGCGGCAAGCGCAATTGGCGGAGTTGTCGCGATAAAGCTGCGGAATAGGAGCTTCATGACATCGCGACTGCTGCGAGAGACAAGGTGGCTTTTTCTCGCTGCACTTGGCATTGAAACCCTGTGCATCGCTTCAGCAGAGATAGGCGGGATCATGGGCTTTTACTTTTTCGGCTTTAGCGCGCTAGGCATCGTAATGTCCTACATGCTGGCTTACGGCCTTGCAGGCTTTGTCACATTTGCCAGCATACTTGGAAGAGCAGCTGCCGATCACTATCATCATGCGACGATGGCGTGCAGCTGCAGCTGCGGCTCCCTGCTCGAGCACGGTGCCGAGAGCGGGTTTGCGTCAAACATCAAGCTGACGTTCTGGTCGTTTGCGTCAGGCATCAAGAGGCTGCCAACAACCCTGTACAGGGAATCAAATGCAGGCGGCATAATAAGGACGAGCCTTGTAATCTTGGTCACCGCGGAAAGCGCGTGTATACTGGTGGCTGCGACGGTCAACCTGCTGATGTACCAGTATTCGGTGATGCTCGCAATCTCTCTCTGGCGCTCTTGGCCAGCACTCTTACCGTGGCTGATCTAGCAGCATATAAATCAGCAAAGGCCATGCCAGTAACAGAATAATAAATGGTTCTGTTCTTCACAAGCCCAATAGGGCTTGGGCATGCAACGCGGGATATTGCAATTGCCGAGAAGTTGAGAACCGACATTTTGTTTGTGAGCGGCGAGGGCGCTTCAAGCCTTTTAACAAAGAAGGGCTTTAATGTGCTCGACGTTTACCGGCCGGAAAAATTCATCGTGGAATCGGGCGAGCTTCAGCACTCGTTCAAGTGGCTGATGAATTACTATTCATACTACAAAAGGTGCAAGGTGATTGCAAAGGAAATTCTGGACAAGCACAATGGGCTCATAGTGAGCGACGAGGATTTTGCGTCAATCGCGGTAGGAGAGGAAATGAAGCGCAGATGCGTTCTTATCACAGACATCACCGAGACGCATTTCACAAGCGGCCCGGCCTCAATGATAGAGAAAAAGATGAACAAGTCGATGCAAAAGATGATGCAGGCATGCAATTATGTCATAATTCCTGACGTCGGCGATGACAAAGATAATAACGTCAGGCACGTGGGCCCGATAGTCCGGCAGGCAAGCGCCGACCGAGACACTCTGCGCAGGCGCTTTGGCTTTGCAAAAAGCACGATTGTCGTGAGCGTAGGCGGGACCGACGCCGGCCGCTATCTCATAGAAAAAACGATAGAGGCACACCGCAGGCTACAGGGCAGGGAGCTGGACACAGAACTCGTCATCGTTTCCGGCCCGTCGCTAAAGATGCCCGACTCGCCGGGCCAATACCGCAACTTTGGCTTTGTCGATAATCTGCACGAGCTGATATACGCGGCCGACCTCGTCATCTCGCTGGCTGGAAGGTCCACGATAGACGAGTCGATAGCGTATGGCACGCCTGGAATTTTCATACCGATAAAGAACCACTTTGAGCAGGAAGCCGGCGCCGCGCGTATGGGATACAAGTACGACGACATTTTCTGGCTTGAGTCGCTCATTGAAGAAAAGCTGGGCCACAGAAGCAATACGGTGGATGCGGGCGGGGCGGAAAGGGCTGCCAAGATAATTTCTAGCTTGGGTAATTGATTTAGCATAGCAGTTCCTACGTTTCATGTGGCTGCCCGCACCTACGCCATCATAGGAGCAAGCATCATAGTAGCTGCTATTGCGATAATTATTTCTGTGTTTTCATTCTCTGCTTCTATTGCTGCTGCTGCTGCTCCACAACTGCAGCAGCAATCACCCTACTGGACTGAAGGCAGCCCGATGCCTACCCCAAGGACGGAAGTCGCCGGCGCTGCAGTCGACAGCAAGATCTACATTGTCGGCGGCTTTGACGAAATAGGCCGCGCCGTTTCGACAGTTGAAGTCTATGATTCTGTCGCTGACAATTGGAGCACCGTAGCGCCGCTGCCGCAGCCACTGCACCACACAGCCGCCGCGTCGCATGAAGGCAAGCTGTACGTAGTCGGCGGCTACCTGCAGGACAACATGCCAAGCGACAAACTCTTGGTTTATGACCCGGCGTCAAATGAGTGGCAGGAGCTTGCTCCGATGCCCACCGCGCGGGGAGCTTTCATTGCCGGCTTTGTGAATGACACGCTCTATGCAATCGGAGGCGTCAACGCCAGCTTTAGCGCTCCAAGCGGCCCAGTCACAACAAACGAGGCTTATGATCCGGAAACCGACAGCTGGTCGCAAAAGGCGCCCATGCCAACGCCGAGGCAGCATCTCGCCTCGGCAGTCTATGACTGCAAGCTGTACGTCATCGGGGGAAGGATCGATAGCCTGACGTCCAACCTGGACGCAAACGAGGCATATGACCCTGCGCAGGACAGCTGGGTAGAGCTCCAGCCGATGCCGTCAAAGAGAGGAGGGCTCGCTGCAGCGGCAACCTCTAGCAACGGCGGCATCTATGTCTTTGGAGGCGAAAGCCCAGCCGGCACGTTCAGGAATAATGAAAGGTACAGCCCTGACGGCGATGCATGGGAGCCGGCGCCTGACATGCCAAATGGGCGCCACGGGCTTGCAGCAGTAGCCGTTGGCAGCGAAATTTACGTCGTAGGCGGCGGGCCGGAGCCAGGACTGACTGTAGGCGATTTCAACCAGATATTCCATACTCCTTACGCAGTGAGATAA
>CAMLKF010000102.1 GCA_946480575.1 uncultured Nitrososphaera sp. | reverse complement strand
GTGGTTCATTCGCAAAATGTGTGTACTGCGGATAGTTGAAATATGCTTGATGCGGAATTTTTTGCAGATGTTCCGCCTGTCGCTTGCAGCCTCCGCGGCCATCATTGTGGTAATTGCAATGCAGACAAACTTGGCGTACGGGCACTTTTTCGGGGCCGCCAAAGACGTGGACGGCTACCAAGTAATCTTTGCTCCATCGCCCTCAACCACGGTGGCCGGCAGCAATTCCACGCTCCTGAATTTCAGCATCCTCAAGGATGGCGTCAATATTAACAACATTCATTCGGCATTGGCAATAACTAACAGATCTGGGGCCATAGTCGACCAGATCGCCTACAGGCCCTACGAGTTCAGCGACATCACAATCCCGTACTCATTCGAGCGCCCCGGCGACTATGCTGTTGCATTGTACACCCGGATCGCTGGCGACGAAAAGTACCAAGCGGACCCACTTGTTGCCAGCTTTGACATTTCTGTAGCCGATCCAAACCAGCTGGTCTCCTTTGACGAGCTTATGCTGTTCTATGTCACCCCCGCTGCAGCGGTGATAGTAGGCGTTGCCATCTATTTGCACTCTAAGAAAAAGCTTTAGGCAGTTCGATTCTTGTACTATAACGCTAATTAATCACGAATTCCAAAAAAATTATTGAAAGAAGTTGAAAAAACACACATTTGCATTAGTGTTAGCTGGCCTTGTATCCTTTGGGCTGGTATTTGCTAATAATAACCAGCAGGCGTACGCCCACACATTTTCCGGCGACGAGAGCGCCTCGTTTCTTGCGCTTGCTGAATCGATAAGGACAGAACTTCAGCTCGTGCAGAGCAACCTAGCTTCCAACGCGTCAGTTGCGGAGGAGCACGCTGCTCATGCTCACGAGCACCTTGATAATCACACTGTTGAAGAGATCGCCGAGCGAAATGAAAGGCTGGGAAGGGACCTGCCGGCGGCCCTTGAAGACCTGCAACTCTCTTTGGAGAACAGCACAGCAGCAGAGCAGGTAAGCGCTCAAGTGCAGAACATTAACGACCTGCTTGCCGAGACAGTCACTGTACGCGTTGACAGCGAGCAGCTGAACAATTCTACTGTCTGGGCGCTCGTCATTGCAAACATGGCAGATGGAGTACTAGAGCACTACAAGGCTGCCTATGGGATCGAGACCAACGAAACTGGCGGAGGGCATGCCCAGGGCAATGAAAGCGGCTCGAATATGACAACACATGATAATGAGAGCGTGACTATGACTGCAAGCACTAACGAAACCACCACCACCGCAGAAGATGATCACGGGAACATGACCCGTAACGACGGAGCAAACAACAACAGCAGCAGCACAGAGGTAGTAAACGAAGTGGAGTACCAGACCGCGCAGGGGCTTGCAAACAGGACGATTCAGCTGTTCAACGATCAAGTAAGGGAGCTTACGCCTGACAACGCTACAGAGGCAGTAGCCGGCCTAGAAGCAGGGCTCCAGAACCTAAAGCAAGCGATAGACAACAGGGAAATGCCCACAGACGTCGAAGTGATACTCCATACCGAGGTGGATCCCAACCTGCAAGCCGCATACAACCTGCAGGTAGCACCTGAATTCCCGCTTCCGCTGCTGATGATCCTGCCTGCAATTGCTGGAATAATTGCCGCAACTAGAATCAGCGCGCTGCGCAGAAAGTAGCTGTGTGTGTGCGCGCGCGAGCCAAATCTTTATTTTGCCTTTCCGATCTCTGTACGGCGTGAAGGTGAAGCGTTACCCTGCTTCGCTTGTGCTTGCGGCCTTTCTTGTTGTTGTTGCTTCTTCTTCTTCTTTTGTTGCCGGCTCTGCATACGGCCACGGGCTTGGTGTTGACCAGTCTCTCCCGGTGACGATTGGCAGCAGGCAGGTAGCCGTGGAGGCATCGCTAGAGCCTACATCTATCGATCAGATTTCAAACCGCAGCCCTACCCTTCTTGTAAGAGCCTTTGACCCGGGCAGCAATGCCACTATATCAGGCGTGGATTACAGAATAGCCGTGGAGCTGCAGGGCGAGACGCTGCTTGACCAGCGCTTTCGTTCGTCAGACGGCATCGTGCTGGCAAACCTGGTCCCTGACGAGAGCATCGACAGCTGGGAGATAGCCGGCCGCGAGTCGGCGGCTGCTCCGGGCGAGCAGGTGCCGGTGAGCCAGAGCACTCCAGTACAGCTGAGGAGCAGGATGCTGACTGATGGCGGCCTGTACCACATAGCAGTGACAATTGAAAGTAGCAGCACCGGTATACAGGTCGGACAGGACAAGAGATTTGACCTCTACGTCAGCATCGCAAGGTCGTTCAATTTTGAGACAGAGGGCGGGCAGGAGATGTCGGTCATAACCTACTATGACGAGGTGACTGATTTCAGCTACAAAAACACCACAATTTCATTTAAGATGCCGTTTACTTGGGATCAGGCCTACATCGATCAGGTGCCGGTACTTCACATGGAAGTGCGATTCCCAAAATCTATCGAAGAGCTCCAGACCAACAGCTACACTGGGACGCTGAACGGGCAGAATCTTGGGGCAGAGTCGATACAGATAGACGACTATACTTCAGAGCAGGATCGCATTGTGCATTTTGTGATAGCCAACACAAGGCTGTCGAGGGTTGCCGAATCGGTGGGGGACAGCAGCAGCGCCGCCGCCGCGGCGGTGTTTACGCTCAAGCCTGCGGAAAAGCCAAAATTCCCGCTGGATCTGGTGACATCGCCGGGCGAAAACTACATCTTGCAGCTGTCGTGGGGCCCGGACGTCATAGAAACAGGCGCGCCGGTAACTTTTGTCATGAACATTCAGGACCCGACCACGGGCGACCTGATAAGGCACTCGTCGTTTGATTTTGTACTGACGCAGGGCGGACAAGAGATCCATA
>CAMLKF010000101.1 GCA_946480575.1 uncultured Nitrososphaera sp. | reverse complement strand
CGCTCTCCATCGGCTTTATAGCCTTCGCTAATACCTCGATCAAGGCGCCGGGAGAGGGATTTGAACCCTCGGGACCCTCACGGGTCACAAGCTGACCGGTTTGACAAATTCCAGGCTTGCGCCCTACCAAGCTAGGCGATCCCGGCACTTACATCTTCTTGCACTAGTGCATCTGTATATTAATCATAAGCCAATCCACCATTAGGGGTCATTCAAGTTGACTAAGATAGAGTACATTGCAGAAACTCGAGCTCAAACAGGTCATATGAAAATCGGCAAGAAGCTATAACAATTTGGCACAGCAATAGGTTGATGCAATAACCTAAAGCATAGCCTTTTTAGCGACCCAGTACCATTATTATTAGGTATAATGCAGCACTGTGCAGCACAGTGCTGCAGAAACAAAATTGAGCGACCTAATAATTGACAAGAAGCATTCCAAATTATGTTTGTGTTGCCTGCGGGCGCGGCTTTACTACCAAGAGTGCTGCCAAGAGACATGTGATGAATCTTGAAAAAGGAAAAGGGTTTGGGTATATCGTTACGGAGGCGCAATATCGAGCTGCCCTCATCATTGGAGCAATCCCTCTGCCCCCCACGCAGATAGAGAAAATCAAACCGACAAAAAAGAAAGAGGGACTTCATGATATTGCCTATAGAAATTACCATTCTGGCTTTTTTTGGCGTCTAGGCGAGTTAGATGCGGAAGGTCTTACTCCAGAAGAGCGGAAAGAACAGCGGGCAACGATAATGATGATAACAGCTAGCAAGAGCATATAAAAAAAGTTAAACACGAAAATGCAACCATCTAATCATTGAACAGCATTTTCTTTCTTGACATGAAACCCACGCAGAGAAAAGCTAAAAATTGAGGAACGTACAACAATCTTTGGTTTTGACTACACAGGGGCTATCCGATAACTGTAAGGGCGGCAACCATGTCGACTGCAGCGACTGTATGTGCCGCTGCCATATACCCGGTACCATGGAGAACCTTGCAAAGAACATTGCCCGGCTGGATCGCAAGCGACCCGGCATAGGGGAAACCCTCTAATCTTTTTTATTATACGGTCGCGCTCTGCAGGAACATCTTGTGCTGACCGCGCAAAGGCTCAAAGTGGCAGCCCAGCTTGAATTCACCTTTCTCTATAACTGTGTAATCTCCCGGGTCTTCCTTTTTGACGTATATCCCATATGCCTGCTAGCGTGTAAATCCATAGCTGCACAGTGTGTTTTGGTCAAGGTCAAGCGATCGGCAGAGGGAGTCAAAATATAATCTGCCATTATTACTCTTGATGAGAGATATTATGCCTAGCGCAATCTGGAATTTTTTGGGATGCCTGCGTGTACATCCATAAATCCGGTTGCCATTGTGTCCAGCTGTCTCATCATCAGACGTATTTATCAGCGTGCCTGAGCTTTCGCGTTGAAGCATATAGAGCAAGCCCGGTCCATAGAGACACAACAGCAAAAGCTAGAATTCGTCAGAGTTTTCATTTTCAAGCCTGTCAAGGTCGATTTCAGAGGAGGAGGGCACTGAAACGTTGGCTGCCTGCTCGCCCTTCGATCGCCAGGCCTTCGGGTACGTCCCCGGCTTCATTATGATGCGCTTCATGACAAACGCTATTCCGCGAGTGTTTTGCTCTATCTCTTCTTTTATCATGGCAGCCTGCCCTAGCCCTACTACCTCGCCCTTGAGGGTGTACACGCCCACAAGCTCGCCCGCCCGTAGGTCCTTTGGCACCGCCACCACTCCTGGCACCGCAAGCGGTGCCCCGTGGCACAGTGCGTCGACTGCGGTATCGCGCACGGTGACTGCACGTATTCCTTCAAGGCAGTGCTCTATCGGCAGGATGAGCCGGCGCAGCTTTTCGTCGTCCTTGCTCTCCTTGTAGCGCTGGTACGCGTCCGTAAGGTCGTGGAGCCTCACGAGGCCGCTGGCCTGCTCCGACAGGTTGCTCACCCTAGTCCTGCGGAGCTCTACCATAGTTGCCCCCGGCGACAACACCTCTCCAATGTCGTAGATTATCTTGCGTATGTACGTGCCGGATTGGCAGAGAATACGCATGAGCACCAGCCTGTCATAGTTTTCAAGGTAGTCAAATTCGTACACGGTCCTTACGCGGGTGACGCGCCGGACAGACGAGCGCTGCGGCGGCCGCTGGTAGATCTCGCCGGTGAATTCCTGCATCACGCCCTTGAGACTGTCAACCGAGACGTGCGAGTGGAGGCGCGCAAGTGCATAGTACTCTTTCGGGCCAAGCAGCAGCACCGATAGCGCCTTAGTGCCTTCGCCTAGGCCGAGCGGCAAGAGCCCGGTCGCGCCCGGGTCGAGCGTGCCGCTGTGGCCTGCTTTTTCGATTTCCAGTATGCGCTTTACCCACGCCACGACTTCGTGGCTTGTGGGCCCAGCAGGCTTGTCCACCAGCACCAGCCCGTAATACAAGAGCGACTCGATGGGCCGCCTGTCAGGGTAGTGGCCATAGTTGTCGTTTGTAACGTCGTCATCTACTTTGACAAGGTTCTCCAGCTGCGGCAGGTTCAAGGCTATCCACCTATTTTTGCCGCCTGACTATTAATTTGGATATCTCGATGAGCGAGTCGAGCGGCAGCCTGTCGGTGTTAAGCACATAGTCAAAGACCGTCAGGTCCTCGCCGAAGCGAAAGCCGTACAATTTGTGGTAGATCTTTTTGTTCTCCTCGTCCCTTAGCGCGATTATCCTTTTTGCTTCTGCAAAGCTGATATCGTCGCGGTTTGCCATCCTCTTTGCCCTGTTTTCCGGCGAGCCCCGCAGCCACAGCTTTATCACATATTCCTCCTTTACGAGCCAGGGCAGCGTGTAGCTGGTAATGACGGCGCCTCCCTTTCTTACTATCTCGGCCAGCTTTTTGTCCACCTTTTT
>CAMLKF010000100.1 GCA_946480575.1 uncultured Nitrososphaera sp. | reverse complement strand
ATATGATGATGATAATGAGGAATAAAACGATCCTCGTAATTGGAATAATGGCTATACTGAGCATAGGACTTATGCAGGGAACAACAACAACAAGAATGATGACAGCGGCTGGATCGACGGATAATAATAATAATAATACGTCTGAATCCGCAGACTACACCATAGTCATAAGAGACCCAGCCACTGACGAAGAAGAAGAGATAACGTCCACGGGAATTACACACGAACGGTGTCGGGAAATTGTGAAAAGCTTTGAGGAAGACGGCTATGACGTAACAAGTAATAAAAATTGCGAACCGGACGACAGCAGCAGTTCTGATGACACGTAGAGATGTATACACCAAAAGGATCAATACCTAGTTTACTTTTATCAGAATCCGACTTGAATTAGATTCGCCCCTTATTTTGGAAATTCAGGATTTAGCTCATAGTAATTTTTGTAGCTGGTGGAAACACAAATGCCTAAATAGCAAAATTGACCCCTTCTCCGCAGCAGTGGCAGAAGAGAGGTTAGCAACAGCGGCCAGCGCAGCGGCCATCAAGAGAAACACCCTACGAATATCTCTCGCGGCCATTTCTTCAGTCTTTGTATTCGAGTTTGCTGCCGGCATGATGACAAACAGCCTTGTACTGGTCACCGACAGCACGCATGCGCTTCTTGACGCAGTCGTCACAGCAATTCTGATAATCGCAGTCACGCTTGCACTCAAGCCAAGGGACGTTGACCACACATATGGCCACGGCAAGATCGAGACCATCGGCGGATTTATCGGCGGCACCGCGCTCTTTGTCGTGGCGATATTCTTTATCTACGAAGCGGCAGTCAGGATCGCAGGCGCCGGCCAGCCATCGTTTGTAGTGAATCCCGGCACTATTGGCTTTGCTGCAGTCATTTACACGCTGACAGTCGACGTATTCAGGATAACAATTCTCCGAAGGGCAATTAAAAAGTCAGAGGCAACCACCCTCAAGGCAGACTTTTACCACGCTTTTGCCGATCTTGCCTCAACCACAGTAGCATTTGCCGGCCTGTGGCTCGTTACGGCTGGCTTTGTCCACGGCGACTCGGCTGCCGCGATAATACTCGGAGGATTTCTTGCCTACCTCAGCAGCAGGTTTGCCTACCAGAACGCGATGGAGCTGACAGACTTCATATCGCCCAAGCTTGTCGCCGGCGTGCGTCAGGCTGCAAACGGCACGCACGGCGTGCTGGAATGCAAAGACGTCAAGATGCGCAAGGTTGGCACGGAAATTTTCGTCGAAGTGACGGTTGTGCTGCGGGCAGACATGAGCTTTGAAAACGCGCACGAGGTAAGCGCGCAGGTGGAGGACAGCATCGCCAAGAGCCTTGCAGGCTCAGGCCTTGACGTCAAGCCAAGGAACATCACTGTGCACTTTGAGCCAACAATGGGCACTAATAACCCTCCGCCAGAATCGATAATCGAAAAGGCTGCAAGCAGGGTCGGCGGCGTAAGAGGTGTCCACAACATTCTTGTTTCAAGAATTGGAAGCACCAGCTCTGTTGGAGTCTCGCTTCATATTCAGGTCAACAGGTCGGCGACTCTTGCTGAAGCACACTCGGTTGCCAACGCCGTAGAGGATTCAATAAGGCAGCGGCTAAAAGGTATCGAGAGCATCACCGTGCATCTGGAGCCTCTTATGCCTGAAGCCGTAGGCGTCGAGCCTATCGCCGACTCTAATTTGAAGGACTCGATAAGGGAGACCATTCTCCGCAGCGGCGGAGTCAAACAGGTGAGCAAGATTTTGACTTACTGGGCCGGCGAGAACATGCTAAAGATAGACATTGACTGCGTGTTTGACAGCAGGGCTGGCGCCACCATGATGATAGAGCAGGTGCACGATCGCGTTTCAGAAATTGAAAAGCAGATCAGGGAGAAATACCCAAAATCGATTGTGACAATACACGCCGAGCCAAGCTAGGCTGCAGCCAAGATCGCATTCAGCCACTCTGTCAGATCCGCGGGATCCGTATCGGCTTTTTGATAAAATCCCTGACCTTGATTGACCGCATGACCTTGGAAAACTCGTCTTCGTTTATCTCAGAGGCGGAGATGAACGCTATATAGGCGATAAGGCGTTCGTGTCCTTTATCCTGCGGTAAACTTCAAAGCCGCTCATTTTGGGCACGTGTATGTCGGTTAGAACAAGGTCGTAACAATCAGAAAGGCGGCTTGCAAAAGCACGAAGTGCATCTTTGCCGGTGCTGAACGTGTCTACTGCAAAGTTGCCCTTTGCGTCAAGCCCGGCCTTCAGGATTGAAAGGATATATCTTTTTCGTCGTCGATTATCATGATTCTCGGTGTCAGGTTCCGTCGCCCTCGGCCGGCCATGTTATGGTAAAATGTGTCGGCGGCTATTTATTTAACAGGATCGTGACAAACGTCGTGCAAATGGAGAAAGGAGTAGTAGTAGGAAGCACCGTCAGTCTCCTGCCCAATCTGCTTGCTCATCAATGACGCTGCCTTTCACCTCCATCCATGACGCGTCGGAAGCGACGTAGACGTAGTAGCCCACTTGCTCGTGCAGATCGTCGTATTCGCTTTCGCTAACGCTTGTGCCGTACGGGAGCATGCCAAAGTGGCTCTTGTTGTAGTCCTGCAAGACATCGCCGGAGAGTGCAGAGTTCTCATAGACAATGATGATCTCTGCGGTATCGATATATGCTTGTGGAACTGGGGCTCCGGCGTTTGTCACCACGATGCTGCTGCTGCTTCCAGACTGGTCCTTGACGTATTCGTACAGCTCTTCGTAGTAGCCAACCTGACCCGTTGGCGCGCTCTGCTGGTCAAGGAATATGCGGTCTATGTCGTACCATTCGTAGTAGCGGCTCAGTTCATCCTCGACCTCGCCTGTTGACCGGCCACTGTAACCTGTCGCCGCGTAGCCTCCTCTACCACCTTGATGTCGGCTCCATGCAGGCCGTCTATTACGCCTTCTCAGTGGCGTCCTTGCCCGAGCCTAGCCCACTTGACGGGTTGATTACGACAATCAGCTCCGCGTCAGAGTTCTCATTCTTGGCGTCAATTATGACATCTCAGTTGCTGTCCCGGCCGTAGGCAGGAATC
>CAMLKF010000099.1 GCA_946480575.1 uncultured Nitrososphaera sp. | reverse complement strand
TTACAAGGACGACTGTGAGGATAATGTCTACGCTCAGCGCGCCTATGAGGGAATATGCAGCACCAGCCTGTCAGGATACGAAATCCCAACAACTGATAAACGAGTACTTCGAGATCAGGCACCATCGCACCCATAGTAAGAGCGGCAAAATTCAGTGCCTTGAATTTCGTTTTAGATGGCCATGCAAACGCAACGTGGAGTGGAGTAATCGGCACTGTTATTAATCAATATACTCAAGGAGGCTTCATAAAAAGAAAATGGATGAAAAAAGGTTTGGGAAGATCATCAGCTGACGTACGCCCGCTCTGCATGCTGCGTAATGTCGAGGCCGATGTCCTCTTCATCTTCCTTGACCTTGAGGCCTATCGTCGCGTCTATCATCTTCATGATGACCACCGTGCCGCCAAAACCAAGCGCGGCTGCGACTGCGACGCCCAGCCCTTGAATTGCCAGCTGCACTGGGTTCCCGTACAGGAGGCCCTCCGGCCCGGCCGGGTTTATCAGGGTGCTTGCGATTATACCTATCGCCAGCGCGCCCACCATGCCAGTTACGCCGTGCACCGAGCTGACGTCTAGCGCGTCGTCAATCTTCCAGTGCTCCTTGAAGAGCAGGATGGCATAGTACGAGGCAAAGCCCAGCACTATGCCCAGAAAGAACGAGCTCTGCGCGCTGATAAAGCCTGAAGCAGGTGTGACGCCTGCAAGGCCAGCGATGGCGCCGTTAATCGCTGCAGTCGTAGACGGCTTGCCCGAGCGCTTCCACGAAAGCGCGATCCAGACCAGGGCCGAGGTTGATGCTCCGATTTGCGTCACCAGCAGCGTATTGGCGGCAAGCGAGCCGGACGCAAGGGCGCTCCCGGCGTTAAAGCCAAACCACCCCATCCAGAGCAGAGTTGCGCCAATGACTGCAAGAGGTATGTTATGGGGCACCATGATGTCGGGTCCGAAATTCTTCCTGCGGCCAAGTACCAGAGCGGCGGCAAGCGAGGCGAGGCCAGCGCTCGTGTGGATAACGATGCCTCCGGCAAAGTCAAACACGCCCAACTCTGCAAGCCATCCCCTTCCCCAGATCCAGTGCGCAAGCGGGTAGTAGATGAGCAGGCTCCATGCCACGATAAAGACTACAAACGCGCTCCACTTGACCCTCTCGGCAAAGGCGCCGGTGATAAGCAGAGGAGTAATGACAGCGAACATCATCTGGAATGTTGCGAACGTCACGCCCGGCACCGTCGGCGCATAGTCGACAGAGTCATTGAACGGGACGTTGTTGTAGAACAGCCAGTCAAGGCCGCCGATAAATCCGTTCTGCGAAGGAGCGAATACGAGCGTGAACCCGAGGACGAACCACAGTGTTGAAAGGATTGCAAGCCCAGAAAAAGTCTGCATGATTACTGACAGCGAGTTTTTGCCCCTGATAAGCCCTGCTTCAAAAAACCCCAACCCCGGCGTCATCAGCATGACAAGGCCGGTGGAAATGAGCATCCATGTAGTATCGCCAGTGTCGATCGGCATTTCCGTCTTCTACTTGCATGAACCATAATATAAAAAGACTACTCAATTGTGATACTAGCTTAATATTCGATTTTTTGTGATACACTTCTACTCAAGTGCTGCCTTCAAGCTGTCTGCGATGTGGTCGACATCTGCCTCTGTCACATGAGGATGCACTGGCAGCGACATGACGTGGTCTGTGCACCATTCCGTCGCCGACAGCTTTGTGCCCGGCGCCACCTGCATGTAGTAGGGCATCCTGTGCACCGGCGGGTTATAATAGATAGTCGCGCCGACATTGTCCTTTACCAGTTTTTCCTTGATCCTGTCTCGATTGCCGTCAAAAGCCACGGTGTAGAGGTACCAATTGAACTTCTTGTCGGCGGTTTCCTGCGGCAGCCTAAAGCCACCATTTTTTGCAAGAGAGAAGAGTATCTTGGACAGCAGCTCGGCGTTGCGCCTCCTGATCTCGAGCATCTTGTTCAACTTTTGCATCTGCACCTTGGCGACTGCCGCGCTCAGCTCCGGCAGGCGCAGGTTCAGGCCTAGAATTCTGGTGTCATAGCCCTCTACCATGCCGTGGTTCCTTATCGTCTTGATCCTGTCTGCCATTTCGTCGTCGTCTGTTGCTATCGCTCCGCCCTCTCCGGCAGTCAGCACCTTGCTTGCGTACATGCTAAAGCAGCCCATTACTCCGAACGTGCCTGTCTGCTTCTTTTTGTACGTCGAGCCGAGGGACTGGCAGGCATCCTCTATTACGTCAATCGAGTGCTTTTCTGCAAGCTCGCTTATCTCGTCCATGTCGGCCGGGTGGCCGTACAGATGAACCGGTACCACCGCCCTAGATTTCTTGGTGATCTTGCTCTCCATGTCAGAAACGTCGACAGTGTAATCGTCCTTCTTGATGTCAACAAACACCGGCTTCCCTCCCGCCGCAACGACGGCGTTGGCGGTGGCCACAAACGTAAACGATGGCAGCAACACCTCATCGCCCTGCTTGACGCCGGCAGCAAGGAGGGCCGCGTGGAGGGCGGCTGTTCCAGAGTTGACCGCAAGCACATGTTTGACGCCGAGGTAGCTTTTCACCTGCGATTCAAAGTCGCGCACGCGCCTGCCGCCGTCGCGGGCAGAGCTGGTCAGCGCGTTCTCTTCAAGGACGCTCATCACTTCGCGCTTTTCCTCTTCGCCAATCAAAGGCTTGTTAATGGGAATCATGCTTGATAGTGGGGTGTGCATGGTCGGTATTTATCATATTGCGTGTTTGCTTATAACAGGCTCCATTATAGAATCCGAAATCATAAGCCATAAAAGCAGGCGGCCGCATTATTTTAAGCAATACAGGTTTTTTATCCATCTAGAGAAAAATTATAGAACAAACTTGGCGGAAAAATAGCCTTGCCCACTTTTAATTTTTGGCTTAGCATTTGTCAAATTTGCTTTCTTAGCATAGAGGCATCCACACACACACACACCTCTGCTTTGTTGTCAGAGCGCATCCAAAATGTCTAGCCCTGCGCGTCGCGCGAGTAGCCCGTGTGAGCTTTGCTATCATCAAGGACATAAAGACGATGGGGGAGAGCCCATATTAGCTAGCGAATCGTCCCGAGCAATTGTCATCCTCATATATATGTATATGTATATATATCAGGGTAATGGATGCCGCCGGAAACGCTGGAGAGGATGAATTGGACTGTCGCATAAAATAATTCTGAAATCTGGTATACGATTCTGTCATATGATATAAATAGACGCACTCCTTATACTGCGACAATACAAGTTCTTTTTTGACAATTGACGAAGCG
>CAMLKF010000098.1 GCA_946480575.1 uncultured Nitrososphaera sp. | reverse complement strand
GAGGTCTAGATAAGTACCATATGTCTTCTATCCATATGCGTGTTCGCATAAGAAACTTGGAGGATGTTTGGCTAAAAAGAAGTTACATTTGGATTTGCTATGATTGCTATTTTAGGTGTACTTCAGAAGATCAAAAGAACAATCACCAGCTAACGACCAACCATTCAAAGTTTGTATGCTTTCACTAGGTGTTAGCAGCTAATACCAGATTAAAACAATAAGGAAAAAGGAGCTTTCAAAAAATGCTGTTATACTGACTCTTTTCATCATATCTCTATCGTTAACACAACAGAAAGTGTTGAATCCCACAACAATACTAAAGAAAGCAACACAACCAGTAATTTTTCAAAAAAGTAATGGTGCCTTGCAGCACTACTTTTATCTTTTCAGCTTTTTCGCAAGCAGCGCCGAGACTTCTGCAGGCCTCTTGGCCACAGGGACATCCGCCCTTGCGTAATTAGACGCCTTTGACTCTGCAGAGCCATAGTTGCCATATACTATCGCCCCGGCATGGCCCATCCTCTTTTCCTTGGGAGCCGCCCTGCCGGCGATGTATGCGATAACTGGCTTGCCAAACGACGTGCGCACGATGTATTCTGCCAGCTGCTCTTCCGCATCTCCACCTATCTCGCCTACCACAACGACCGAGTCGACGTCACTTCTGTCGCGGATGAGGTCAAACGCTTCTATAAGGTTGGTGCCGTTTATAGGGTCGCCTCCAATCCCAAGGCAGAGCTTTTGGCCGTAGCCCTTGCCTGAGAGGTTGAACGAGACTTCGTACATCAGAGTTCCGCTGCGCGAAAAGACGACCGTGCTTCCCGCCTTAAACGGCTGCGCTGGCATGATGCCTACTTTCATTACTTCTGGCACAATGACGCCAGGAGTGTTGGGCCCGACCATTCTAGCGCCTTTTTTCTTTGCGTACTCGAACACCTTTATCGAGTCCCTAACCGGAACATGCTCTGTTATGGCTACAAATAGCTTAATGCCTGCGTCAAGTGCTTCAGTGGCTGCCTTCAGGAAGAATGGTGCAGGAACAAAAATCCCTGATATCTGCGCCCCAGTTGCCCTGACTGCCTCCGCCATCGTATCGTACACAGGCGTGCCTTCAAAGTTCTGACCGCCCTTGCCAGGGGTGACGCCGGCCGCGATGATTGTGCCGTACGCCCTCATAAGACGGGTGTGTGTCGAGCCGTAGCTACCAGTTATTCCCTGTATTACAACAGGCTTTTTGCCAAAGTCCCTGTCTCCCTTGGTTCCGACAAGGATGTCAAAGATGTTCAACGTCTTTTCTGGCATTGTCATTTTTCTTGTGTCACCTTTTTTACGGCCACGACTGCGGCCTGTATTGCCTCTTCCACCGTATTATAGAGCTTCGCTCTGCTTCCGTTGAGCATTTCCCGGGCCTTCTCTGACTCAGCGCCAGAAATCCTTGCAAACACCGGCACATTTATCAGGTTGTTCTTGTAGGCGTCTAGGATCGCCTGTGCGACGAGGTTTGTCCTCACGATGCCGCCAAAGAGGTTCACCAAGATGACTTCAACCCTGCCAATCTTGCTGATGACTTTTAGAGCTTCATAGATGGTTTCTGTAGTTGCCCTGCCACCAAAGTCCAAGAAAGCGCCGGCCCTACCGCCTGCGTCTGAAACCATGTCAAGGGTAGACATGACAAGGCCGGCGCCGTTGCCAATGATTGCGATGTTGCCGTCAAGTTCGACAAGCGAAAAGCCGCTTACCTCGGCCTGCTTTTCTAGCTCTGACACGTGCTCGTACTTTTTGAGCTCCGCATGCCTGAACATCGAATTGTCATCGATTATCACCTTGGCGTCAAGCGCCATGAGCGACCCGTCGCCAAGAATTGCGACCGGGTTTACCTCTGCAAGCTCGGCTTCCTTTTCGCTCACCAATCTTGACAGCTTTGTCGTAAAGTCGACAAACGAAACAACTGTCCTGCCGCTCAGTCCCAGTTTAGTGGCCACTTCTTCGGCAGTCTGCGCCTTCAGACCGTCGACTGGAACATCGACCATCACCTTGTTGCCGGCGCTTTCAATTTCAACGCCGCCCTCTGTCGACGATATGAGCGAGTAGCAGCGTTTGCTCCTGTTCAGAAAGAGCGAGAGGTAAAGCTCCTTCTTGATGTCAGCCATCTCTTCAAGCAAAATGCCGCGCGGAAGCTCGCCCTTGACCTCTTTATACAACAGCTCGTTGAATTTGGGCTGCAGCTCGGCCTCGCTTTTGCACTTGACGATGGCACCTGCCTTGCCCCTCCCGCCAACCGTAAGCTGCGACTTGAGCACAAGCGGATAGCCGAGTTTCTTGCCGCCATCCCTTGCCTCCTGTATTGTATGAGCAAGGTGCGACCTCGGTATCCTGATACCGTATTGATCAAACAGCTCTTTTCCCTGATATTCCAGTAATCTCATATGCCAGCATTGGTCAGTCGATTTGCGCTATTTATAAGTTAAATTCCTGTTTGTTATAGAAACATCAAGATTGTTGCGCAACTCTACGGCTCGATTGGTGTGGCGGCCATCCGCTGAAGTTCTTTTTGAAAACACTCAGGGCATAGCAAGACAGAGTTGAATTCTATCAGGCTCTCTGAAAGCTTGTTGCAATTTTCGCATCTTGTCTTCATTATTGGCGCCAGCCCCGCCCTGCATAACCTGTATTGTATCCACTATTTTAGACCTCACGTTTCCGTATCCAGCTATACTCCCTCCTTGAGTAGAAGCAACCGATCAAACGTATTGAGATAAGTAATAAGAGCTACAGACGCAAAAGCGTATATCGTTGAGAGCGCTCGAGAATCATGAGAGAAGCGTGTCTGGGTTTCTGCTCTACCTCCCCATCAAGGCAGTCTCGATGACCGGCGCGGGCGCCGCATTCTTCCTGTTTTACCTGCTCAAATTTGGATGACAAAGAAGAATGGCGTCTTAGCTCCTGCTTGACATCTCGCGCTTCATCGGCTTTGGGATCGTAGTCATTGCGGGGGTATTTCAGCCGTTCAAATAAGTTCCAGAGTTAGTTAACTTGCTGCCGCAAACTGCTTTTTCTTGACTGCAGGCGCATTATTGCAAGGTATATCAGCGAAGCTGCAGCAAGGCTCGGGATGGTCGCACCTATGGCCGGCAGCTGCGGTATATAGATAGGCGACAAGGGCGACAGCATATAGTTTATCATGGCGCCAAGAGCCCACGCGATTATCGCAGGGATTTCAATTCCGCGCTGCCCATAGAGTATCTGCTCGGTGTATTTCCTCTTTTTCACGACGTAATAGTCGGTCAGCACCACGCCAAAGAGCGGCAC
>CAMLKF010000097.1 GCA_946480575.1 uncultured Nitrososphaera sp. | reverse complement strand
CCCACTAAAAGTTACCGAGACTACACTTGCAAATGTTATGTTATTTTATGTGATGGCCCATATTGATGGCTTAATTGGTTTATCATTGGCGTCAAGAATCCATGCTACTACACCATATATAGGCTGGCCCTTGAACTGATTGTCAGTTTCCGAAGGATATAGTAAAATGCTTATTGTATTGCCGTTGAAAATGTCAATTGATAGCGGAACATTTTCCCATTTCACGGTATCATTTGTAAGGACATCTACATAGCCGAATAGAGATAGGCTATAGTTACTTGCAGGGCTAATAACCAAATTGCTTGGAAAACCCTCGACAGGGCTTGATCCTTCCTCTTCTGCAGTTGATGATGGTATTACAATGTTTCTCAAATTGTTAACCGAATAGACATGCATCTGTGTGCCGTCCTGAAGGCTCATTATAAAATCGACTTGGAAGTAATTTACTTCGCCGTTTATAACGTCCATAGACCAGTTGCCAACAAGCACATAGATTGGTGTTTCATCGGTTAGATTTTCTCTTATTGTGACATTAAGAAGATCAGTAACCAAACTGCCTATTCCACCGCTCATACGAAAACTTGAAATTGCTCCATCAGCATTTTGGTCATCCCCGGCGGTCGTAGTAGAATTTTGGGCCTCTGCTGAGGAAATGCTAGAACCATTTGTTGAATATGGCAATGATGCCATTAAGAGAATAAATACAGTAGGCATTACTAATCGATTAATATCCCTAGTATTCGTGCCCTTGTTTACAGCAGATGGATTACCATCTACAACAACTATCATGGTCGCTTTTGCATGCAAAGTATTCTCTATCATATCCTATTTACGTAATACGCGTGCTTCAAGAAATTCATGTAATTCCCAGCATATGATGATAGCACGTATATAATGTGTTCCGTAACGTTATTATCGTTTGATCGACATGGATAGGTGGATTTTCTGTGTTGAATGGGACTATTCAATAATGTGGCTGACTTTCCAAGGCGATGCTATGATCTAGATATATTCAAACTCGTTGCAGGAATGCGTGGGAGCTCGACCAGAATCCAACAATTGCTTAGCTTATTGAATGTTCCAAAAAATAATAAACTCCAGTTAACAAAGAACCTTGGAATGGATTGGAAGACGATATAGTGGATGTCCACATGGAAATGCTGGAAAAGCATAGACTTGTGGAAGAAGAAGTAACTCGAATAGGTACATCAAAATACTATATCATTTCAGAACATGGAAAAAGAAGAGTTCTTGTTGTATATAGAATTATTTCCGGTCTGGCTGCCTCTTGTTATGCAACAAAATACCAGTTTAATTCTTTCATACTTCTGCTTTCCACTGGAAACGCTGGAAATGCGCGCGCACATGCGCATAAAGCACAAAAACACACACAGAGAGAGATATAGATAAATCAGGTCACAATGTCGTGCAGCCTTCTCTGCGCTGCTGCGCCCTTTATCTCCATCGCTATCCTGCGTCCGACTCCCATAGTGTGGCCATAATAGTATTTCGTATAAGGGCTCGTAGTCGCCATTATCGGGTTGCCGGGTACCCTGAGGGACATGTCGTACACCACAAAATCGAGGTCGGTGGTCACGACGCTCTGGAGCGATATCGGGCCTATCACTCCCGGCGGGTATTCTTTCCTTGCCGCGACCGTGAACTTGTCGCCCATCTCAAAGACTTTCTCAAGAAGCGACTCTCTTATGCTGGCTGGCGTGTGGCCGACTTCGATGATCTGCGTCTGGACATCGATCTCCATCTGCTGCCGCGCGGGCAGTGACACAAAGTCATGCAGGTTGGTCTGAAGCCTCCTTTCAATGCCCAGAAACTCGGTCTCGCCTGACAGAGGCGAGTAAAAGAAGTTCAAATTGAAATAAGTGCCCAGGACGTATTCCTCTATAGTAGCATTGTCGAGGTCCTGCTTTGTGACAAGGCCCTGCTCTATCTTTTGCTTGGACTTTTTCTTGTAGTCATCGTACGATGACACCATGAAAAACGCTCTCTCTAGCTTGCGCTTTGCCTCCTGCACCTTGACCATCGCCGGGCCATCGATGTCACAGGGCTTGCGGTATATCTTGGGGTGGCGGATGCCCGCCTTCTCCAAAAGGTAGTACTGGTTTCGTGTGGCAGTCCGCTCTTCGGCTCGCAGCATCGACCTGTTGCCAAAGATTGGAACTTTAAAGTTGTTCTCGATGTTGTCGTAGCCAATGTATGCGGTAAAAGCCCTGTGGGCTACCATCACGGCGTTGAGCTCCCTCAGCTTGTCTTGGTTCTCCCTGTTCATGATGTCGGAGAACTTGTCCAGCAAAATGATCTCGTCGGCAAGGCGCTTGAACCGCCGGTAAGGCAGGTCCCTGCCCTTCTGGCAAATGCAGACGGTCTTCATGCCCTCGTCCTTGGCGCCGTCCATGATTTCAAGAGCGGAGTGGCTGCCAATTGTGACTACAGCGACGTTCTTAAGATCATATTGATCGACAATGGTTGCGATCTGCTGCAGGCCTATCATTAACGCTTACAGTGAAAAAGGATGATAATAATAATAATAAAAAGGTTCTACTATTGCTTGCCCTTGTTTAGCTCTACCTCAATGGCAGCCCTGAGCTCGTCGTCGTTCTTGTTGGTGTAATCGATCCCAAGCGAGTCGGCTATTGACTCGAGCTTTTCCCTGCCGACGTTCTCTTGGCTCTTCAGCTGCTGGAGCTCCTTCTTGGCCTCGATCCTCGCCTTCTCGAATTCGGTGGTGGCCTTGCCAAACGACCTTGCAAGCTCAGGGATCTTTCTCACGCCGAAAAAGACCACCACGATTACAACTACTATGAGAAGTATTTCCCAGCCCATGGGTATCTGCATTGTAAGGTTCTGCAGTCCTTCTCCGGCAAACATCTTCTATCTTAAGAAGCAATAGCTAAGAATTTAAGTGTTAGTTTTAGCCAGAACCGCCGCTCTCCTCTCTACTATCAGCATGCCAGCCACATAGAGCGCCAGCATCGGGCCGGCAACGAACCACATCGTTATGCCGCTGCCGTCGGGAGTGATGACGGCGCCAAACACTATCATGATAATGACTGCGTAGCGAAAGTTGTCGCGCCAAAAGCGCGGCGACACTGCATCGGTGAGCGCCACTCCGTACATCAGTATCGGCAGCTGGAATGCAATGCCAAAGCCCAAAAAGAACTGCATTACAAACGAGATAAAGTCGTTGATAGTGAGGAACGTCTCTACGCCAATAGCTTTGCCGTACTGGTAAAGAAAGTCTAAGACGAAAGGTATGACCAGAAAGTATGAAAACAGCATGCCTCCGATGAAAAGCGCGATTGCCGGCAGGAACACATTCAATATCCCTATCTTTGTCTTGGTGCTTATCGCCGGCGAGATAAACGCCGATATCTCCTTGACTATTACTGGCATGGAGCCAATAATCCCTATCAGCAATGATACATACACTTGGGCAAAGAATGCTTGGCCGGGAGCTATCTGGATCAGGTCAACGTTTTCTGGAAGGAGCGACTCTTGCATGTAGAGCGTAATACTGGTTGCGATGTTGTT
>CAMLKF010000096.1 GCA_946480575.1 uncultured Nitrososphaera sp. | reverse complement strand
AACAAGCCCGACGTCAACGTCTTGTTAAGGAAAATGCTTGAGCTGAAGTGCTATCAGGTAACTGCGTATGCTGACCTTGCAGCTGCCCTTCCAAATTTCAAGACCGGCCTTTTCGATCTAGTCGACTTCAAAATGAGGAGCATAAACGGCTTTGAGCTGTACGCCCGGGTTGCAGAAATAGACCACAGCATCAAAGCCCTGTTCATGTCTGCTGACAGCGGACATTATGCACAGTACAAAAAGGAATTTGTTATCCTGCCGATAAGTCGGGCACGTACTTGCACAAGCCTGTCCGCGTGTACGCTCTTGTAAAACAGATAGCGTACATGTTGGAACAACGACGGCAATCGAAGCCGCGCCGTGAGGCGGTCCTGAAGAGCATCGCGGTAATAGTAATAATAATCTGGCATAGACATTATTAATGCATATCAATCTGGCTGGACTTTTTACCTGCCGGAAATGCTGAAATGTTGACTCGAAAAAGTAGTAGGTAGGCAATTATCGTTCTTGTTAAATATTGTAGCATCTGTCGCATCTACGATGGAAATAGGACCGTGCAAGTGCGATCAGTGCAGTTCTCAGGCACATACAATGGCGGATTGCATCAATGGGCAATGTGATTGCTGTAACCTCGAGGACATGTTCGTAATGCTCACCGGCGTTGATGTTGAACTGATAAAAGTCACGCCGTAGACGCTCCACAATGGGAAAGGGTACTGAGGTATATGCCTTGCTGGATGCGCAGCCCTCCCGCATGTGAGTGAAGTATTTCTCATGCTGAAATGCTTTTCAGCATGAATGCCTGTGCTGCAATACATCTCTTTACCCTTTGTCTGCTTTGCTTATGATCGGTTCAAACGCGTTTTGAGCACGCATAACCCTTGTTGATTGCTACAAGACAGCTCGGCAGGTTCCATACCGGCGTTGTCCCGTCTTCTTGCTCGGTCAGCACTGTTAATGTAACAACCCTGTGTAACATGCGCCATTAACATGTTTCAAACGATCGCATAGATAGCGCTTGGATTTTGGTCCACCATCGCTGCAATGGAAGCAACATGAAGGATACACTCCTTGGCGAGAGAAACGAAAGAATAGTAATAGAGGTAGAAGCATGATGGTAGCTGCCACAGAGTATCCAAAGCACTTCTTCAGCAAAGGAGTCCGGATGCAGGACGGAGAGCACATCGGCCATGTAATGAAGGAAACAGGCAACACGATAGTCATTTTTGGCTAGCGAAGATTCAGATTTGACGTCCGCCAGTCGACGATAATCGCTGTCGGAAAAAGCGTGATCCTTGGGATGGACTATGCCGGGGTCTTTAGGTATCGCGTTGACAGGAACGCGCCGCTTCCGCAGCAGGATCTATTTGCGAGCTAAGCGTTTTATAGAAATGAGCCCAACCTAATCAGGTGGCGACTGAGCAGCTATTTGTCAGCATCGTCATAATTCTGGTCGCGGCCCGGGTCCTTGGCGAGCTGTTCCAGCGCTTCAGGCAGCCACCGCTTGTGGGCGAGATACTGGCCGGCGTCATAATCGGGCTGTCGGTCCTTGCGCTGGTGGCCCCGAGCGCCGACCTGCGAGTGCTTTCCGACCTTGCGGTGTTCTTTTTGATGTTCCTTGCCGGCCTTGAGATGGACCCGCGCGAGATAAGGAAGGCCGGCAGGTCAGCCATAGTGATATCGGTCATCGGGTTCTTTGCGCCGCTGCTCGCCGGCACGTACGTGTCGCTCCTGTTCGGGCTCGCGACCATGCAGGCACTCTTTATGGGCCTGCTCTTGTCGATAACAGCGGTGCCTGTCAGCGCCATAGTGCTGATACAGTTCGGGATCCTCAACAGCAAGCTGGGCAACACCGTGATAACAGCCGCGGTCATTAATGATATAATGTCGCTCATCTTCCTGTCGATAATACTGCAAATGTCGGCAGAGGGCAGCAGCGGCAAGCTGAATTTGGGAGACCTTGCGATGTCTGGCGTCAAGATTGCGGCCTTTCTTGGCAGCATCTTTCTCTTTGACATATTGTTCAGGAAAACTGCCGACTGGCTGCCAAGCAGGGTCGAGCCGGTCTTCAAAAAGCTCCAGACAAAGGAGGCTGCCTTTGGCATACTGCTCATAACCACGATCACGATATCGCTCATAGCACAGGAGATCGGGCTCCACTTTGTCATTGGCACATTCTTCTCAGGTCTCGTAGTCTACAAGGAAATGATAGGCCGGCAGAATTTTAGCAGGGTCTACGGCATCATTTCGGCAATAACGTTCGGGTTCTTTGCTCCGATATTCTTTTCGCTCATCGGGATCGAGTTCAACATTCAGTCGCTCGTCAACGCAATCCCGCTCTTCATCGCCCTGCTCGCAGTCGCAATAGCCACGAAGATAGCTGCAGGTTACGCCGGCGCAAAGCTGGTCGGTTTCACAAAGGATACTAGCCTTGCCATAGGATTCCTCATGAACGGCAGAGGGATGGTCGAGCTAGTCATAGCGACTATCGGGTTTGCCGCAGGGATTCTTGACTTGACTCTCTTTTCAATAGCCGTGGCGATAGGATTCGTGACCAGTCTTCTGGCGCCCATAACGTCGAGGCCGTTTGTCAGTAGTGCCAAGTCAAAGGGCAGCGACGCAGTCGCCGTCGTGGAAGAGTCGCGAAACGACCAGAACACCACATTCACATAGAGCGCTCTATAGCAGCAACTGCTTTATCCTTTCTTCTACCGGCGCAGCCTGCCTCCATAGCGTGTCAAATACGTGGCGCTGCTGGCGCACAAGCTCCCGCTCGTCGCTTCGCACGAGGCGGACCAGCGAGTCGCCTCGCTTGACGCCTGCCACGTATTCGGTGTCGCTCACTGCAAAATTCCCCCTAACGCCGTCAAGGTGGCGCAGCTCGGCAAACTCCATTATCTCCCTGCAGTACCGCAGGTTCTCCCTTGTAATTTCGGTGATGTACATTATCTTGACCCCTCGCCTTTTGGCAGCGAGGTAGCCTTCCTTCACCTTGCTGACTGAAAATGACGGCAGCGAATGATCGACGCAGGCGCACCACACCTGGGTAGTGCTGGCCTGGAACTTTCTTATCGCTTCAATGATCTCTTTTTCATCTGTCAAAACCGTGGTACTGCCTGCCAAGTCACGGAATCAACCGGTATGCCTTCTTATAATCTCAACATTCTTCAAGGGTAAATTACTCAAAGCTTTAAAATAGATTTGCAGATCGACTCTTTGCTGACGACGGCAGCAGCTGCTGTGCGCATCATTGAGCTGGACGACGAGCCAGACATCCTGAGGGTCGTCGAGCTTTCGCTCAGAAGGTGAGGCTATGACGTCAAGAGCTTTACCGGTCCCGTGGTTGCCCTCGAGCACTTCAAGAACAACGCGTCAAAATGCTCGCTCATAATACCCGACGTCAAAATGCCGAGCATGACTGGATCCGAGCTTGCCAAGCGCGCCAAGAAGATAAAGCCGGACATCAGGGTGAGAAGCGTGGCAAAGAAACAGAAGCTTGATGCCAAGAACTCGATAAAGGACGGCACGGCATCATTTGTAGGCTTTGGAGCATCGTCGCGGCCTACTTTCTTGAGATCCCATACATGGATGCCATCGGCAACGTTCTGATAGCGATATACACACATCTTTTTCACAGCTTGTACTGCGTTCAAAGAGTCAACATTAGTGCTGATAGACGCAGTCAAGAATCCAGAGCTCCAGCATGAGATGACACAGCACATAGAAGGCAAGTTCAAGGTGC
>CAMLKF010000095.1 GCA_946480575.1 uncultured Nitrososphaera sp. | reverse complement strand
GCGTCCCAGAAGGCAGAGAACCCTATTCCTAGTATCAGCAGAACGATTACGACTAACAGAATTATTGTCCCCAGTCCCATGTCAATGCATCGTTTGTGTTATTACTTTTTTAAACGCAATACTAAATGTTTGTCGAGCTGCACTATAGAGACAACTTTGAAGAAAGGATCTAGTTCCCTTCTACACACAAATTGGATTAATAATATTCCAGCAGCTAGGGACTGAGCACTACAAGCATTCGGAGAATGGCATTAAATAGCATTTATTATATAATATTCTGCACACAAAAACCATATGTAGAGCCTTTTATAAGATATTATCGCAAATCTTTATCTTCTAAGAGTTGTTGGCTTATTGTGCTGCAAGTCATTTCATCCCCCCCCCGAGCATTTCGGGCCGGGCATGGTATCAAGAGGGATAGATACAAAAACACGCATGCCTGGCCGGACTTGCAGTGGAGATATCAAAATTATCTGGGCAACCTGTTCACAGGGGAGGGAGACATCATCCCAATATTGAACACCGTTTTGAAGAGTGCTGCACTTTTGATGAACCTATCCGTACTCGTCTACAATTACAAGGAGTATTCGCAATCTGGGCGAAAAGCTGCTTGCTTAAATACCCGACACACATAGCAAAAGAATAAGTGGCGAAATGATTTAGCTAGCAAAACTACTACTGTGATGCTTGTAGACGACGAACCCGATTTGCTAGCCACAACTAGAATGATGTTAGAAAAGAATGGTTATCAGGTTCACTCTTTTGGTATGCCAGACGAAGCCTTGCACCACATTAAAGAACAAGGCTGCAAAGCTTGCGTGCTTGTTGTTTCTGATATTAGAATGCCGGGCATGAGTGGGCTCGAACTCGTTAGACATATCAAAGAAATACGCCCAGAAACGAAAGTGATTCTAATGTCTTCATTTATCATTCAAATGGGTGAATTCGAAAATGTATTGTCTTCGCTTAAAATAGATAGTTTTGTAAAGAAACCGTTTACGACAGCTGACCTTGTTGAAGCAATAAAGAAATGCGTAAAGGCACTGTAATGGTCTAAAAGCAAACGACAAAGCTTCTGGGGTTTAGACACCGGCCCAAGCCAGGCGAGAGTATATAGCTGCCTTAGCCTGCATTATCTCACTTTCTTTTTGCAATCGCAATAAACTACAAAATAGGCTTGGAAAAGTCTAACAGCATCTTAGATGATCTATGACTACTATTGTTTGCAGATTTCAACTTTAAGGACACATGGATAGAGTCAGGACCTTCTACAGGATAGCAAAGGAGAACGGCCGCAGAGGCTGCTGGTAGTCAAGCTCAAGGACTGCTACTACTCCTATTACCTGAGATACATGTCGCAGGACGGCAAACGGCAAAAACTGGGCGTCCCAAACTACTACTACGACGACGACAAGGACATCGTGATATACAAGCCGCCAAAGCAGGTCTCTGGCACCTACGCAGACGGCGACTATTTTACGACGAGAACGCGAGAGACGTTTGCAAGCCTGCCTGCATGCCCAACGCAAAGACGGCGGCTGAGATAAGAGAGAGAATCCAAGTCGGTACCTATGCGCCCTCGGCTACTTTAGCTCTGCAAGCCTGACCGACATCAAAAGCCTCTCGCCGGCTCTTACTCTACATTCACTCTGCAAGCGAGCCGTACAACGAGGAAATGATTCTGAACCACGAGCGGATAGACAACAACTGCCTTGCCAAGTTTGGTATGGAGCGGCACCAGATAATACACTGCTCTGGCCACGCATGGAGCCCCGCCGACCTGTTCCGCATCGTGACCGAGATAGACGCCGCCAGCGTGCTGTTCCCGGTGCACACCGAGCGCCTCGAAATGCACGTCAGGGCGACAAAAAAAGATGGTAGCAGTGGTCGAAGAGGGCGAGACGTACACACGCTCTAATAATTCATCACAACGACTTCATTCTCTAGATGCCATGAGACAATCAATGGGGTAGTAAAAGCAGTTTTTGCCAAAAGAATTAATTCTTTTGGCAATTCCTCGCTAATCATATACTTCACAGGCAAAACTATCGATATTTGAACGGCTGTGTATGTCCCAGAGGCATCATGCACAAGATATTTTATACTGCAGGGCATGTTAACGAGGCAGAGAGAGAGGTAAGTACGGGACGACAGACTCGTGGGTAGACTGCTCAGTATGCGGCAAGAGGTACGGATCGTTCATGTCCTCTTGCCCCCGCTGCGGCATTGCAAATTCATTCGCTGTCGAGCAGCCGCCGGCAGTGCCGCCAAGAAGAAGCTCTGGGGTCAAGATTGCGCTTGGAGCCGGGGTCGCTATTGCCGTAGTTGCTACGGTCGTGCTGCTGGCGCCCGCGCTGCTGTCAAGCACGATGCTGCAGGAACTTTTGAATCGTGAGAGCAATCCGGCTATTACTATTTTGCAGCCGCAGAGCCCCGAGCCGAGGTCTGTCCCGCGCGAAGAACTTGTGCAGCACGCGCTCGACCTGATAAACAAAGATAGGCAAGAGTTTGGTCTGCCCCCGGTAGAGCTCAGCCAAAACCATGCCGCCCAAGCCCATGCAGAGGACATTTTTCAGACCAAGCAGATATCCCACTGGATGTCAAACGGTGAAAAGCCGTACATGACCTACACGAAATATGACGGCGAAGGCAGCGTGCATCAGAATGTCGCCATATCCGGCTTTGAAAAGTCCGAGTACGAAGAATGCTGGAACGAGGTTATGTATGACTGCGAAGAGATAGAGCCACTGTCTACGATAGAGGAGCTGCAGTACCAAATGATGTACGGCGACAAAGAATGCTGCAACGACGGCCACAGAAACAACATCCTTGACAGCCGGCACACCCACGTGAGCATCGGGATCGTCTATGACAATTATTACCTTGCGCTCGTACAGAATTTCGAGAACAATTATGGGCTTGATATTGACGTCAGCGGCGACCAAGCCAAGGTATCTGGCGAGCTTGCTGCAGGCACCCTTGAGCAGATCGCAATTTACTATGACAAGATGCCCACGCCGGAGATTTACGAGCAGAACAAGCGCTTGTTGTCGTACTCTGCCGGCGAGCTGGTCGCCACAGTCGCCAGGCCGCTGCCGCTGGGATACTATTACGAGCAGCAGGACGGTCACAGGCTCATAGTGGCCAACAGATGGAACGCGCAGGGCGACTCTGTCGACGTCACGTTCAACCTTGCAGAGGCGGTAAGCAGGGGCGACGGCGTTTACACGCTCTTTGCCCTAGTCAAGGACGGCGACCAGACATTCCATACTACGTCGCACTCTGTATTTGTCGATTCTAGCTAGCTGAAAGAAAGATCGGGCACTATAATAGTAGTAGCAGTAATAGCCTCACTGTTGCTGGTTTTGATTGAACGTAAAGAAATAATGATAAAATTCTATTAAGCCCCTGAGATTAGAGGTCGTATAGTGAAAAGGCAATTTCTAACGCTTTTTCTTATCTACAACTGTGGCAAGAACACCGTCACGATTTTGATTTACGATCTCAATAGCCTTAGCCCTAATTATTGGTAATTGGGGGGTGTATTCATCCTCTAACACTGCTGTCTGGTATATCCAAGTTGTATCAGCCAATTATGAGGTAGAGCGAATTTCAGTTCCGACAGCCGCAATGGATACAGATTCTTGTTATACAGGCATATAAGGAATCTTCATAATTCTAATCGAAGTTTATGAGGTTCCTTACAAAATACAATACAAAACCTATAATGAATATATTCTAGCTGTTCTGCTATTCCAGTTTCAGTTATGGATTGTGCTAACAGAGAAGCAACTTTTCTCATGTGTTCTTCA
>CAMLKF010000094.1 GCA_946480575.1 uncultured Nitrososphaera sp. | reverse complement strand
TACGACATCAAGTTTGAGTCGTACGGCTAGCCCCCTACTTTTTAAAACCTTATATTTTCGACAAATGAGATTGAGAGTAGAATGAAGTTTGAATTTGAGGAATTTGCCACGGTGGAGGACGTTTTCCTCTACCTTGTCTCTGTCGCACCATACATGAAGCAGGTCCTGCCAATCAGCTCGTACAAGGGGTACATCTTTTCAATCGTGCCGCTGACCCCACTTTCAGGCGAGATCCTGATGATGATATACACAAAGGGCAAGCTCGAGCCGGGCCTTGTGGAATTCGACATATCGGCGAAAAAGTTTAGGCCGGTCACGGCAGTCGAGCGTGCCGACAGGAATTACTTTATCGTGCTAGCGCCCAAGACTGCAACGCTGGCTGACGAAGCGCTAAAGGCACTGAAAGAATAAAAGAATTTTTTAGAGACGTGGCGGCGGTGTAGTCGTCACGGATCTCTTGCCCGAGTACCTTGCCACGATGTCTTCTGGGACCTGCCCGTTGAAGAGCTCCTTTGACAGGCCGCGTAGGTATCGCATTATTGCCCATGTGCCGGCCTTGATAAGCGCGGCCATGAACACCTTCATCGCCGGGCCATATGTCTTGTTCCTAATTATGATTGGTATGATGTCGTTAATTACGCGCAGGTTGTGTTCCCAGCACCTCCAGAACAGCGTGAACTGCGCCTCGTTGAGGTTACCAAAGTGCATCGAGTTCTTCTCGGAAAAGTCCTGGTAGAGCAGTGGTGCCACAAGGCCGCGCATGTTGATCTCCTTAAAGTCCTCGATGAGGTCGATCGTGTATTGAGTTTCGTCTGGCGTTTCGTCAGGCCACCCGATTATGAGCGTAAGCGCCGGGAACCAGTTGTTCTGGTTGAGTACCTTGCAGCCTTCCCTTACGACCGCACCCCACTCTTCTGGCTGGAACGGCTTTGTCTTGACGCCAAGATGTTTCTTGACCATTCTCGGCGCGACTGTCTCGACGCCTAGGTTGGTCGCTAGCCACCTGCCGCCGGCGACGTTCATTTCGTTGATTTCAGACATATTTTTGATAAGGTCGGGTGAAGACGCAACCGCCGAAAGCGTCATATGGGTGGTGCCGACAAAGCGGGCGCCCGTTGATTTCAGGCCGCTCCACAGGTCCGTAATGGCGTCTGCGTTTGGAATAAAGTCTTTATTGTCGCAGCCATAGAGCAGCATCTCGTCTGACTGGAGCCATATCGAGTCAAAGCCATAGTCGAGGTTGAGCTTCGCTTCCTTTTGTAGGCGCTCAAGCGGAAAGTCCTTCTTTGAGCGCTTGTTTACGTCGCAAAAGTCGCATCCCCTGCCGCAGCCACGCATAGCTTCAATGAGCGAGTTGACCGTGGGCCCCTGCATCATTGGGACGTTCTCGATGTTTCTGACAAACGTGTGCAAGAGCTCTGGCGCGTCGCCGGCTTCAAGGTCGCGGAAGAGGTCGAGCGCAAGCTCATCTGCCTCACCAATGACCACTGTGTCGATGCCATGTATCTTCATCCTGTCGGGCTTGGCAAGCTCCCACGAGCCGTTGCCGCCTACGACGACTTTAAAGTTGTATTTCTTTTTGAGCTGAATAATGGAAGCGCACATCTTTTTGAACTTCATGGCGACGTAGGATAGTTTTTCAGGTGACATCGTAGTAGTTACGGGTGCCATGCCAAGCGGATCCATGACGTTGATGCCGACTACCTTGGTATCCGGGCCGACGCACTTGTCCAGCATCTCTGGATGAGCGAGAAAGACCTCGTCGCGCTTGTACTCCTTGAAAAGCGCGCCTTCAATTCTTCTCAGACCGCACTGCGCCACCTTGACCTCGCCGGTGTTCTGGTCAGTCTCGACGCTTGGGCAGAACAGTTTGTCAAACACAAATTCTGGAACAAGTTCGTACGGGCCACAGGCGATAAAGCCGTAGAGGAAATTGCCCCTATAGTTCGTCATTAAGCTGCGGTCTGCGGTTAAAACTATGCGTTTGCCACCTGCTGATGCGACCATGCTGTATGTATCACATATTCGATACCCGCAGGCTATAAATCTATTACCATCATTGCGAGTAGGTTTGTTGAGCTAGTACAGGCCCTTCATATGCCCCTTTGTCAGCACAAGCTTGAGCTTGGCGTGGTCGAGCAGGTTCAAGGCGTCGAAAAGGGTCACCCATCTAAAGTCGGCGTGCTCGTCAGAAATCTTGACCTCATGAGTAGGCGTCGTAGCAAAGTAAAACCTGACCTCCTTATCAGATTTCATACCGTCGCCCTTGAAATACGAATACTGGATCTTGCCGATGTATGACTGGATCTCGAGTGCCTTGATGCCCGTCTCCTCGAGGACTTCCCGAACCAGCGTCTGGATCTCGCTTTCCCCTTTTTTCTTGTGGCCCTGAGGGAAGCCCCAAAAGCCCCTCCTGTTCTTCAACAGTAGGAATTCTGAAGAATCCTCTCGGAAGGAGGAGGAGGATGAATAAGGTGACTGGTACTTGATGACGGCGCCTATCGATCGCTCAAGAGCCACGTTGCGTTATACTACCAGCATCAAAAACTACGGGCAATTATAATACTGTTTATCTGCCTAAACTATATTAATACCCCTATCAAACTTGGATCGTTACACAGAGGGCCGGTCGTCTAGCCTAGTAAGATACGGCATTGGCATTGCTGAGATCGTGGGTTCAAATCCCACCCGGTCCATTTCTTCCCGTTGTACAACTACGGTATTGTTTCGAGATTGTTCTAGGAGGTTGTCGGGAAAATTCAGCAGCAATACACTGCTGTAACTCGCAGCATCAGCAACATTCATTCTTCCATGTAACCCATTTGTGGTTATACCAGTAATTGCTGTTATACCTCTTTTTGCTGCACTAGAGCTATAACTAACAACCGCTCCTTACTTTAACTACTATATCTTTCAAAAAATTGCATTACCTTTGAGGTAAAAAAGTCGCCGGATTTAAAATCGTCGTGACTAACATTAGGGATAACTATCTGCCCTGTATTATTTGGCATATTCTCAGAAAGAATGTCTACTATTCTAAGAAAGTATTTGGGACTGAGTTCTCCCTTTACTAGAAGCGTGGGAATTGTTGTTATCTGTTTGACATCTTCAATGGTATAGGATGTCGACATTGCAGATTCTAATTCACTCTCAAGGCTTTTTGCGTTATCTATTAGGAACTGCTTGCCTTCCTCTGGAAGCTGACCAAAATAGTTGTCTATATCCATGATTCCATCTATTGCGACTTGCGCTGTTTTCCTAAAGTCTCCTACCCTGGATGCATCTTGAGTTGGGCTTAGGACACGAGTTCCGAATGTCTGACGCAATTCAACATCCTCTTTCAGATGGCTTCTTGCAAGAAATTCCATGATTGGAGGTTCATTGAGCACCATTGTCTTAGCTAATTCTGGATTCTTTGATGCACAGTATAATGCAGTAAATGCTCCATACGAAGCGCCCACCAAATGTGCTGGTGCAAGGTCTAGTTTTCTTATTAGTTCAGCCAAATCTCTAGCATTCTCTTCGATGGTATTATCTTGAGCAACATTGCCTATCCATTTGTTTGGATAAGCAAACCTTCTACTATAGGAGATAGTACGGTATTTTCTTGAAAAAGAGTCCATTTGATATTGCCAGCATCGGTAATCATCAAGTCCACCATGAATAAAGATAATAGCTGGTGTATGCCTACCTCCTCCTTCTTGGTCTACATAATGCAACTGCCGTCCGTTTATTTCGATGCTCTTAGGATTATTGTTGGACATTGAAATGATATCACAATCTCCTGTATTATTAGATGAGAACATCAAGTAGGTGTATAAAAGGAATTAAAGTACCAAGTCTACTGAAATGTCTTGGCCCATTGCATTGCTG
>CAMLKF010000093.1 GCA_946480575.1 uncultured Nitrososphaera sp. | reverse complement strand
AAATTGGCTATTACAGCTTGCAACCGGTTATTATTAGCCAGCGGCATTGCCTAGGGAGCAAAAGTGCTTTTTAGCACATACTATAGCATACGGGTTTATCAATTAAATCATGTCATCCTACGATTATGGAAGCAGAAGGATCGAATACGCTGACAGGAAAAACTCTCAGGCGATCTTCTTCCGCGACATGATTGACAGCCAGCAGCAGCAACAGCCGTCGCCAGATCTGCTCCTGAGCCAAAAGGCGGAGCAGATGTGCAAAATCGAGGGCATAAACTACAGGGACCTTGTGCCGATACAGCGGCTATTTCTCACTCACTACAGGTGCCCTTCTTGCAAGCTCTTGCCACTGTACCATCTTAACCTAGCTCATCCAAAGCGCGTGCGTTGTGGCAGGTGCAGCAACTTTGTCAATTTTACCAACTCGGGAAAATATGGCAGGCTGAGGAAAAAGCTAGCCTTCATACTCTGGCGGTCTTCAAAGCAGGGGGAAAGTAAAGATGTATCGTAACAGCGTGGACGCGTTCGTGCAGCTGACGTCCGCGCGCCAGAGAAGCAGCATAGTAACGGCCACCACTGTAATAACTGAGATCTCTGCCAAAATAGGCTACCTGAAGAACGGAATAAGGCACTGCAGCGTCCAGGTGGCCTTCGCCAGCGGCGACGAATACCGCATAGAAGCGTTGGGGGAAGAGGCTGAAGCGCTGTACAGGGAGGCCAAGGAGCAGTCCGTGGCGCTGAACGTCGTCGCCCACTAGACCTGCTTTTTGAGGTACAGCTTGGCAACCTCTGGCAGGGCCAGAGTGTAGTGTATATGGACACAGTCCTTCGACTCGCAGATGTTGCAGTAGAGCGCCTTGTCTCGCCGATAGATCTCTGCAGTCTTGCCAATTTTCGTGTCCTTGATGAAAAGGATGTTGCCCTCATAGCCAACCTTAAACAGGTATGGTGCATAAGCCTGCAGGAACCTGTTGCGCTCGATAGATTCTTTCAGGACGATATTGATGTAGTCCTTTGTGTTCCAGCGCTTCTTCTCAGCGATGGACTTCATCACATCGTAGGTCTCCTTGAATATCTCGACGGTTACCACGTCTTTGCCGCCTCGCTTTACCATACTCTGTAATAACATGTTATAACATGCTTGCTTATATCATTTTTGTTTGATTTTGCGTGTTGCCGCATGTGGCAACATGTTACACTCCCTCCCCCCTTTGTGCCAGCTCTGTTATAGCAAGCCATTAAGAGCTTGACCCTGAAGCACATGCCGCCCTGTAGAAATCTGTGTGAAAAATTAGCATATCCCTGCTTTGCTTCTCCGAGCCCATATTTCTTGGGACTAAGGTATTGCACAAATTGTGCGAAGTATTTCGATACCCCTGAGATACGCTGTCCTTGTTGCAACCGGAGATTAAGATACAAGAATAGACGAATTCATAGAAAGAAGCTACAGAAGGCTATTAAGCTACAAAAAGGAGGCAGTAGATCTTTATGATTCAAGTTTTATCCGATGAACAGACGATAATCAGATGTGACGTTTGCAATAATGAAGCTTTCATCTTTCAGGATGAAGGTAATTTTTGCCTAGACTGTTGGCAGGACAGGACTGAACCGTATATCACAGTAAGAAAAGTCTAACCTTTCATACTACTTTATCATCTATGATAAAAAACAGCAAGAAGAAAGGATTACGATAATCGATTAATGATGCTTCCAGTAACGCGACAGCTTCTATCACATATCTCTATATTGTAGAGTTGTCGGATCATGTGCGCCTGGTATGATGACCCAGATTAAACAGAATCGCAAGTCTACGTTTATTAGTACAGATGAAATTTGTCCCCATGGATGCCGCTGCAGCTGCTGGACAGGATCAGGACGAAAGTAAAGAAAATCTATGAGGGGCGAGACCCAGCACACGACTTGCAACACATCCTGCGTGTCTACAAGAACGCAGAGCTAATAGGCAAGCGCGAAGGCGCAGACATGGAGGTCCTGCTTGCAGCCGTGCTTTTGCACGACATTGTCGTGTATCCAAAGGGAAGCGCTAAATCGTCAAAATCTGCAGACGACAGCGCCGATATGGCCGAAAAGATCCTCAAAGGTTATGGAGTTTCAAAGGAAAAAATCGACAGGATATCGTACTGCATACGGACGCACAGCTACTCAAGGAGGCTTGTGCCAGCAACCCTTGAAGGAAAAATATTGCAGGACGCAGACAGGCTCGATGCGCTGGGCGCGATAGGCATCGCAAGAACATTCAGCGTGGGCAGCTCTGAGGACAGAATGTTCTACAACCCGGATGACCCGTTCTGGAAAACTGGCAGGGAGCCGGACGACTGGCAGTGGACCCTTGACCACTTTCAGGCAAAGCTGCTCAAGCTGAAGGACTCGATGCATACCAAGGCTGCGCAGGAAATGGCTGAGGAGCGCACCCGGTTCATGGAGCAGTTCATTGAGCAGCTGAAAAAAGAGCTCTAGCTGTAGTCAACGTAATACCTGTAGCGCTTCTCGACTTCCTTGTTCTCCCCGGCGAGAACCTTGGACATCTCGCCTTGTAGGCTCTTCCTTGCATGCTCTCGGAAGCTGTCGGCTTCAGGCGTCTGGGGAAACGCTGTAAGCGTGTGTTCAAGGTGCTTCATGAATTCCACGACTTTGCCGCGGAATTCTTCCTTCGTGGGCTTTTTGTTGCCCACTATCTTGAACCACGAAGTCGCGCAGGCTGTGGAGTAGATCTTGGCCAAGTCTTCAACCAGCCTGTCGATCTCGAAATAGTCCGGCATTACAAGTACACACTAATGTTGGCACTCCGGTGTATATAATGGCGTTATCTACATCGTACAGGACGAGGGCCAGAAACTCAAGTGGGGCAAGTCTAATACCAAAAAAAAGCAAGAAAAGCGGGCTGTAACTACACCCCGCCACCTTTTTTTATTGTTGTTGTTGTCGTCATCATTCTCTCTCTCACATACTCTCTGAGTTTATCTCTTATTGCGTCGATGCACTCTAAAAACATCCGCCATTTCCGCGCAGCGTTTGAGTGCCCGTAATAGTAATACTCGGGACCGCTACTATCGCCTCCTCCTCTGCTACTGCTACTACTACTACTCCTCGATTATCTCAAAGCTCCGAAATATCTTTCTCACTTCTGGAGGATAGCCGCTAGTGTCGACAGGGTCCACCGCTTCAGGGTCTTCAGGGTCGTATGCAGGAATGTATTGAATATGGAATGCCTTATTCTGTTCAGGGTCTACAACGAACATCTCAACATGCCTTCTGTCGGAGCTTCCTTCTTCTTCTCCAAATGTGTTAGGCGCGGTGAACGTATAATCTATGATTGTGGCAGGCAGCTGCTCTATTACCTGCTGCTTACCGGTCGCATTTTTTGATGATATTACACTGACCATTAACGACTCTTGTTCTATAATCTCTTGATTTGTGTAGTCAGTTTCTTCCTCATCTATCTCCAAGCTTGCATCGACATATTCTTCAAGAGTCAATGGCAGCGCTCCCTCCGCCTTTGCATCCACGTTATCCAGAAGGCTAGGATGATTGAGAGCATCGGACGCGTCGTAGTCTATCGAAACCCATACCCTATCAGCGAGCGTTGCCACGCAATGATAGCCCCATTCCATTGGCGAATCGTGGTCCTCAGGGCAAAGTGTTGAATCGAATGGATAGGGTGATTCTCTGAGGGTCCATGATAAGGGATAGGTAATCCTATACCTTCCTTCTAGGCTTTGGAACGTCTCGTCCGTATCAGTCGTCTCTATTATCTCAAGACCCGCGTAGCTATGTACCCCAGTATCTGACTCTTGAGCATAGGCTGCTGCTGCTGTTGTTGTTGTTGCTGCCGCTGCCGGTAGTAGTAGTACTAGCAGCCCCAAAGCCAGTGATATGATGATGACGATAGTTGACTTCTTCCTCATCCTCACTCTGTCATCACTAGTAGTTCTCCTTTTCCTGCCGCTGTCAAAATTCTTCAACCACACTACCAAAAAAGATGCATCGTCAGATAGAATCCAAT
>CAMLKF010000092.1 GCA_946480575.1 uncultured Nitrososphaera sp. | reverse complement strand
TTTTCACCACAAGCTAGAAGAAATTACTACCAGATGCACCTTATTAGGCATTAAATATGATGCTAAATAGTCTGTATCGTGGGGCCTATGCAACAGCAAGGGAGAATCCAAACTATAATGATAATAGAGGATGAGGAGGATGTCCTTCTCGTCTACAGGGACTTTCTTAAAAAAAGGGGCTATACGATAGAGGTGAGCGCGCCCACGGCAAATGAGGCGCTGCGCGATTATGACACGTACAGGCCGGATCTGGTGATAACAGACTATAGGCTGCCCGGCAACATGAACGGGCTTGAAGCGGCAGAGAAAATTCTGCGCAAAGACCCGGCGGCAAGAGTGCTAGTGATAACAGCCTACGAAAACGTCAGGCGCGAGTTGAAGGAGAACAGGTTCTTTGACGGCAAGAAAATCTCGATGCTCGTCAAGCCGGTGCAGCTTGGGCGCCTTGCCAAGATCATTGCAGGCCTATAGCAGCTCGAACTTGCTTCCCCTTGCGTCAGGGTACGGCGGCGGCAGGCCCATTTCTTCAAAGTTGTAATAGTAGACGTGCCCCCTTATTGGCTCGTTCTTTGCAGCCCTCCGGCCGTTGTCGCTTGCAAGTATTTCCCATGCTGCAAATCCTTCGCCAAAGTCACGCGCGCAGGCTGCATCATTATCATCTTGCAGGTGCTCCTGCCACAATCTTGATCGCAATTCCTTCGCAAGTTTGGGCGATGTTAATCCCAAGTTCAGCTCGCTAGAGTCCCGAAAGCCGTTCTTGTCAATGTTTGCAGAGCCGACCGTGACCCACCTATCGTCCACTATCATTATTTTCGAGTGAACGTAAATCTGCCTGCGCCTGTCGCTTGGCTCGCCCTGCGATATGAGCGAATAGGTTTTCACCCTGCCTTCGCCGGCGCGCCGGAGGACAGCAAGGTTGTCCTTGACATCGTTGACGCTCATCTTGGCTATCATGCTTCCGATAAACCCAGGGAGATTTGGCTCCATCGGGCTGACGACTATCACTCGGAGGTCTGGTTCTTCTTGGAGCCGCTTTTCAAGCAACTTTGTCGCAAAAGAGTTCTGGAACGGGAACTGGTTCTCGATGTAGATGCTCTTTTTTGCCTTCCGGAACATTGCCGCATACCACGCCTGAATGCCCCCGTCCTTGTCAAGCTCGTTCCAGGTGCGGAGCGCGACAACATGCGTGCTCCCGCAGCTCCCGCGGGTAGTGAAATTTGACTTTATCTTCAGCCTGCTGACCCGCCCGACATCCTTCGTCTCGGAATATGCCCAGCGCTGGTAAAAGTGGTATATGAGGTCCCATACGACCGGCCCGCTCACCATAGCGTGCACGTCGTGCCAAGGCTCCGAGCCGCCGTCGCGCAGAGGGTTGTCGTATTCGTGGCTGCGTGTGTCCCACTTGCCCCTTGATAAGTCAAGCCCGCCGCAGAACCCAACCTGATTGTCGACTATGACTATTTTTTCGTGGTGCGCAGATGTGATCGTTGGCGCGGTGTTGTCGATCTTTACCATCAATTTGTCAGAAATGCCACTGCTCTTTGCAATTTCGTTTATAGTTTCAACTTCGTCGGCTCTGCCGTCTATTCCCCGCTCGTCGGCCCCTGGCAAAAGCCGGAGCACAAGCCGGGGCTCCCACACGATTATTTTCACTTCGACGCCCTCCTCTGCCTTTTCCACCAAAAGCTTTTGTAGAGGGTATGCTTCATGGCTGTGGCCTGCGAATGCTATTGGCTGATCGGGATTTCTTACAAACCTAAGAGCTGGGTCAAGGTCATAGTTGGCGATGTATACGCACGCCTTGGCCTGGTGAATCTTGTCGTACATTAGCCTAAAAGTCTCCTGTCCATCAATGGTAAAAACAACGTCATTGCCATACGTCTGCTCGCCAAATCTTGTCCGCGGCCTAGGGTGATTTACGCTGCGGGCTACAGCCTGCCGACGTAATATCACACAATATACAGTAGCTATTTCGATAAAACAGTTGCCATTGCAGTCTGGCTCCAAGTTTATTTGTGCATCGCAGAAATATGCCTATTTCAAGCAATATGATGCTAAATTTGCATTCCCAGGCTCGATTAGCTAAATTTCGAATTTAAGAAGGGTTGTGTCTTGTATTTTTTATCGATTAGCACTCTTTATTAGTTCGAATCGTGATAATAATAATACCTCATTTTAGAAAAAATGCAAACAGCAATAATGTGCAGTATGTGCAAAAGTGGCAAGACGGTCACAGACCCAGAGTCTGGCGAACTCATTTGCAGAAATTGCGGCCTCGTGATATCCGACAAGGCACAGGAAAGCCGCCCAGAGTGGCGCGCTTTTACCGCCGAAGAGGCAAACGACAGGAGCAGAACTGGAATTCCAAGCTCTCTGGCTCGCCATGATATGGGCCTGTCTACGGTAATCGGTAGGACCGACAAGGACGCCAGCGGACGCGCAATTGACATTTCGATGCGCTCGACAATGGGCAGGCTGCGGGCATGGGACTTTCGTACGCAGGCGCACTCGCCCACCGACAGGAACCTCCGGCAGGCGTTTTCCGAGCTTGACAGGCTCAAAGACAAGCTCAGGCTTTCCGACGCGGCCGTTGAAAAGACAGCATACATTTACAGAAAGGCGCAGGAGCGCGGCCTCGTAAGAGGCAGGACGATATCTGCAATGGTAGGCGCAGCGATTTACATCGCATGCAGAGAAACTGGCACTTCTAGGACACTCAAGGACATTGCAGAAATTGGCAACATCAAACGCAAGGATCTCGCAAGGATATACAGGATAGTCGTTATGGAGCTTGACCTAAAGGTCCCTATGATAGACCCAATGAAGTGCATCGTGCGGGTTGCAAACAGGGCGAACCTGAGCGAGCGCACAAAGCGCATGGCCATGAGCATCATGAAGAACGTGACCAAGAGCCGCATATCCGCGGGCAAGGACCCGATGGGACTTGCAGCCTCGGTATTGTATCTTGCATGCCTGAACTCTGGCGAGAGCAAGACCCAGACAGACATTGCCGATGCAGCCGGTGTGACTGAAGTGACTGTCAGGAACAGATACAAGAATCTAAAAAGTCAGCTTGACTTGAATTAGCGACAGTTAAAAGTCACAACGTTAACTAATAACAGCAACGACGACTAAATCAAGGCGCGCTCGCTTTGCCACTGGTGCGCGCCTTTTCCACCTATTTTATTATTATTCTTCTAGTAATGTTTTACACGGGTAGATAGACAGATAGGAAACGACTGAATAACATTTGATGCCCGCACTAGGTCGCCGTCATCGATAACCTTCTAAAAAATCAGCCGCAGCAACAGGAGGAGCAGCCATAAACAGAGAATAATAAGAGTGAAAAGCAAAAGGATTTCGAAAAAGCCGAATGATGCTGAAAGCATTTCCAGAATTTGAATCCAAGTTCCGCAGAACGATGGTCTTAGTGTCGATGAGCACACTAAACATAGCATTGCCGTACCTTCTGTTGCAGCAAATAGCCATAACGCAGGAGTTGATAGGGCGGCTACTATAGAGAGATAGTGATAAAATTCTATATTTTATTTTTATTATTATTTGTAACTGTTAAAAGCGATAATAAGCTAGCACTATGGACAATGGGTGCGGGTTTCAAATCCGCTCTTTCTGAGCTAAACAGGTGGACGTACATCAAGAACAAAGAGCTAGCATTACTGTTCGGCGTAATGGTAGGAGAGTTGACGATAATTGTCCTACTACTAGACGCACATTCTAGCCTAGTATCGCAGGTATTAAACAAGCCGTTATTGCCCTAACTTTCCCTACTTTTTTTCTTCTATTTCTCTTTTAGGAAAAGCGTCGAGAATTACCCTACGCAATCGGGTAATAATTCTGACGCTTTTGAAGAATACTAGGGCCAAAGCAAAGGCTTTATGCTAGAGTGGGCCTTATCATTCACGAGCAGCATATACGCTACTACTACCTCTCCTTGTGATGCAGCAGCTGAGGAGGGCATTGTTGTTGCTGTGCCGGCCAAGTGCTGAAGAAGAGAGCTGCGGCTGCGTTGGGCCTGTGCTAGGAAATGGCCCGCCATCCTGTTCTGC
>CAMLKF010000091.1 GCA_946480575.1 uncultured Nitrososphaera sp. | reverse complement strand
GTCAGGTAGACGTTGTCGAATTGCACATGCGCGTCCTCGTTATACAGCCCTACCCTGCCCGGGCCTTCGATAGGATTATTCCTATCATAATAGTCGACCACCTTCTTCCAGCTTAACCCCACCCTCAGCCATACCTCTATGTGGTTGTCTACCATCCTGATATTCCAGATATTCCACCTGTTCATCGCAAGCTGGGGCTCGTTTGCGGTGAACAGGAAGACCTGCCCGTCTGCGCGCTCTTCGTTTTGCTTCTTGCCAAGCTCTATTCCGTTTGGCTTGAAGATAAAGTAATAGTGGTGCCAGTCGTCTTGGTAGCGCCACATGACCCAGGCCACTTCCCAAGGGTTTGGTGGCGAGTTTTGCCTCAGCTGCTGGATCGTCCTGACTTTCAGGTAAATGTCAACATCTTCGTACTCCTGCGCAGTCAGAGTTAATGCCGCGTGTGTTTCAGTTGGGAATGCAGATGCCTTGGGCTTTTGAAAAAAGACATCGTTGCCTGATGATACTGCTGTTGTTGTCATCGTCGTCGTCGTCGTGACAGTTGTTCCTGACGAGCCTCGCCCGTTGTACATGGCAAGCCACTTGCCATTAGGAGACGCCTCGCCGTCTGCAAGCACGTACGGCGGCCCTTCAAAGTTGTCATAAAGCTCACGGCGCAGCCCAAACGCCTGTTGCTGCTGCAAAACGCTTGCCTGCAAAAGAGCCGCGGCGAGCATCATCATCATCATCAACATGATAGCAGCAGCCGCCAAGGCCTGGCTCATTGGTCCGGCAGAATATAGCATTTACATTTCATAAATGGGGTTCGCTCATCACTTTTTACAGGCATAAAAACATAAGAGTCTCCAGCAATGCAGCAAAAAGAGAGAGAGAGACGATGCAGAATGAATAACTCGTGCGATCTGCTCATCACCGATGCTTCTGTTGTCGTCCCAAAGGTGGGCGTCATTGAAACAAGCATCATGGTAGAGGACGGCAGAGTAAAGGCGCTCACGAATTCTGCAGGCAACATTTCTGCTTCAAGGCAGATAAACGCTAATGGCAAGTATGTCCTGCCCGGTGCAATAGACCCGCACGTGCACTATGGCGTCTACACGCCTATTGATGAAGCCGCCAGAACAGAATCAAGGTCGGCTGCTGTTGGCGGCATCACTACCATGATAAGGATGCTCAGGCTCTACGACAACAACAGCTACCATAACAACAACATAACAAAGCAGCTACAGGCAAGTATTGGCAGCCACTACATCGACTATTCCATTCACGCGTCGATACTCCGGCCGGATCAGGTAAAGGACATCCCCTACCTCAAGGATCTGGGCGTCAACTCGCTAAAAATATACATGAACCTCGGCGCTGACCTCAACCACATTTACATGGATCTCGAGCCTGGCACTCACGGCATCAGAGACAGAGAGGTCGACATGACTGACGAGCTCTTGTCGTCCATAGTCAGGGAAGGCTCCAAGGCACATTCCACGATACTGATCCACGCGGAGAGCCCGGCGATGTGCTCCGAGCACATGCGCGCGGGCAAGGAGAAAGGGCTGTCGGGATTAAAGGCATGGTCTGACTGCAGGCCGCCGGCGTCAGAAGCCCAGAGCATCGCCAAGGTGTCTGATCTTGGAAGAAAGTTTGGAGGTGCCAACTTGTACTTTGTGCACATCGGCTCGACGGCGGCTCTCGATGCTATTTTGAAGGAAAAGGAGAAGGGCAGATCGAATTATTACATCGAGACATGCCCCCACTACCTTACACACACGACTGAATTTGGCAGCGTAACAGGCAAGGTCGTGCCGCCTATCAGATCGAAAAGCGATCTCCAGAGCATGTGGTCAGCGCTGCGGAATGGTATAGTCGACACGATAGGGACAGACCACGTCGCAAACAGGCTCGACATCAAGAAGGGCAAGGGCGACGACATCTGGTCCGCGCTTGCAGGCTTTCCCGGCATCGCCACGATGCTGCCGGTGCTGCTGAGCTATGGCGTGAACCAGAACAGGATAAGTATCGAGCGCGTTGCAGAAGTGACTAGCTACAACACTGCAAGGATATTTGGCATGTACCCAAAGAAGGGCACCATCCAGGATGGCTCGGACGCCGACCTCACGATAGTCGACCTTGGCCTTGAGCAAAAAGTCACGCCAGAGCTGCTCCAGTCATACTCCGACTATACGATATACGATGGGTGGAAGATGCAGGGCTGGCCCGTCATGACAATAGTTCGCGGCAGAGTGGTGATGGAGAACGGCAAGGTTGACGGCAGCATGCTTGGGCACGGCGAGTTTGTTCGAAGGCCGGCATCATCGTCACAATGATCTCCTAGCTCTACTACTACTACTACTATAATTTTTTCATGACTTTGGCTCTTCGTCCCTGACTCCAGCTTTTGCTGCGACTCTCCCTATCCATATTGTCGCAAAGACTGCTACTATTGTGACGACAACTGCGTAAGATATCATTGCCCACACGCCGCTCGCCTCCCCAAAGGCCAGCCTGAATATTTCCTGTATAGCAGTATTCCAGGCAAGAGCCGCGACAAGACCAAAGGCCGCAGTGATAAGTGCAGCCAGCTGCTTGTAAACATCCTGCTTCATATTATGTAATGCTCTCTCTATTACAGACGCTCGATAATTAAAAGGATTTACGAGGAAGGTTATGCTAGTTTGTCATGACACGATATTATCTATAAAAAACAAAATAAGCTATAATAATTATAGATGATTTTGATCCGTTTCAAGTGTTCTGTTATAATATAACAGCTGCTAAAAGGCAATGGTTTCAAATGAGCCATCTCTCTTGGCTTTGTAGTAGACGTCTGCCCTCCGAGTAAAGAGTCCCACTTCAAGGACGCCAGCGATGCTTTTCAGTTCCATTTCTTTCTTTTTGGGGTCAGGTATTGAAGCAAAGGTCGTGTCAAGAATTATGCTGCCATTTTCGGTCACGAACGGGTATCCCCTGTCAAGCACTCTTAGCGCCGGCTTGCCGCCCATCTCTACCAGTTTTTTTGCTACGGCAGAGCGCGCCATCGGGTGAACTTCAATCGGCACCGATCTGCCACCAAACGACTGCACGAATTTGGACTCATCGGCCGCTATGACAACCTTTTTGGCAGAGGATATTAGGATCTTTTCACGCAAGAGCGCCCCTCCGCCGCCCTTTATCATGTTGAAGTTGTTGTCTATCTGGTCGGCGCCGTCAAACACGATGTCGATGTCGGGAATCCTGTTCTCGTCTGCCATGCGCAGTCCGCTTTTTTCGGCTTCTATCTTGATCTGAAGCGAGGTTGGCACAAACTCGATCGAGTCCTTGCCGGAGAGCTTGCCGATCTCTCTCACGATAAACGCCGCAGTGCTCCCGCTGCCGAGCCCCACGACCCGGGCTTCTTTGGCAAGTTTGACCGCGTCTTTGGCAAGCTTTTGGATGGCGTTCTGAAGCGACAACAGATATGTGTGTGTTAGCAACGGCAAGAGTTTATATAAAAGAATTGTTGCAGGCGCGGGGAGCAAGAAGGAAGGGGTTCTGCCTGCAACAATTCTGTTGGGCTCAGTAGGTGCCTGATAGTCAAGAGTGTGTGGATGCGAGAGCTAAGCTTGAAGTTCTTGCGGCGCCTTCCTCTAAAAGATTCTACAATTATCGAAGTTAGAAAAAAGTTCTGGCCAGCTATTCCTGGCGCATCCTCTTCAGGTCAAAGCGTGGGCCGCTGATCGCCGGGTTCAGGTACCTGCTCGAGAGGTACTTGGCAATGTCGCCTGCGCCTGCCGCAAGGTTCGCCTGCTTGCTGCCGATTCGGGACATATTGGCCGCAATGTCAGAGAGCCCTGCAGAGCCAGGCGAGTCGCCCACGATTTCGCAGAACATGCTTGTGGGAGCGCATATTGCCTGTATGCCGGTTCCCTTCTTCGTCCACCTCATCATCCCAAGGTCCGAGTCAATGGATTTTTCCCACGAGGGGTCACTCTCGACAAGCCATCTAGGAATCCTAGTCTCTTTATCTTGCATTACAGGAGTATGCTTTGCTTGTCAGTTAATTTATTGTTTTGCTCGTGTGTGCGCATCCGGTGGAACATC
>CAMLKF010000090.1 GCA_946480575.1 uncultured Nitrososphaera sp. | reverse complement strand
TTCTCTAAAATTGAGGATTGACTTACCGAATCCACAATATCTTATCATCGATGTCGTATTAAAGAATGGCAGTAAACACCTGTCAAGTTAGTAACAAAGGACGACTTGGCGTTTAATGTATAACATCCTGCAAGCTTCTTGGCTTTCCATCGTTAAAGACATCTTTTGAACAATATTGCAGAGAAAAGGCAGCCATTTGATCAAGAATCGGTTTTATAGCTAGGCCTTTGTCAGTAAGAGAATATTCTACTCTCAACGGTGTCTCTGCATAAACCCTTCTTGTAATCAGCCCATCCTTTTCCATCTCTTTTAGCCTTGCGGAGAGTATCTTTTGGTTCATTCCTTCTATGGATTCTAGAAACTGGTTGAACCTAGTCTGATTGCTTAACATGTTTCGTATCAGTAGAACTGTGAATTTTTTGCCAATTATCTTTAAGGTGTTGTCAACAGGGCAAGCTTTCATCCCATCAGTGCTGTACATGATTTCTCGTTGTTCATCCTCCATCAAGTTTCCAAATCATCACCTAGTGTCATAGTCGTCACTTTCCAACTTATATCCATGACTACGCATAACTGACTATGCAAGAACATAGAGAAAAGGTAGAGTTCTTGAGCGATGGTTTGAAAATATTTGGTAACTTGTTCAAACCTGATAATTTCAAGGAAGGCGATGTACTGCCTGCCGTTATTGTGGCGGGTCCGATGACCGGGGTCAAAGAACAGGTGGCTGGTCTGTGGGCTGAACGCCTCGCCAAAGCAGGTTTTCTTACTCTGGCCTTTGACCATCGGAATTTTGGTGAAAGTGAAGGGACTCCAAGGCAACATGAAGATCCCGCCAAAAAAATTGAGGATTTAAAAAATGCCATCAGCTTTCTGGCCTCTCTGCCTGAAGTGGACCCATCAAAGATAGGAGCCTTTGGCATATCGATGGGAGGAGGTTATGTACTCCAGTTGGCAGCGTGGGACAGAAGGATAAAGGCAGTAACGATAGTAGCTTCAGGCCTTAACCTTGGGGACACATTTCTAGAAATGATGGGAAAAGAGGCTCTCATTAAGCGGCTTGAAGAGCTGAACGCGGCTAGGCAAAAACACTATGACACCAGTGAGGTGCAATACATTCCGGCAGTAGCCACTGGCGGTAAGCCTGCTGCAATGACAGGAGATGAGCCATTTGAATACTATGGGACTTCACGTTCATGGAGCCCCGGATGGGTCAATCGATATACCACTGAATCCATTGAAAATTTGATGTCATTTAATGCAGTTCCTTATGCCCATCATGTTGCGCCCACACCGCTACTGATCATCCATGGAAAAAATGACAAATATTGCTTGCCGAAATTTGCGCAGGAAGTATTTGACAAAGCGGGCGAACCAAAAGTAATCATGTGGGTGGATGCCCCTAACCACATCGATCTTTACGATGTCGAAAAATACTTGGAACCCGCTGTCAACAAAACAGTTGAATGGTTCAACAAATATCTAAGTGGAAAGCCTTCAATAAAATATCAAAACACAAAACAGCAAGATTAGAAATTGCATGTTGCAACAAGAAGGGGCGGTGCAAAGTTATCGTCGGTTAGGCAACTATGCGGTGAAGCTTCATCCTACGAAGATTCGGCAGTAGCATATGATTCATAATGCCTTTTGGCTTACGATTCCGATATCAGACATGACAAGCCGCTCATCCGATGGCGCAGCGAAGATGCCTATTGTGCTCAGCCCCACCGAGATTGACGAGCTCCTTTCGATGACGCTTATTGCGAACCTGGCTACGCTTGATGATGACGGGGGCATCCACCTTATGCCCATGTGGTTCCTGCGTATGGGCGACTACATATGCATTCCGACTTCGCGCAAGACTCGCAAGTACCGGAACCTTAAAGCTAGGCCGCACGCGTCCGTGGTTGTGGACCTGTCGCGTGAGGGCCTGAACCTCAGGGGTGTGCTAGTCAGAGGCCGGGTAGAGCTCGTCGAAGGAGAGGAGGCGCGGAGGATCAATCGTTCTATTCATTTGAAGTACGTGACGCCGGAAGCGCTGGACGACCCAAGCGTGGCCTCCTACCTCTCAGAAGGTGATGATGTCACAGTGAAGGTCCGGATAGACCACGTGGTCAGCTGGAACCTGGCAGAGTCTAAGGCAGGCAAGGCGCTGAGTGCCGGGGGCTGGTCCCGCCCGCTCGACGGATAGCTAAACCTCAATTTCCTTTTTCGCTGCGTTTCTCCTTAGAACCAGGCCAAACACGAGCGAGACTGCCGATAAAAGTCCTGCAGTAAGGAATACCGTATCGTACGATCCTGGAGACGGGAACGACCCTTGGACTCCTTCTACCGTCTCCTTGCTCTCCATGTAAACACCTGCCAGCGCTGGGCCTATCGCCATCCCTATGAACAGCAGTAGAGCGCCAACCCCCACAGAAATACCAGTGAACTCTTTTGGGGAAGACGAGACGACCATGTTCCATGTCGCAGTCATTGTGAGTGAGAGGCCGCTGGCAATCACGGCCAAATTCGCAGACACGGCAAACTCTGTCGAATGGAACGCCAGCAATCCAACACCACCAACAAGGCTGATTATGGCACCAATGATCGCTGGCCTTACGCTTCCTATTTTATTTATGATAAATGGAGTGACGCTTGCAAATATCAAGAACATTACCATGAAGGACAGCTGAACGTTTGCAGCGTCTACTGCGTCTCCTCCGAACCCAAGCGGCACCGGGCTCCTGACTAGCTGCACTATAGTTGGATATATCATGAACATAGCAATACCGGTAGATATCAGCAGAATGTAGGACGGCAAAAGGATCATATGTCTTAGGAGTCTCAGATCAACGAATGGTGGTACGATTTTGCGCTCTAGAACAACAAAGACAGCCAGTGAAATTGCCGATGCTGCGAACGCGGTGGCGATCTGCGGCAGATTTTCAGAACTTATGCCTATCTGTATGAGTGTGAGCGCAATCAGAAAGGATGTTATGGTTGCGGAAAGAGCCAGTACGCCCTTGACGTCTATGGAGAGTGATCCCCCTCCTCTTTTGTCCGAGGTATTCTTTGGAGCCTTAGTTATTGACTGATTTTGTCTGTTTTCTTTAACGAATCTAGAGATCATGAGCGTCACCAGGGCAGAAAAGGGAACTATGGCCAGAAAAGTTGCGTGCCATCCAAAGCTCTGAATGATGCTGGCCCCAGCCAGAAGGCCAACCACTGAACCGGCGGAATATGCAGACCCAAACACCCCTATGGCTATGGCAAGCCTTGCCGGGGGAAACGTGTCCCTGAGCAGGCTGAAGGCAGCGGGTACTGCAGCCAGACCCACGCCTTGAATTATCCTGGTTGCTAGCAGAAATGATATGTTATCTGCAAATCCACCGGCGGTGAGTCCAGCTATGTATATTGCAAGCAACGTCAGCAGTACTTTCTTTTTCCCATAAAGATCAGACAGTCTGCCTGCGACAGGGGTCATTACGGCAGCTACAATCAGGTACGCGCTGAATATCCAGGCAGCCGTCCCGTACGGTATGTTAAAGTCCTGTATTATCTCCGGGATTGCTGGCAGAAGCATGGTCTCTGAGAAAAAGACCGTCAGTAGAGTGCTGCTGAGTATCGCCAGAGTGAACCAGGCATGACGGCTGACAGTAACTGTTTTCTGTTTGTCTCCTATTCCCATCACAAACACCTACAATGGTTATCTTTGGTTGGGGGCGAGACTCACCATTGAGTTCTTTATGTGCTCTTGGAATTGCTCGTCGGTGAGAGTGCGCTTCTTTTCAAGCAAAGCAACGACATCTTGGCCGACGGCATACCGAAGTTTGGGCTCTTGTGACGAAATAGCTTGCAGGATTGTCGCGGCGACCTGATCTGGTGTGGAGGCTTTATCCAACCAAGTTTTGAATGCCACATTCAGGTTATCGAGCATACCGGCGTATGGCGAATCTTTCTGAAGGGCAGCTTGACCGATGACCATGTTGTCAAAAGCCTTGGTTTTCACCACTCCTGGTTCGATTAGAACCACTTTAATGCCAAAAGGCCCAACCTCATAGGCCAGTGATTCGCTTAGACCTTCTAGCGCAAATTTCGTAGCTACATAAGCGGACAAGCCCTGAAAGCCGATCCGGCCGACTCCCGAGCTGATGTTGACGATTATGCCGCTTCCCTGCGCGCGCATGACCGGCA
>CAMLKF010000089.1 GCA_946480575.1 uncultured Nitrososphaera sp. | reverse complement strand
GATACTCGTCAAGGTGCTGGAAGACATGGGCAGGATGGAGAGCACTTCTGCCATCTCATGATATAGATATATAATACTGGTAATCGAAGACTTGATTGCAATCGTGATAATAAGCGCGATGCCTCCGGTGGTCAGCGGCTCCTTTGAGTTTGGCGAGATACCGATGATGACGATAGGCAGGATAGGTCTCTTTATCGGAGGAACCATTTTTTGCGTCCGGCGTCCTTGTCATGCGCCTATTATTCTCGCTCATCGCCAAGCCGGAGCGCTACGAGATAACTATATCATTTTTTTCCCCTCGGAACTGCGTTTGGCCTTGCGTTCCTCTCCTCGCACCAACTTAGCTTTTCTGCGGCGACTGGCGCTTTTCTCGCCGGTGTGGTTATTGCTGTAAGCAAGTGCTCTGAGATGACATCGACATGATCTCGCCTACAACGGAGATCTTTACACGGCGATATTATTCTTTGTGTCACCATCGGGGCACTGATGGACCTTTCGCTTATCGCAACATACCGGGTGCCAGTTGCGGTGATAACGCTCGCGAGCGTCTTTTTGGCAAGGGGGGCTTGATGTACGGCGGCGTCAGGCTCTTTGGGTTTTTGACAAGCCATTTGTACTTGGGATCGGCCTCAGCATGGCGCAGCTGGGCGAGTTCCCTTTCATTGTCCTGAAACCAGGGCAGGATCTTGGCGTGATAAGCGCCACGCTCCTTCCAATCATAGGCATGGCTGTCGCTCTGACGACGCTTATCGGCCCCCCTGCTAGTCAAGATCGGAAGCCGCGTCGTGACACTATATGAATATAGAGCTAGACGTTGACTTCGTGAAAGGACGACTGTTTTATTCCAAGCTCGCCCTGCAGCGTCCTGATCTTTCTGGCATATTCGGCCATCTTGGTGTTGTCGCCCTGCACCTTGGCTATCTTGTAGCCTTTCCAAGCCTTTTTCAAGGCTCCCCACGTCTGCCCCGTGGTGAACTTGTCTCTGCTAACACTCATGCTGCAAGCAATAACGAATGCCGAGATTAATAAGATTATTGAGCAGCATTCCAGACGACATTCGACTAAAATCTTCTGATAAAACTATCTTCCATGTTCTTTATTAGTACGTTTTGCGATGTAGAGTAATGCAGTGGCCGCAGTAGCACCGTCAGGCTCGCCGGACAGGAACAGAAAAAAGTATGGCCATCCTGAATATGACGACAGCACCATCGAAGCGCTGATGCGGTATTTCAGGTTCCAGACGTACGGCGAGTTGAGGTGGTTCCTGAGCAGCATCAGTAGGAATAGGCAGCACGTCCTCCCGGAAATGCCAAGAGAATAACTCGCGTGCGTAGACCTCTCTCATATACGACAAGCTTGTTTTTATTGACGACAAGCTTTACTATTTCGGCAATGAACCATACAACAGATTCCACCACGCTACCCTCGATTCTTCCTCCGCCGCCGCTCTTTGGCGGCAGCGACCTCGGCGACCTCGTGGTGATGGATCTCGCTGTCATAATGTTTGTTGCCGCCATAATGATGGCCATTACTTACAAGCTAAAGCAGCCGATGGTCATAGGCTACATTCTCGCCGGCATGATAATCGGGCCGTACACCCTGCCTTTTAGCCTCGTCAGCAGCATCGAGACCATAAACCTGATGGCGGAGCTGGGGATTATAATGCTCCTCTTTGGGGTGGGATTGGAATTTCCAATAGCGAAGCTCAGGTCTATCGGGAGGGTGTCACTCGTCGTGGCGCTGTCTGAGGCGCTGGGAACTCTGATGATAGTGTTCTTCACCGCCCAGACTCTGGGCTTCTCATTCTTTGATTCACTGTTCCTAGCCCTAGCTCTCTCGATCACGAGCACGGTGGTGACCGTCAGGGTGTTCGAAGAGCTGAACCTCATAAAGGATAGATCCTCGCTCCTCGTGCTTGGCATCACAATCGTGGAAGACATACTTGCCATCACCATTCTGGCGGTCCTCCAGTCAGTGGCTGCTGCCGGCGAGAACCTTTCCATCGTAGGAATCACGATCTCGATAAGCATAGTGGCAGCCTTTATCGGGAGCATACTCATTGTGGGATCGAGGTTCATGCCCAAGATAATCGACAAGGCAAGCAAGACAAACGACTATGCCCTGCTCCTGATAGTGATCCTCGGCATGGCGTTTGGACTGTCGTTCATAGCAAGTGGCTTTGGCCTTTCTGTGGCTACCGGAGCGTTTCTTGCCGGCGTGCTGGTAGCAGAGTCCAACAGCGCCGCCATTGCAAGAATCATCACTACGCCGCTGCGGGACATGTTTGCGGCCATCTTTTTCATATCGATAGGGGCACTTATGGACATCTCGCTCATACCGCTGTTCATAGTTCCTGCAGCCATACTCATCCTGACCTCATTTGGCTCCAAGTTCCTTATAGTCACCGGCATCCTACTCAAGGCAAACTTTGACAGCGTCACGTCGGTGAGGACGGGCCTTGGCGTGTCTGCCGCCAAGGGTGAGCTCTCACTCGTGGTGGTAAAGGGCGGGCAGGACGTAGGTGCCATCACAAGCTCACTTTTGCCGATACTTGGCATTGTCACGATAGTGACCACATTCTTGGCTCCATTTATCATAAGGTTCGGAGCAAGGCTCAACCTGTCGTCGCAGGCTCAGGACCCAGCTTCAACCCAAGATCAGTAACAAAGAATTATTTTGCAGCAAAAATACCTAATGGCAAAGTGATCTTGCTTTTGCGAAGAGTATTCACTTTACCGTCTGCCGTGGATGGCAAGGCAGAGAGGTTTGAATAAACGCATTTAGCGTAATTTTCCTCAATTTAGCCCTATTTTGATATTGCAGAAAACTGAAATTATTATCAAAAGCCTTAGTGTGAGCGCTAATCACACAAAATGAAAATTTCATGATGAAGATTTAGTTTATTAATAGACATTAAATCCTGCCCTCCCTGATTGACATAAATATATGCCGTCCGCTAAAGATTTGCAAGTGGCCGCCAACAACCTCGACTCTCTCATATCGGACTGGAAAAGCTCCGCCGTCAAAGACATCATCTCGTCTGACGACACCGACAGGCTGGCTGAGCACGCCCTGCACCTTGCAAGGGTTCTCGCCTACCCCGGTCTTGACATCGCCGGCACCCTTGCTATGATAGACTCGATGGGCGCCGAGATTGAGCAGATCCTTAAAAAGAGCGCCGCCACTATCCCCAGGCGGCCGACTCAGATAATAGAAAAGATAAACGAATACCTCTTTAGCATCCAGAAATTCAAGCCAAACACTGATGACTATTACAACCCGCTCAACAGCTACCTCAACGTTGTCATCGAACGCAAGACGGGCATCCCCATAACGCTTGCCATACTGTACCTGCGCGTCGCCCATGCGGTGAACTTCAGGATGTACCCGGTAGGGTTCCCCGGCCACTTTCTTGTCAAGCACGTGCTTGAGGACAATAGCGGCGAAATAATCGTCGACCCGTTCAACGGCGGCAGGATAATGGATGACTATTCGCTCAAGGCGCTGCTTGACCAGACTTATCCACGGCAGAATATCCCTCTAACCCATGCGCTGGTGGAAAAAGCTACTTCAGCGCAGGTGATGACCCGGATGCTCAACAACCTCAAGGGCAGTTATTACGAAGCGCAGGACATGGACAGGTACCTGATTGCAAACGAGATGGTTTTGGCAATAGATGAGTACAACCCTGACGCCATAAGGGACAAGGGCGTGTTGCTTTTGAAAAGCGGCGACTCACAGCAGGCGCTTACAGTGCTCAACATGTACCTGGAGATAAACCCGGAGGCCGAAGATGCAGACGAAATTCTCGACATAATAAGGCAGATAAGATCGGGCGCAAGATAATAATGGCAAATGATGATAGGTATCTGCATGTAGGCACAATCGTACTGGCGATAAGCGGCGCTGCTGCCATCTACCTTAACTCTCAGGGCGTCGCGTGCCTTACAGCGCTACGCGACGCGGGCGATCAGGTGATTTCGCCGCAGAGGCTGGACGAGATGGAAAGGGATTGCTTTATTGTCACAAACTCGTACGTATATTCACTCTTTGGCGTCATCGCCGGCATCATAATGATCATCATGTGGTTTGCAAAGAAAAGGAAGGCTGACAGCAGCAGCAGGAGCAGGAGGAGGAGGAGTGCCACTTAAAATACGGTAGAGGCGATGTACATCAGGGATATGGCGGCCCAGCAAAAACCCCCGGCAGCAGCAGCTGCTGCTGCTGCTGCTGTGGCAGACGACGATTCACTTGAGAAAATT
>CAMLKF010000088.1 GCA_946480575.1 uncultured Nitrososphaera sp. | reverse complement strand
CCGCAAACAATAACAGCAGTGTAAACTGCTCCTAATAGCAAGCAAAAAACAAGCAAAAGTAACTAGTAGTAAAAAATAGGGAACGTCATCATCCTAGTAATTAGTCTAGGACACGAAAAGAAAAAAAGGAAGACGCTTCCCTCCACCCCTCTTTTTCTGAGTCTGATAAAACACCTAAGCTTGACATTGTAATGATTCATCTTTCCAAGAAAAGTGTCATGATGCTACGTAGCTTTCAGCTTTACGACAGGCGCGTCAGATTTTTGAACACAAAGAGTGGGGATTCTATTTCTATTGACCTGAAATAGTTCGCGTGAATGCCCCTGTCGTATTTGTTCATGAGCAAAAACTGCGTTATGGCGTTTGTCACGTAAATCACGCCCATCCAAAAGTCGCTTGTGCCCGGCTGGCGCAGCAGCTGAAGCGTGGTCGGCACATTTGAAGCGACCGTTGCCGGCTGGAACAGGAGGCACGCCGGCTTCATTTGAAGTGACACAAAAAATCCAGCCAGGAACATCAGCCTGCTGAATGTAAACACGATGTTCGTGTCGACCCTAACTGCTCCTTGAGCATGCCTACGCCAACCGTCTGGCGAACCAATCAAGCGAGCCAAACGAGATTATTCCTACAAGCGTGAGCTTACTGTTGTTCCCAGTGGTGGTTTCATATGACTTGGCAATGAGCGCGCTCGCATACATGCCCGTTGCGATGCCTGCTGCAAGCCTTATTCCAAAGAGCGAAAGGCCGTCAAATGCAACGATGTGCAAAAAGAAGCCGGCAGAGCAAACGAGGTAGCCCAGCCTTATTATTGACATCCTCCTGCTTTCGAGCATATCGTAGGCCTTGCCAAAGTAAGTGTTTATGACAGGGCCTGCGCAAGGCCGTAGCCGTCACGATAGCTCCCACAAGAATATACGAGTTGGTGAGGCTGTTTGCGAGAAGCGGCATGAACGTGGACGTGACGCCAACGCAGGCGCTCTCGACCAGGTTCAGTGCACGCAGGGACGAATTCATCGGATATCTGACACCTCGGGTTAAAAGCATATGTGGTTATGCATGTAGAGCATGACGCTAGACCGAGTCATCCATCACTACGAACTTGTTCCTCTGCTCCGCAATGAACGGCGCCACCTTGTCCATTATGATGGAATCAAAGTTCTTTTCTCCAACGTCTACTGTTATGAGCAGGTAATAGTTCTCGTTCACGGGAATTGTGGCCCGGTGCAGCTTCTCGTACCGCCCAAAGGCATAGAGCATCTTGCCTATCTTTGACTCGAACTTGCCCCTGGTCTTTTGCCGGGCGATGGCGCCTGCCGCGTACTCCTCGTTCTCTTCCTCCGTAAGGAGGAGCTTTACTCCTTCCCTCGCCTGCTGGACCAACAGGACACCGTTCTTGTTGACTATGCCGGCCCACCGTATAGAGCCGTCCCTAGCCACGACGTTCCTGCAGAATGAGTTGAGAAATTCGTAATCTATTCCCATCCACGCCTTCGCCTGTCCATGATTGGTAAGGATCTTAAGGATATAAGCAATTTGTGTGCACACCGGCATGCTATCTATATTAGCAACCTTGCGCAATTACTGGCAGCGCATATGTCAGAATACGAATCCGGAACCTTCCGCTGCAGGGACTGCGCAAAGGAGTTCCTGACGAAAGAGGAGGCTGACAGGCATTACCGCGAGCAACATTCTGAAGTTCTGGTTGGTGAATGAGTAGCAAAAGTGCTGATAAAACTGACTGACTAGTCAGTCAGTTATCTTTATTAGCTACTTGCTGACTGCAATTGTTGTCCGTGAACAATAACAGCATACTGTTGGCGACACTCCTTGTTGCTACCACTGGAGCGTTTTTGCAGATAAGAGGGGTGAGCTGGGACGTTACCTCTCACATATTGAGGGAGCCAGAGACATTCTTCACGCCTTCCCACACCGTCCTTTACGCCGGCGCCGGCCTGGCGGCAACTGCCTCCGGAATCGGAGGGGCGGTGTCAAGATAATGCCCAAGGTAACAGGCCAATACAAATCAGACCTAAGGGAAAAGATAATCCAGGCTGCCATTGAGAGCTTTGCCCAGGCTGGCTTTGACAGGACCAAGATGGAAGACATTGCCAAGAGGCTCGGCCTGAGCAAGGGCACTATCTATCTGTATTTCAACAGCAAAGAAGACCTCTTTCTTGCGATCTGCGAGCACTACCTGAAAGTCATGAGGGATCAGCAGCACTCAGCAATTTTTCCTAAGAAAGAAGACCTGGTCCTAGACTCTGAGCACTTTTACGAAAACTTTCGCAGGCTGGAGCAGGGCAAGGACAGGGTCATGCTCGAGATGGTGGTAGAGTCATCCCGTAACTCCCGGCTGAAAAAAGGGATGCACGAGCACAGGCTCAAGGTGTACGACGCAGTCGTCGAGCACCTGAACAGGCAGATTGAAAAAGGTTTTATCAAAAAAGGCATTGACGTCAACGGCCTTGCGTCGGCCTTTGTGGCGCTCTACGACGGCCTCACCGTCAGCAAGATGCTTGGCATAAGCGAGGCCAGCAACAAAAAAGCATGGGCGGCAATGGTGCGCGCCGTCATGGAAGGCATTGGCGGCTAGTCGCTTAATGTTACTTTGACCATCCTTGCCTGCTCTGGGTAGACAGACTGGTGCGTCCATCGAGTCTTTCTCTCTCCCAAGCGCCGCTGTCTTGTCAATTGCGTTCGTTCATGCGGTTACCCTGCCAAATACTGTGTACTGGCCGTCAAGAAAGTTCGCATCCTTTAGCACGATGAAGAACTGCGAGCCAGCGCTGTTTAGGTCCTGCGACCGCGCCATCGAAAGCGCGCCCCTGCCGTGCTTGTTCTTGTTGAACTCGGCCTTGACTGTCCATCCCGGCCCGCCGGTCCCCACCTGCCCCTGTTTGTCATGCTTTTCGTGTTGGGGTCGCCTCCCTATATCACAAAGCCGGGGACGATCCTATGGAAAACAAGCTCATCATAAAAGCCGATTTTTTGCCAACTTTATGAAATTCTCTACGGTCTTGGGCGCAGCATCTGGAAAGAACTCGAGAGCAATGTCGCCAAATTTTGTCCGTATCCTACCAGTTGTTGTCATGCAGACGGTGAGCATGGAGGGAAATTTGAATTAAAGTCTGAGGTACGAGGCAGACTTTATCGAATTGTACAGCGTAAGGTATTGTATCCCAAGCCCGGTCGTCCTATATGCATGGCGGCCGCCATTATCGTCAGACTTGGCAAGGAGCCTTTTTGCGACAAGGAGCTCTATGTATTTCTGAAACTGTGCGCTTGTTAGGTTGGCCTGGGTCAGCAGCCTTGTCTTGCCGATGCCTCCGTTGGCAGCCTCTAGGATCGTTGCGATTATCTCAGGGGTGCTGCGCTTTTTCATACGCGTGATTCTTAGATGCAATCTACGATAAAAATGGTTCTAATAATGTCTACTACAATGCATTATAACAGTGTTCTGATACTCAACACCGTTATTTTTTAATTATATGCTCCTTCTAGACATATGCGCATGCCGGCTCAAATTCTACTGGTTCAAGATTACGAGAAATTGCAATCGCAGTTTGTAATATGTGATTCATGCTTTTGGTGCGCAACGTCTATTGGCGCCGCTCTGTGCAAGTGCCCCGCCTGCGGCTCCAGGCTGAACGCCATACAGCTCAATGTGCCATCCCTTGCGAGGTGCACTACAGCAGCATGAACATCGAAGATCTTGAGGTCCCACTCATAGAGGCGAGGACTTGCGGCGGCGAAAACAAGAGGGCAGTAGCCTACAAGTTCATGGACGCCTTCCACAGCCTCTGCCTTGACAAGAAGGACATACTGCTTGCCGAGATCGAGGCGTGCGAAAGCCTGCTCCGGTGCAGCAACGAAGAGCCCGACAAGAAGGCCGTGGAAAAGGAAATAGCAGAGCTGAAAATGGCGCTTGACCTGATGCCGTGACTACAGAAAATAGTCTTTATTTTCCGTCACATAAGGCAGGATCTTTTTGTTGATTATGGAGTCGGCTTCGGCGTCCACATCAAATGACAGCAAAAGTAGGACCTTGTTCTTGCCGCTTGATTTTACTGGGATCGTTGCGCGGACGAGCTTGCCGTACCGGCTTATTGAAAACTTGAGCTCGCCTATCTTTGTTTCAAAGGTCTCTCGCGTCGCCGCGCGGATGGCTGCCTGGACGGCGTAGCGCGCAGTTTCTTCCGGCGTCATGAGCGGGACCAAGCTATCCCTGTAGGCGGTAGCCAGGATATGGCCAAGGTGGTTTGATATGGCGGCAAAGCGGATAAAATGGTCTTTTTCAAGCACCTCTTTGCAAAAGTTCTCAAAAAAGTCGTCGCTGCCCAAGACCTACGCCTGCCGGAGGTATACGTCCCTTGTGTATAAAAACTCCCTTCTGGGAATGGCAGCGGTCTTCTTATTTCAAAAAATTGCAGTTTTTCCGACTTTTCTATTATAATTCTCACTGTAGATTCACAAAGGTCATTTAACAGGATCGTCAATTATCTACTGTGCACGAGTGTCTAGCGCTGCAGTCATTATATCTAGCAGCCAATAGCTTGGCGGTGCTTGAAATATTTTGTCGGGTGCGCCGGCTGGAGGTACGGCA
>CAMLKF010000087.1 GCA_946480575.1 uncultured Nitrososphaera sp. | reverse complement strand
TGATTCGTCATTGTAGGGTTTTATCTGCAGCCATCATGGACTGCGAAGTTTACTCCGTTAAGATTCCTTATATATCCGGTTGCTTTACATTTAATCGCTATATCCTTTTTTCCAGGGTCTATTTCCAGTGCCACATAAGAAATGTACCGTTCCCGTTGCTATCAGCTCGGTCTTTATATATTCCTACTGTGTTGCTTAGAGGAGAGAGTTCTCCTGTAGCACCATCATTAAAAACTGCTGCGCCTCTACTTTCGAAAGTACCATCTGGATTGTATTTGCCAATAGCTTCGAAGCTGTATGATGCTACGCCACCACTATCGGTTACATAATTTGCAGTTCCTTGTATGTAGGATGTTTCATTATTTCCGAAGGTCTCAGTAGCATTCCCTTCAATACTGATAGCCAGAGTCCCATTGAGTACCCCTTTGCCTGTAAAACTATCAGTTAAACTCGTGTTTGTTTTCCCTGGCTTTTCTACAACAGTCTGATACTGCTCTACAAAAAATGGATTTCCTAAATCTATTGCGTCACTATCTGAGGATTTAGTGTTATTATTATTGATAGAAAAAGTGCCATACACAAATGGTGGAGTGACAAAAGAAGATAGCATTACAAATCCGAATACTAAAACTAAAACGATATTTTTTTTGTTTCCAATTTTCAAAGTCTAATAGCAATATCCTGAGGTATTGTAGTTAATAAGCCTTTCAACGTTTTAGTCAGCAGTTAAGTTGGTCTATGGATAGAACATTTTTCTCTCGTTTTAGTATCTTCCGCAAAATAAAGAGAGCAAGGACAATTGAGCAAGAATTTGACGTGACATGTGCGTGGCTGGGTTCAAGAAAGTATAATTGTATATCGGTATCTTCTATTCCTAATTATTAAATTGCTTATGGCTTAACACTATTCATGTCCGAATCACAATACGTTGTGATTATGTATAGATGGAATAATATATCAAAACAAATTGGTGATTATAGAAAAAGCTCTCTTCTGAACTCACAGGAGAATGAGAAACCATGGCTATTGTAGGGATGCAGAGCTCCAATTACAGAAGAACACGCATAGCGGAATACCCGTGGAAGGTAAATGGCGGTCAATCATTTCAAGATTGGTTGCCATTGTATGAGGAGAAGATGTGCTTTTTTCCTACATTATCCAAACAACAGTGTGAAGGCAGGTCTGTAATTAAAACAAGAACTAACGGGGCGATGATCTGAATATGCCACCAGATCTAATAGAAAAGGGACCCAAACCGCCGTTCCCCGAACAATACCAAGACGTTCCTGGCATAGAGTCAAAGATGAAGCCTAAACCAGATTACGGCGAGAACTCATACCGCGGCTCAGGCAAGCTCGAAGGCAAAGCGGCGCTTATCACGGGAGGAGACTCGGGCATAGGTCGCGCCGTTGCACTAGCATTCGCGCGTGAGGGTGCTGACGTCCTAATTTCATATCTGAATGAAGAGTCAGACGCGCAAGAGACCGTGCGCATCATTGAGAAAGAAGGACGCAAGTGCATTGCCATTTCAGGCGATATTCAAGAAGAGAGTCACTGCAAGCGGCTTGTCGAACGAGCCGTCTCGGAGTTTGGCAAGGTCGATATTCTCGTGAACAATGCTGCGTTCCAGATGAGTCGCGAGAGCCTCGAAGAGATTCCTTCAGAAGAGTTCGACCGCACCTTCAGGACAAACATCTATGCGATGTTTTACTTATCAAAAGCTGTGTTACCACACATGCCGAAAGGTGGTGCGATTATTAATACCAGTTCTATCAACGCTGTAATGCCAAAGCCGAAATTGCTCGCGTACTCGGCAACCAAGGCAGCCATTGCCAACTTTACCGGAGGGCTCGCGAAACTACTTGCTCAAAAAGGCATTAGAGTTAATGCCGTCGGCCCAGGACCGGTCTGGACTCCGCTCATTCCTTCGACGATGCCAACTGAGCAGGTGACTCAGTTTGGCGAACACGAGTCTTCGATGAAGCGACCTGCACAACCGGCAGAAATCGCGCCCCTCTATGTACTGCTTGCGTCTGATGATGGCAGCTTTATTTCTGGAGCATACGTGCCTGTCACAGGTGGTACGCCTGTGATGCCGTGACAGTAAAAAAGGTAGAGTACACACTATGCAATCATTTGATGATGGCAATATCGCGGAGCGCAACTTCCACATACCCTTAAAAGTTCATTCAGTGTTACACGGTGTAACGTAGATGGATCTCTATCCTATCAAGCTCACGTTTCATATCAACCCTTACATCTTTGGCGAACGGCGCATAGCCGATCTCCTCGGCAAACACGGACTGCCCGAAGGCAAGATCGCCGAGACATGGGAGATAAGTAGCTACAAAGACAAGAGTGGCATCGTCACCAACGGCAGACTAGCCGGGCACACATTGAACGAACTTGTCAAAAAGTACCCGGATGAACTCGTGGGTAAGGGGTGGGATAGACCATACTTCCCTATCCTTGAAAAGTTTATCGACGCTTCGGGGATGTTGCCAATACACTTACACGCCGACGATGACGTCGCACGGCGGAAGTATGGCGAACCGAATGGCAAAACAGAAGCATGGCATATTCTCTGGGCACGATCCCATGCTACAGCGCTAGCAGGAGTCAGAACTGGTGTGACACGTGATCAGTTGCGCGATGCCTTCGAGCACCATTATTACGATTCGGTAATGACACGGTTTCGCATAAAGGCAGGTGATACAATTTACGTACCGGGTGGCGTGCTTCACAGCTTCGGGCCCGGGACACTGGTCTTTGAGGTCCAGCAGACATCTGATTTGTCTCAAGACGTGATGCCTACTGACATGCAAGGCAATAATCGCACGTTCGATGACTGGATGAAGAAAATTGATGACACACTCGACGAATTGCGCATAGACTACCAACCACACCCTCACGCCGGACTTGCCCTGCGACGTAAAGGAGCGAACCAATACAAAGTGGGCTGCGCCGGAGCTTATTTTGCGCTTGAACGCTGGAAGCTAATAGAACCTCATCAAGAGCCACCACACCCACAACGCTGCTTGACGCTCTCAAACGTCGGCTCACCTATACGGATCGAGTATGACGGCGGAAGCGAAATGCTTGACCGTGCACAGTCATGCATTATCCCGGCGACATTGAGGAATGTGTATCTCTTGCCGACAAAGCAGAGCGAATCGGCTGACTTGATAGCATGCTATCTGCCTGATCTCCAACGTGAGATCGTCGAGCCCTTACGAGCAGCTGGACACTCTGATATAGAGATCGCATCGCTCGGAAAAGTTCCCCTCTGATTTACCTTTAAGTTTGTTTAATCCGGCATGCATACTACCGGGAGCAGAATAGTGACTAACATTAGCTCTGGTTACCATGATCTTACCCTTCCAGATGTTAAAGTGCAGTAGAAAAATATCTTCCTATACATTACTTAATGTCTAATGGCGAGCGATTTTGCCCCACCCACCATGACATGGGCCACGTTCCGGTTATGCGTGAGCTCTTCATGAATGATGAACAAGGACCCTTGTTTGTTCTGATTGAAACAGAACGCTTTTTCCTTCGTTTTGCACTTTTCTACAGCTTGTACTCAGCCCGTAGGAACTCTGCGGCTCGCTCACCGATGATGACGCATGGCACCATGGTGTTTCCAGCTGTCACGCGTGGCATGATCGAGCCATCTGCTATGCGAAGATTCTCAATTCCATGTACTTTAAGCTTACCATCGACCACGGACATTTCATCTCGCCCCATCTTCGCTGTACACGTTTCATGCGAGAAGCTCATGGCTCCATCGCGAACAAAGTTTTCAAGCTCGACACCCTTCAGGTTTCCAGGCATCACTTCGCGCTTGACGAATGGGCGAAGTGATGCGGAATTGCCTATCTCGTGGCAGAGTTCCACGCATGCGATCGCGGTCTTCAGATCATCTGGGTGAGACAGAGTATTTGCGTCAATCTGAATGGAGTCGAGCGGATTGGGCCCTGTAAGACGTAAATGACCTCCTCTTTTCGGATGGGCAACGGCTACAAACAATGACCAACCAGCAGCAGGCAACCCAAATCTGGCTGCATTCTCCGCACTTGACTTTGGAACTGCAGCTTGGCAAGCAAACAAGTCTGGGCTGTCCTGCCCATCATCGCTCTTCCAATAGAAGTTTGCTTCCGAAATGTTGTTGTGGGGTGGAAGTGGCTCCTGATACTCCCAGACGCAATCGAAAGCAACATGATCCTGAAAGTTCTGACCGACGCCAGGTAGGTGCTGCAAGATAGGGATTCCAAGTCGCTGCAACTCCGCTCGATCGCCGATACCGGAGTGCATAAGTACCTTTGGAGTCTGCATCGCTCCCAGCGACAGTACCACCTCAAGCCCAGCATCAATGCGATGGGTCTTGCCTTGGTACAAAATCTCCACGCCACTAGCTTTCTTGCCCTTAAACGTCAGCCGGCTGACTAACGCGCAAGTTAGAACCGTCAGGTTTGGCCGATCCATATAAGGAAAAGTGTACGAACGGAATACGGATTGGCGCTTTCCATGTCAAACAAAACTATCCACTTATCTCTTTTCTTCTTTTATTTATGTAATCTCACAACCTCTTACTATTATTCCACCAAAACACAATCATGTCAAATCCTGCCGACTTTGAAGATATGCTGCAAAAGATTGTGGGCAAAAATGCAGCAGATAATGTGATAGAATCCATAAGAATGGAATTTAAAAATAGCATCATATCGCAGCACTTATAGTAGTAGTAGCAGCAGCAGTTAGCATATAGTGTAGAACCTCCCTCCATCCATCATAGCATCTATGAACCACTCACAAACACACACATATCTTCGCATATCCTCCCCTGCCCCTCCTCCT
>CAMLKF010000086.1 GCA_946480575.1 uncultured Nitrososphaera sp. | reverse complement strand
GCAAATTTCGTGAACAGCCTTGGCATGATGTCTGGGTCTATATATATACACCGGTGCTCGTGTTCTGCACTGTAACGACGACGATATTGTCGCTGTTCCTCTGCGTCGTTATCGTCACCGTGCCACTCTCTGTGAACTTTAATGCATTGCCAAGCAGGGTTGAGCCGACCTGCATCATTCTTTCTTTCTCTGTCTGCCTGAACATAGATGTCTTCTTCTGTCTGTCTGGCCGGTACAATAAATTCCCACCGTTGCCGCCAAGCTGGTCGCTGTAATCTTCAATTGTGTTCAGAATTATACCGTTGAGGTTGAGTCGCCCCATCCCCAGTTTGAGCGACAGGCTCTCAATCCGCGTTATGTCCAGAATGACGTAGGTCACAGCCGCTCCAACCCATCTGTTGTCCCTTCTCTATCTCGCTCATGCTGTAGAGTTCTTCTTGTACGCCTCCTTCTCTGAAGCTATAGCTACAAGCTTCTCCTCCTCCTCTATCTCTTCCTGCACCATGTCAAACTGCTGCTTCTTCATGCGGTAGTGCCCAATCCAGAATTGGACGCAGAACCGTAGGAACGATGTTAGGGTATCGTGGTCAATGATACCAAGCTGATAGCAGTCATGCATTACAGGGTATATAACATTCTGAAGTTCCTCTTCAGTTACTTTGAACCTATAATCGGGATTTTTTCAAATTGTTGTTGTCTTGGATCAACATACATCTTTTTCTTCTAATTGATTTTTCTATCGATAGGGGAGGATCTAAACTTAGTAAATATTCCTGTTAAACGGCGTTTAACAGGAAATTTGTCTGTCCTGTTTAACAAAATCTACAAGGAGCGAAAAAAGTTGTGCAATGCTGTGCAATGCACGCTTGCAGTACGTGGAAAATGACATATCATAATAGGTCGCTCTCGTAAGGGTCTTCTATTTGATGAACAGGTCTTGCAAGCGTGCATAGTGGTTTTTGACGCTGTTTGCACAGCCGTTGCGCAGCTACTTTGACCCACTTTTGTTTAACTGTTTAACATTTCGTGTTTAACAGTTAAACAGACCAACTGAAAGAAATATACGGAAAAATTATCTTAAGAAGTTCTATAACTTGGATAGCTTTTCCTTTTTCTCTCTGCCTGTTCTGCTGGGCCCTACAGATGGCCCAAGGGTTGTATTTGCGATGCCTGACAGATGCATGTAAAATCCGGTTAAGGAATACTCTAAGATACTTTTCAAGAAGCCGCAGGCTGGACTGGGCTTGTCAGGTGCGCAAGTTTCGCTTTGGACGCCACGTACTGGCCGGCGTCCCGGCCAAACGCTACCGACGCTGTGCCTTTCCTTGACACGAACCCTATCTTTTCTGGCGCAAAGTTGTGCTTCTTCAGGTCCTCGATTATCAGGTTGGCGGTGTCTCTCGTGGCGACTATCAGATGGCAGCCGTTCAGCGAGGCAGTCGCGTTTTCGACAACGAACTCTTTAGTCGCAAACCGCGCCATGTCCTCGTGCTTGACTGGAAGCTCGTTAATTATCAGATGCGAGTTTGCCAGCTCTGCAAGCGAGCCCAGAGCAAACACGCCCCGCGGCCCGACAGGGTAGACTACAGTAATGTGCGCGTTCTTGTCAAAAGGAGCCCCAAAGTCAGGGCAGTATTTTGCTATTATCTTGCCAAGCGCAAAGTGGGGCTCGCTCAGGTTCTTTATCGCCTCGTCCCTTGCCGCAACAATGCCCTGGTATGAGATGCCGTTTGTCTCATACTTGATGACGTTTTCAGAATCCATGCGGGCAAGCGTGTAGAGGCTCATCGCAGGCAGGCCGCCGAACTTGTTTGTTATCATGATTTCCATCCCTTCTTCCACCTGCTCGTAGCGCGTCGGCAGCTCTTTTGTGGTAGTTGCCATTGCGCTCGTGCCGTAGAACAGTTTGCCTATCTTGAGCGAGCTGTAATCCTCCATCGCAAGGTTGTAGCGCGATGTAAATGCGTCAAGGTTCGACCTAATCCTGTCGAGCATCTCCTCCGAAGGCGCGTCGTATACCGGGAAGAGCTTAAACGACGACGAAACCCCGCACCCAAGCAGGTTCAAAGTTTCAATAGCAGAGGTCATGGCGATGCTGCTATGCGTGTCAGAGTCCGGCGTCGTTGTTACGTCTGTGACCTGCGTCGCCGCAGTGACAGCCGGCATGTACCCCACTTTGTCGCCCCTGTGGAGCTGGATGTAATCAAACATCGCAAACTGGGCGTCCGGGTGCTCCGTCAATACCGCGGACGCGCTTGACACTGCCACTTTGGCGCTAAAGATTTTTAGGAAATTTTGCAGCGCTTCCGATAGCAATGGCGTGTATTCGCCAGACCCGGTGTGGACGCGAAAGATTGCAAGCGCCCTCTTTACTTCGACTTCCTTGTCAACCATAGGGCTTGCAAGGCTGTACACCCTTCTCGTCAACTCAGGTGTCTTGCCCTCGATATGGTAGAACGGGTCGAACCATGAAGGGGAGACTTTGATGGTGCTCTTTTTTGCCTCTTGCAGGGCGCTTCGCAGGACGTGCGGGTCAACTTCGTTTGAGCAGGCAGGAATCCAACGGAGAGGGTCAAAGCCGAGCTTTCTGTAATGATCTACATGTTCCCAAAAATTATCAACCAACCACAATCTCTCCTAGCGATCAATATTGTTAGCAGGCGGATTTATACAATATATAGAAGAATACTGGTTAATAAACAAACTTCTTTATGCTCTCATGAATCCGCGCCGCCTCGAGGCTATTTCATGGCATCGCCCATTGTAAAACGAGTTCATGCAGTACATGTTGGGGCACTCAAAGACGCGGCTGCATTCAAGGCACCTATTGCTGTGCGAAATTGTTAGGCTCTCACACTGTCATGTAACGGCGGATTTTCAAAAAAGAATACAGGGTAGATTGGCATTAACGAGCTAGCTTAGCTTACAATTCTTTGTGTCGGCCAACCCCAACAATTTCCCGATAATGGATATACTTGTAAGAGCCTGCGGTGCACAGAATAAATATTATAAGGAGTCGTGACCTTTTACACACCATATATGGCGCAGAAGCTTACTCCTGTGCAACTTGAAAAGCTCGCTGACGAATTTGAGAGCAAGTCTGCCCAAGAAGTATTGAAATGGGCTCTTGACACTTTCGGAACCAGAATCGCCCTTGCGTCCAGTTTTGGCGCAGAGGACGTCGCAGTCATCGATATGATGGTCAAGGTAGACAAGAACAGGACGAGGGTGTTTACGCTTGAAACCGGCCGGCTAAACCAAGAGACGTATGATGTCATGGACGCCATCCGCGCAAGGTACAGCATCCAGATCGAGGCGTTCTTTCCCGACCAGAAAGAGGTTGAGGACATGATAAGGTCAAAGGGCATGAACTTGATGTACGAAAGCGTAGAGAACCGCAAGCTCTGCTGTGAGATCAGAAAGGTGCACTCACTCAATCGGGCTCTGAGCAACCTTGACGGCTGGATTACCGGCCTGCGCAAGGATCAGGTCGCCACGAGGTCCACGACCAAAAAAATAGAGATCGACGCGGCCCACGGCGGCATTCTGAAATTGAACCCGATAGCTGACTGGAGCTCCGACATGGTCTGGGATTATATCCGCAAGAACAACATTCCTTACAATGCACTGCATGACAAGGGCTTCCCGAGCATCGGCTGTGAGCCGTGCACAAGGGCGGTGCAGCCAGGAGAAGACCCGAGGGCAGGAAGGTGGTGGTGGGAAAATGCCGCAGCCAAAGAGTGCGGCCTCCACTTTGACCCGACCAAAAAGAAAAAGCAGTAGTAGTAGTGATATTTTTGGCCGATACAATTCCCCTGCCCCATGGAGGCAGACTTGTAAACAGGTTTGTTGCTTCTGACAGAAAGGCAGACGGGATGTTCACCATGCAGGTGAGCAGCGATCTGCAAAATGACATTGAAAATATCGCAGACGGCATATTTAGCCCCCTTGAAGGCTTTGTAGGCGAAGAGGATTTCCAGAGCATTGTAAAAAAAGGCAGACTGAAAAACGGCCTTGCATGGACGGTGCCCATAGTTCTCGACGTTGACGATCAGACCGCCGCCAAGATGAAGGACGCGGGGCAGGTCATACTTGCATCCAATGGTGAGAAATTTGCAATCCTACATGTTGACGAAGTCTATTCGTTTGACAAATTAGCGTGCGCAAGGGCTGTCTACCAGACAGACGATATCAAGCACCCAGGCGTCGAAAACATGGCCAACATGCAGGACCGGCTGGTCGGAGGCAGAGTTGACATCGTCAGGAGGATCGCGCAGTCGCCTCTGCGCAAAGTAAGGATGACCCCAGCGGAGACAAGGACAGAAATAGCAAAAAGAGGATGGAAGACCGTCGTTGGCTTCCAGACAAGAAATGTGCCCCATGTCGCGCACGAAATGATGCAGAAAGCGGCGCTCAACCTCTACGACGGGCTGTTTGTCAACCCGCTCATTGGCAAGAAAAAGCAAGGCGACTTTAAGGATGAAGTGATATTGTCAGCCTATGAAACGCTCATTGAAAATTACTACCCAAAAGACAGAGCGATGTTTGTCACGCTTCACACGGAGATGCGCTACGCCGGCCCGAAAGAGGCGATACACCATGCAATCATGAGGAAGAATTTTGGCTGCTCTCACTTTATAGTGGGGCGCGACCACGCAGGCGTCGGCACTTACTACCAGCCATTTGCAGCGCATGAAATCTTCAAGGATTATCCCGATCTTGGAATAGAACCTGTGTTCTTTCCGGCGTTCTACTACTGCAAAAAGTGCCTCAGCTATGCCAACGAGCGCAACTGTCCGCACGGTCCAGAGTTTCGGGAGGAATTGAGCGGCACAAAGATGAGGAAGATGGTGAGCTCAGGCGAGATGCCTGCCGAGCACCTGATGAGGCCCGAGATAGCAAAGCTGATAGTGTCGTTCAAGGAGCCGTTCGTCTAGTTAGCCGTCATCAATCCTTTTTGCAGCCTGGACGGAAGAAGCGTCGTCCACAGGGCTGCCGGTGATGCTGGCTGCAGCAATTTCCTTCCTGCTTTGCAAGAATTTGCTCGATGGATTGGGCGATCTCCTCTGCAAAATTGCGGCTGGCCACAATGCGGATGTTGTTGAGATGGGCCATCGCAGAGAGAG
>CAMLKF010000085.1 GCA_946480575.1 uncultured Nitrososphaera sp. | reverse complement strand
GTCGTTGTCTTCTCTGGCAGAGCTGTACTGGGCGATGTATGCCAGATTATTGTCAAACACGGCAAGGATCTGAACAGTTTGAAAATCTCCGCCTCCGCTTGTCGCAACAAGCTTTGCAGCCGGCTGGCCTGAGAGGGTCGCGCTGCTCGTTTCTATCCTGATGTCCGAGTAGTTTTCCTCAAGCCTCTCGATGGAACGCGCTATGTACATATCAAGAGTAGTAGTGGTAGTGGTGCCAAGGCTTGTCTTTTCGACAAAAACTCTTGCCCAGGAGGATGTCTCGTCTCTAGGTCAATTACCAGTATTTTTCTGCCTTCAATTAAAAGGTCTATTGCGCTTGGCTGGAGCTCCTTTACCGGGATTATTGGAAGGTGCCACGGGCTTGCATGGCAGTCCGTTAGATCTATCTCCATGTACCAGTCTGAAGGGTGCTGGATCGTAACGCCGTAGTAAGGATGGTTGTACGCCGTGACGACGAGATCCTGCGCCGCTGCCTGCTGCTGGACTGCCAGCGGGAGCATCACGATGATGATGGCAGCGCCGGCTCAAATTTCACAAGAAGACCACTTTGTTGTCAGTATTAAAATCGGACCCTATTAAAGTAACAAGAATTCAGTTTTTGCCATGATTGTTGCTAGTTTGCCACAGCAATCTTATCGGCACAGGCTGCTGCTGCTTTTTCCTCTCGAGACGTGGCAGCAGCGTCGTCGAGGTGGACGTGCACGCAATCGTACATCATGAAGCAGCTTGCGCAGTACCACACCATCGGCCCGCCGCAGTGGTGACAGGTTCTGGTCACAACAAGTTGCCGCCGCATGACTGGCAGCTGCTGATCCTGTTGTATTCAGTCTTCCGCTGCTCCATGAGCTGCTGGCGTGTCCCTATTGTGTAGTGGCTGGAGTCTCATGTTGCAGCCTTGCTTTTTTGACTGACTTCCAGCCAAGTATTGCCAGAAAGACAGCTATCGTGACCAGCACTATTGTCCCGCCAGGGGGAATGTCCGCTGCATATGACGCAATTATACCTGTCACGACCGAAAACACCGAGATCGATACTGCGAACATCATCGTCTTCTTGAAGCCTTTGCCAAGCATCATGGCAGAGATGGCAGGTATCACGATAAGCGACGAGATTAACAATATCCCGACAAGCCGTATTGACGCTATTACCGTGATGCTCGCAATGACAATAAAGAGGTAGCTAAGCTTTGAGACCTGTAGGCCGCTTACCTTTGCCTGCTCTTCGTCAAAGGCGATATACATTAGCTTTTTGTACAGCACGGCCATCACCGCAAGTATGCCGGCGGCCACAAGCAGGATCATGATTGTATCCTGCACGCTCACAAGCAGAATACTACCGAACAAAAAGCTGAACAGGTCTACTGAGAATCCGCCTGATAGGCCGACAAGCACCACGCCCAGCGCAAGGCCTGCTGAAAGCATGACGGCAACTGCTGCATCCGGCGGTATCTTGGTTGATTGCCTCAGCTTGGCAATTCCAAGCGCGCCAAGGATGGAAACTATGAATGCGGTCCACAGCGGGTACGTGTTGGTGAAAAACCCTACGGCTATCCCGCCAAACGCCATGTGCGACAGCGCGTCGCCAAAGAGCGATTGCCTGCGCAGCACCAGAAACAACCCCACTACAGAGCAAATGACTGCGACCGCTATGCCGGTGACAAGCGCTCTTTGCACAAAAACGACCTGCAGTATGTCGAGCACCAAGTTGTTATTCTACTACCTATTGTTTTTCGGCTGCGGGTGAAGGTGCATATGGCTCTGCATGCTCGACTCAGAGTATTTCTTCAGCAGATCCTCGTCTTCGAAAAAGTGGTGCGCGTCACCGTGGAAGAACATGCTCCTGTTGATGCATGCCACCTTGTTGGCCAGCTTGTTCACTGCGTCAAGGTCATGGGACGATAGGATTATTGTGATCTTGTTTTCCTGGTTCAGCTTTTTTATCAGCGAGTAGAACCTGTTCTGGCTCTCGAGGTCGATGCCAGTTGCCGGCTCGTCCAGTATCAGCAGGCGGGGATCGTTCACCAGCGCTTTTGCGATAAGAGCACGCTGCTGCTGCCCGCCCGACAGCTCGCCAATCCTTCTGCCCTTTTCCCGGGACAGTCCCACTGTTTCAAGCGCTGACGCTATCTTTTCCGAGTAAGGCTGCTTGCCGCCGGTCATCATGCCAAGCGATACTATTTCCTCAACTGTCGCCGGGAAGCCCCGGTCGATCGAATTCTTTTGCGGCACGTAGCCTATTGACCTGAGCACCTTGCGGCTTTTCCTGATGTCCTCACCAAAAATAGTAATCGTACCCTGATAGTCGTCTAGCAGTCCGAGCATGCAGCTGAATAGTGTAGTCTTGCCGGCGCCGTTTGGCCCTATCATGCCAAGCAGGTCGCCCTCGTTCACCAAGAACGAGACGTTGTCTAGGGCTGTGCCATGCTCGTAGCGGTACGACACCCTATCGACGTTTACTGCTGCCTGCTCCTGCAATCCAAACCAGCCTTCAGGTTGTCCAAGTTTTGCTCCATCTTGTCGATGTACCCAAGCCCCGCTGCCTGCTCTTCCTTCTCAAGACCTTCAATGGGGCTCAGCACGAGAACCCTGCCGCCAGGGATCTCTTCCGCTATTGCTTCGGCAAGGCGCGGATCAACCAACTCTTCTGAATATATCGTGTCGATCTTTAATTCCTTTGCCAGATCAACTATTTCCTGCAGGCGCTGTGGCGGGACCTCGCCTTCCGGAAGGCCTCTGTACACGCTGTGCTGGTTCAATCCGTACCTATTTGCAAAGTAGCTGAACGCGCTGTGGAATGCGATAAAGTCCTTCTTCTCGCAGCCGGGTAGCTCTGATCTTATCGAGGCGTCCAACTTGTCAAGCTCTGCCATGAACCTGTCAGCATTATCGTTGTAATATTGAGCATTGTCAGGATCGATTTTGACGAGCCCATCGCGGATCAGCCCGACTTGGTGTTTTGCATAGATCGGGTCAAGCCAGATGTGCGGGTCGATGTAACTGTGCTCCTCCTCGTCTGTGGCTTCTAGAAGCTCCAACCCTTCGCTGGTGTTGACTACAAACTTGGTTTCGATGTTCTGAGCCCAGCTCTCAAGGCTGGCACCGTTGTAAACAAATATGTCTGCCGAACTGGCATCGGCTACCTGCCTTATGGTCGGCTCCCAGTCGTGCGGCTCGGCTCCAGCAGGGATCATCGACGTTACCTCGACCCTGTCGCCTCCGACGTTTCTGACAAAATCGTACAGCGGAAAGAATGACGCAATGACCTTGATGACCTTTTGATTGCCAGCGGCAGCATCTTCTCCGGCCGGCGCTGCATCGTTTTGTGTGCTGGCTATTACTGTGAGCGGCACAATGACTGCTACAGCGGCAGCCACAACTGCGATCCCTATTGCAATTTTGTTATCCAACGATCCTATGAGATGTTATTAAGAATATATACTTTTGTTAATAATAAATAAGGTGTATTTATAAATGAGTTAATAATATTCTAGGATATTGACCATAGTAAGCGTGTCGCTCAATGACGACATTTTGCAGGAAATAGACAAGATGCAAAAGGCTCTCGGGTTTTCCGGCAGATCTGAAATTGTCAGGGCGGGGATAAGGAACCTTCTGGCAGAAGAAAAGGACAGGCAAAATTTGTCGGGGAACCTTTTCGCAGTGCTCCTAGCAATACACGACGAAAAATCAGACGACCAGGTGACAGAAATGGGGCACGACTATGACAAGCTGATAAGCACGCACATACACAACAAGATAGACGGTGACAGATGCCTTGAGATCTTTCTCCTGAAAGGAGATGCCGAAGAAATAAGGGACATGACCAAGAAATTCCAGTCAAACAAAAAGATGGATCACGTCAAGCTTATTGCGATGTAATCATAATAATAAAAATAATAAAAATAATAATACCCTGTTACACCGTTGTTTTGGTGCGTATTTTTCAAATAGTTGATACAAGATAAGTAAGTAATCATCAATGACGAGTAGTAGGTGCGCGGAATGCTTTTGTATCCCCCAGGAATGCAGCAAGAACATCTCCTGCATCATTTGCAATAAGGAAAGCCGCTGTGCCCTTGTTGCTGCTGCTGCAATTCTTCCGACACGCTAAAGGTTTGTATGCTGCTGCGCTTGGCATTGAAATCCTGTGCATTTCAGCTGCAGAGATTGGCGAGAATGCAGCAGGGCTCTACCTTTTTGGCTTTAATCCGCTTCGCATAGCCACAGCTTATGCAATAGGCTACGCGCTTGCGGGCCTTGCGACGTTCATCACGATACTTGGCAGGTTCAATGGCGGAGTGATGTGTGGCTGCTGCTCGTTGCTGGAGCAGAACGCCAGAAAAGGATTTGTTCCAAACCTCAAGGGAACGATGTGGGATTTTGCGACCGGTGCTGACAGGCTCTGGCGCCTTCACAGGCAGCCTAATTTGAAAGCAATATTGAAATCCAGCGTCGTGATTCTGGTTACGGCTGAAAGCGCGTGCATACTGACTGCCGAGACCGTCGACCTATTATTGTATCAATACTCGCTTTTGCTGTCTGTGCCGCTTGCGCTCTTGGCCGGCGCGTTCACCGTGTTGGCGCCTGAAGCGTATAGAAAAATAAGAGCTAGAAGCTAAAGTCTCCGCCGCCAAAGTCGCCGCCGAAATCTCCGCCGCCGCTGTCTGCAGCTCCTGCATCGCCGCCGCTGCCGTCAGCTGCAGCGCCCGAGTCTGCTGCACCTGCGCCAGTGTCGCCTGCAAGCCCGCTCTCCGCAGGGGTCATAGCCATGCCCATCAGGGACATCATGGACATGAAGAACATCACGTTCATGATGCCGGAGAACAGCATCATCGGCATCCACATCCTGTTGTTGTCCATGTAGGACTGTAGTTGCTGGGTGTTGCCGTTCTGGTACCACTGCTGTATCTGCTGCGCCTGCTTCTCAAGCTCCGCCTTCTTGGAACTGAGCAGCTGCATGCCAGTGTGGCTGATGGCAAATTCCAGCTTTTTGCCTCCGAAAAAGCCCTTCTTTTCTGTCTGAATTACCAGCCTCTGCGCTACCAAGTCATTTGTGATTAGCTCTACTTCGGCCTTGTTCAGCCTTGTAACTTTGGCTATTTTGTCAACGGTCTTGACTCCTCTTGCGATTGCGTCCAGCACCATAAAGTGGTTCGGACTCTCGTTGACTCGCACGTTTGACATGCTTGTACTATGTGCAAAGCAGAATTTAAACTGTATTTTTAGGGGCTCTGTCAAGTTATCGGTTGATGCCACAGCCACTGAGATGATGTTTGCGACCA
>CAMLKF010000084.1 GCA_946480575.1 uncultured Nitrososphaera sp. | reverse complement strand
ACTGACTGTAGGCGATTTCAACCAGATATTCCATACTCCTTACGCAGTGAGATAAGAGTTTGTAGAGAACTGGTTTAACAAGATAGGACAAGTATGCTGAGAAGATAGTCAAAGGCTCAAAAGCAACTGGGTTGCATATGCTATATCGTGAAGATGAACAATGATGGCAAGGGCAATAACAATAACAAAGGATTGCACTCGTTTGTCACACTCTCCATAGCCTCGCTACATAGGGATTATTATGGCAGGCCTTGCAGTGCTGGGACTGGCATTTTACACAATAACTATGAGAGAAGGAATGACAATCATGAGTACTCCTCCTTTTGTTCCTTTTGATGTTTATATAATTACAACTGCATTCTTTTGGACACTGATGGCTCTTTTGTCAATTGGACTGTTTGCGCTGCTTAAGAATTGCTGAAGGAGCGTACTTTGCATTCCTGACATTAGTTGCATCATTATTTGCTCCGTATGATAACCAAAGTGAGACTGCCCCGCTCACTGTCGTATGGTGGCTAGCTATACCAAATGTCATGGTAGGAACATTGCTTCTAAAGACATTCAGTACGCTTTCACCTGCAAATGCTGGAATAGTAATTATGAAGAGATAGGATGCATATCATAGTAGTAGTATACATCCTAAAAGCACTTCTCCTGAGCTATTAGAAGTTGGATCTTGGGAATTCAAGTATCTCTATTGCGGTTAGCGATTCCTATTTGTGGATTCGTCTGCATAGAACTGCTATATCGCATGCCGCTTTCCACTTAATTATTACATCAAATCTTCCGGCTTTTCTTCATGGCCACACTGCTGGCAGCGGTAGTTCTTGAAGCCGATGTGCACCATCTTGCCACTGCATCGGATGCAAATGTCATCATCGTCGTCGTCGCCGCTCAATTTATTCAGCACAGTCGCATTCACAGGGATATTTATGAAATTCCCCTCTGCGATTTCCCCATCTTTAATATAGGGAATTGCTAGCAACTAGCCTTCAGAGAGAGAGACACTGCTAAATGACTTCTATCACAGTTGCCAAGTTCGGTGGCAGCGCCCTTGGTGTAGAGGGCGCCATGATCCCAAAGATCATCAACAGGATAAAGCAGCTGCAGGAGGAGTCCAAGGCAGTTACAGTTTTCTCGTCGCCGCTCATTGACTACGAGGGCAAGGTGAGCTCCATGACCGACGTGGCCATCAAGATCGGCCGGAGCTACGCGTCTTCAACTCCTGTCGAGATAGAAGTGCTGAGGGAGGTCTACGAGCGGATAGCGGTCAAGTACCTCGGCAGCGGCCACCAGAAAGAAGAGTTCCTTGACAGCCTCGACAAGTTTTATCGGCAGGTGATAATTTCGCTCAAGCAGGCCGCGGAGAACCGGCGCTTTGTCGATGTGATACGCTCGCGGACGCTTGCGTACAGCGGCGAAGTGACGATGTCGTACCTGATGGACTATGTGATGCAGAGCGCCGGGATAAAGTCGTCGCACGTGTCGATAGAAAAGTGGCCGATAATCACCGACGACAACTTCGAAGCCGCCAACTTTATGGCAAACGAGTCAAAGCAGAGCGCCGGCCACCTCATCGACCTGATAGAGCACAGCAACGTGGTCTCGATGGGAGGCTTTATCGGCAAGACAGTCGACGGGCTAGAGACGACGTATGAGCGCGGAGGCTCTGACAGGACGGCGGCAGATGTTGCGATTTTGCTCAACGACAATTACAATGTCAAGATAGACTTTGAAAAGGACAGCGCTGTCCTGAGCGCTGACCCGAGAATTGTAAAGGATGACCTAGAGTTCATACAGTACTTGTCGTACAACGAGGCCAAGCTTGCAGGGATGTTTGGCATGAAGATACTCGACCCGATTGCGATCAAGGAGATAGACGACAATAACCTCGACATCCCCATTGCAATAACGGACATGGCCAAGCCAGGCAGCAGCGGAGTCACAGTAATCCAGAGAAAGCTGCCAGAGGACGCCGGCAAGGTCAACCCGATAAAGATAGTGACCGGCAAAAAGAACTGCGCGATGGTGCGCATGGAAACCATCGCGGCATCGCACCTTGTGGCGGCGCTCGAGCGCGACAGGCAGTATCATGATTTCGTGAAATTATCGCCTTACATGATTGACGACACCGAAATGACCCGCCTGCTATTCCTTGACGCCGACTACGTTCGGAGGCAAGAGAGGCATATCAGGGCATACTATCCCAAGACAGACATCGTCTATGGCAGGGGCGTGGTAACACTCATTGGAGATGAGATGTGGCGGGTGCCCAAGATAGCGTCAACTGCCAGCGGCACGGTGAGCGAGCACGATATCAACATCCTCAACCTCGACGCGCAGGAAGAAACATCAAGGATCCTGATAGTGGTCGAGGACAAGGGCAGCAGCGTTGCAGATGCGGTAAAAGCGATACACTTTACAAGGACCAAGATCCGCAGCAGTGGAATGAGCAAATAGATGACTACGACAACGACGGAAGGCAAGATCTGGCTCAACGGCTCGCTCATCGATCACGACGACGCCAAGATCCATGTACTGACGCATGGCCTCCACTACGCCACGGCCGTCTTTGAAGGCATCCGCTGTTACAGGACAGTGAACGGCGGCAGCGCCATCTTTAGGCTGGGTGACCACGTCCAGCGGCTGCTAGACAGCGGTAGGATCTACTTTATGGATCTCGGCTACACAAAGCAGCAGCTTGAAAAGGCGGTAATAGAGACGGTCAAGGCGAACAGGATGGACGAATGCTACGTCCGGCCAATCGCCTACTATGGCTACGGTAAGATGGGCGTCAACCCGCTGCCAAACAAGGTCTCGGTGGCGATTGCAGCGTGGAAGTGGGACGAGTACCTCAAAAGCGACGGGGCGGCGGCGGCGGACAACAAGGGAGCCCGGCTGATGGTCTCGTCGTGGACAAGGATAGACATAAAGTCGCTCCCGATGCACGCCAAGGCTACTGCCAACTATGCCAATTCCGCGCTTGCGCGCGTAGAAGCGATAAAGGCCGGTTTTGACGAGGCGATAATGCTCAACTCTGCCGGCATGGTAGTCGAGGGAAGCGCCGAGAACATTTTCATAGTCAAGGACGGCGTGCTGGCAACTCCACCGCCGACATCGGGCGCACTCAACGGCATAACGAGGGATAGTATAATGGCGATAGCAAAGGAGAACGGCATAGCTTGCCAAGCGCGCGACATTTCACGCGATGAATTGTACATTGCAGATGAGGTGTTCCTCACAGGGACGGCAGCAGAGGTCAAGCCTGTCGGCGAAATAGACAACAGACTGGTAGGCGACGGCAGGGTGGGCAGGATGACAAAAGAATTGAAATCAATGTTCGAGACCGTGGTTCATGGCAAGGACAAAAAGTTCAGCAAGATATGGCTGACGCCCATCAACTGAGCAAGATCGCCTATAACCATAAAATGTATTGCAAGGTGCACGGGCAGCGCGCCTGCAAGGTACCAGCCGATTACCTTCGCGTCCAGCTTCTTTTTTGCAAAATACAGTACGACAAGCCCCGATGCAAAGATGGCGGCATGTATCGCGCCCTGCACGAGTATTGGCTGGTAGTTGTATGCAAGGTATAGCGCGCTTGCCGCGCCCGCAACAACTCCAATCAACAGAACCTTCAGCATAATATCTTGCTGCCTAGCCTTGCTATTTCTTTTTTGACACTACTTTTCATCCGATTTTTCAGCAGTGTCTGCCGCAGAATTAACAGTACCTGTCTGATGCTAGCCTACCATTGCACCACACGCTCTATCTGCTTCAAGTAATGGTGGGTGGGTCTTTTCGAGCCTTGGACAGCCAACCTCTTGAAAAGAAGGCAGAAAGCGTTGTCCCAATCCGTATATCCAAAGAAAGACGCCTTATATTCGTGGACATATGGCAGTAGCGAGTCACACGTCTGGAATAGTGATAACAGCGTTCATAATTGCCGTTGCTGTAAGCATTGGCTACTATCAATTTGTCTACATTCCCGAAGCAAGTAGGAGACCAGTCCTGCCGCAAGAGGTATTGGAGCCGGAAGAAACTGCCGAGGTCTCTATTGCTGAAGGCGCTGCCAATCCTGATAATGGTAGGTTCTTTGTCCCAACAGATGTCCGAGCCACCATGGGAGTCAGCAACAGGGTAGTCTGGACAAGCGACGACACGGTTCCACACACAGTTACGACAGACGATGACTATCAGGATCCATACAGCGGGCTGTTTGACTCGCGCGAGCGCCCAGAGGAAGAAGGCGGGCCTTTCGTGATGCCCGGAGAGGAATATGAATTTCTATTCACGCAGCTTGGTGAATATTCATACCATTGCGAACCACACCCGTGGATGACTGGCATAGTTCGAGTCGTGGAGAGCTTTGCCTAGGTCATCAGCAGGCGATTGTGCTACCAATTGTTAAAAAGTGCCATTTGCAAACACTGCTCAATCTTCGAATGATCACGTGAAAATTCATGCTCAATATCGCTAGCAATCACCCGCAGATTTAACAGCGTAACTTTCTTTTATAATACTTGGCGCTTGTCCTCTAATAACACCGACAGAAAATTAAAAGGTAGATCAGCGGCCACAAAACAACTGACACACAGCTATGAAACAGGCAAGCAAGCTCCCATTTTGGAAGAAATAGCGAAATGACATTTTTGGTGAATTGGCGGTTTTGACAACTAGCCATTATGACAGAACGACAGAAATGCTAGAACGTCTTTTTCTCTTCTTCTTTCTTGTGGCTCCCCCTAACCAGTAGAAGATAGCCTGTGATAAATCCCATTATCGCACCATAAATTATATGGAATGGAACAGCACCTGCAAGCACTGTAGATGCTACATCAAGAGCTCTATTTTGAAGAATGATTTGATCTGTCCCTGGCGGGTGAATGCTTGCAAGAAATCGTATCAGTGACTGTTCTACCTGAAATCTAGTTATTGGAATGAACAAGAGTGAGAAAGAGATAAAGCCAGCTAAAATTCCTATCAGTGTGCCCTTGCCTAAACTTGTAATGTTGAATGCTCCAACAATCGCAGTAATGTAACCAAAGACTGTTCCTATTAAAGTGCCTGTAACCAAGTGCATACCAATACCAAAGTACAGAGCATAAGGCATGCCAAGACCTGCCATTGTAAGTCCAATTATAGAATAAAGCGTACCTGAAGGGAATCCTAAGGCCATATCTCCTGCAAATATTAGCCCCACAAGTACCCACGCTGCAATAAAGCCTGCAAGCGCACCAGATAGCAAAGACTTCTTGCGGAACCTATACTCTGCCATGTCGCGAGCCTTGTACTCTTGCTTCTTTTCTTTTTCTCTCTCTTGCTCTTCCTGTGTTAATTCATGACCTTCTCTCTTACGTCTAGGTACTAGAAGTACAAGTACAAGTATAAGAACCAAAGATATTGCTGGAATAGCGATTTCAACTGATGGCTGCGAGCCCTGTCTATTAGGGTTCAACAGATATGGGGTAAGCGAGAATACATAGATTACTGCTACAAGCACAGCAACTGCAATGATTGCAACCTTTGTTCTTGCCCCCATTACACTTTATGTTTATCCATCATATGTAATAAAAGCAGTAAATTTCAAAAAAAGCCTTAGCAGTGTGTATGTATGTAATAGTAGCATCAAAGTTACCAAAAGGGTAAAATCTTACCATTTGGACAAACGAGCAATTCACGAAATCCTATCTTGAAGAAAAAATAGCCTAACAAGGACACTGGTAATTCTTCAGATGATGATGATGGTCAATATTTCGTGCGAGAAGAAATGATAGCAAGATCTCGCCCGACAAGTTACCAGAGCC
>CAMLKF010000083.1 GCA_946480575.1 uncultured Nitrososphaera sp. | reverse complement strand
GACAACGCAACTACAGCCGGCGAAGACGACAACGCAACTACAGCCGGCGAAGACGAAACAGGCAGAGAGTTCGAGTCACTCATCGAAAATGAAACTCAAGGAGCATCGAACTTTACAGAGGGCCGCAATTTTACGATGGGTGAAGAAGGCCTTAGAGACAGAACGACCACATCGGGCGACAGCAATGCGAATACTGCCGGCGACGGCGACGACGACGACCAGACCACTGCAGAAACAACAGACACCGCTATGGACACGACGACTGGCAACATGACAACTGACAGGCAGGCGGGCGAAGGAAACCAAACCCAGCAGGAAGATGATGATGGCCGCGGGCTTCTCGACAGCCTGACCGAGCCATTTGAAGACCTGTTTGGCGGCGGGCGATAAAATAATAATAATAACCCGATCGCTGCGCAACAGCAGCGCGACTGACCTGAACATGGCTGAGGAAGATGATGCTGTCCCAGATATAACATTCCGCAGCCGCCGGACGGAGGACGAATAACAAGAAGAAGAACTCTCGCCACTCCAAGGAGAACGCCGGCACCGGTGGCAGTGACAAGCCAGCAAATGAAGAACAGAGCAAGGCAGAAGCAACAACAACAATGACAACAAAGAAGAATAAGCTTTCTGCCGGGACATATTGGCATACTACTATCCCAAGATATCCAAAAAGACATTCTTGGTAATGGAGGAACATCCCTCCCTTCCTTCTCCCCAACGTGCTAGCTCTATTATTGTAGAAATGCATCATCCAACATCAAAAACAGTGGGGGGCCCTATTGACCCATTGTTATTCAGTTGACATATTCCTGCCCTTGATGCAATCTCGTTTCAGGCACTAGTTCTCCCATTTTTTCATAAATATTTAGAAACTTCAAACCTCTTTCAGTAGTCTTGTAGGTATGTGTCGCTTCCAGATATTCTAAAAGTCCACTTTGTATCAAAATTGCAAGGTATTCTTCGAGCTGCCAATACGTCAAAAAAGTGCGATACATTATTCGAGTTTTAGTTATATCATTGGGACCATTTGCAGCCTGCAGGATGTGGGCAACGATTTCGGTTTTGCTTCTATACTTCGACGGCATCGGTGGGTTCCGTATCAACGACTGAGAAATGTCTATTTATGCAATGGGGAGCGCCATACTTGATCATTCTTTCGTAAATATATTTTGCTGTAAATAGACAGAAGCAGGACATCATAGACCAAATCCCGGAAGAAAAGAAAGAGGAAGTCCTGTCTGCTATAAATCCTGACATCAGACAGAAAATGAGGACAAACAAATGGAACCTCGCGAGATGCCATCTGTGCGGATTCCATTTCGAGCCTGACATCCATATGTGTGTGATTGCGGCAACAAGGGAGATCCCTTAGTGCGCGCACGGTGCCGTAGTGTCTGCCTGCTGCAACACTAATGGATTCCTTACTCCATTGTGCAAAAGGCATGCCTTACGTTTTGAAATTGAGTCTAGTAGTAATGGCTGGCTCATATCCACCCTGTAATTTTATGATATCTAGGCCAGCCAGAGATAGAGGATTCTTCTATCACTCGTTAGTCTTGGTAGAAGAAGTGCCGCGGTGTTACCCATACGGCGTACTTTTGAATCGCTTATCACTTACTTCCTTTCATGCCTTTTCCGGCGCCAAGGATAATTCATAGTCGTCATTGTCGCCAATCTAAGCAGGATGACGCCAGCAGACTCCGCATGTTTCCTCCGCGCCTGATGTCTTGTATCAGCGCATCCAGCTTACCAATCGTGCCGCCTGATGATAGAATAACAGCGCAAAGCTTGTTCCAAGCTGGGATGACAAACTTGAGGATCTCACAAAAAGGACTCTTGTCATTAAGGGCATCATTGCTAATAATGTAGTTATCGACTCCAGGTTCAGATGATTAAAAACATGAAAGGGTTCGCATTTTGATTCACTGTAACTAAACCGGTTTACAGAATCTTGTATCGCATTTCTTATTACACAAAATAACCGTGTCAACATGATGAAAACAAAAACCACGGGTTTTGTTGCTTTTCTAAGTATAAGCATTATTATTATCCTCTCCATAACAGCGGTTGTAGGAACTCTTTTGATTATCGCTCCTATCCCTAACGAAGCGACAGCTCAACAACAACAGGGAAATCAAGAATTTGACGCAATATTAACAAGTGCAGCCGAAGTCCCTCCTGTTCAAAGTAGTGCTTCAGGATTTGCAGAATTAGAAGTAGAAGAAGGCAGTGACAACATGGAATATGGTATAATTGTTATGAATATTGACAAGGTAACTCAAGCACACATACATCAGGGAAGTAGCAGCGAAGCGGGTCCTGTTGTAGCAACACTTTTCAATGCATCGACTCCAACTGGACCTACGAGTGGAGAATTAACAGATGGATTTATTACTTCTGCTAACTTAGAGGGGCCATTACAAGGAAAACAATTGTCAGATCTGATCGCCTTAATGCAGAATGGACAGGCCTACGTTAATGTGCATACTGAGCAAAATCCTGACGGTGAAATAAGAGGAACCATTGAAGTAGATACCGATTAAAGTTAATAATCATTGTCGCTTGCTGACTCTAGCGATGGTCACTTTCGGCAGGAAATCGTTCTCCAACCAGTTTGAAGGCAAGAACGACGATAAAGAGCCGAAACATAAGCTACTGACCGAAACGGAGCTACCTGGTATCTTCAACATGTTATCTCTATCGGCTCCCTTGAAATGTCTGCCTTCTTTTCTGGGTCTTTCTCCATGAGATACGCCATTGTTAATGCCATCTGCTCCTGCATTGTCATAAGCTGGCTGTCCTTTTCCTGTTCCTTTTCTTTTGCTTCAGCATATGCATCGTAGGTTGGCGGCATATGCCGCATTTTTGATTGATGCAAAACCGGGCGCCTGGGATGTTTGGCTCTGAGCAATTTGGACAGCATTTTGGCATGTTGAGTCTTTGATCGCTTTCTTCTGGTTAGTATCCCATACGCCTCCAAGAACTTCCTGCTGCTCTCTTCGCGCAGCTCGTGGGGACGGGTGCTTGTGTCATCGCCCATTGTATGGTGTATAGCTTGAGCCGGAAGTCTTCGCAATAATTCAAGAAAACACTGTCTTGGTCTTTTAGCTCGGTTGCTATCTTTAAGCGCCATCCCTTCTGCACGCCTTCTATAGCGTTTTCGAGTTTCTTTTGGAGAAGAAAGTCGTCTTTTGAGAATATTATGGTAGTAGTAGTAGTAATAGTAGCAGTAGCATGTTGATTCCGGTTCTTCTATGCCGGCGGAACAGTAATTATTTTGTCTTTATCTATGGCAAGCCACCACCTCCAATTGGGTTTTGGTTGCTTCAACGCAGTTCTTGAGAACTACCACTACGTCAGCCCGCTTGCAGGTGGTGATAATATTAAAAATAGCCTGATCGCATAAGACTGTTAGTTGTTATTAGAAGGCAAGGTTGCAATAGTCACCGGCGCTAGCAGGGGCATCGGCTTTGAGATGGCCAGCGAGTTTGCCACGCGAGGCGCTAATGTCATTGTATGCTCCCGAGACATGGCAAGCTCAAAAAAATCTGCGAGCATTATCAAGGGCAAGGCTTTTCCTGAGCAGCTGGACATAGCCGATCCTTCAAGCGTGGCAAAATTCATGCGCCGGGTGCTCGAGCGCCACAAGCGAGTCGACATCCTGGTCAACAATGCTGGCTACGTCTTTGACAGAAAGCTTTGGTACAAAAAGTTCCATGAAGTAGCTGACGATGAATTTGGCAGAGTTGTTGAAGTTGACCTCAAGGGCTCAGTGAGGATCTCGCAGGCAGTGATATCATCCATGCTCAAAAGAGACCGCGGCGGCGTAATCATCAGCGTCTCATCGACGCCCGTGATATCTGGCTACACCGAAGGCGCGCCCTATACAGTGGCCAAAGCGGGCATCATTGCAATGACAAAGCACATTGCCCTGGAGTACGGAGGCAGAAACATCCGCGCCTATGCGCTTGCGCTTGGTAACATCGCCACGGACGCCACGTTTAACTCTATGACTGCCTCCGAAAAAAAGAAGGCGGCAATGGAAAATGCGATGAAGCGCTGGGGAACCCCAAAGGAGGTGGCAAGGGTGGCCGCAAGCATTGCAAGCGACGACTTTTCCTTTGCAACAGGCAACACAATTGTGGTAGATGGCGGGACAGTGCTGCTGTAAAATGGTTGGAAAGGAAGGAGACGAGCAGTTTTACAAGGATCTGGAGCTGGCAGAGCAAGAGCAGGAGCTGCCGCCAGAAGTTGAAGAAAAGAAGCGGAAAGGTGCATTGAGGACCGGATACACAACCGGCACCACCGCCACCGCCGCGACAAAGGGCGCACTTTACGCCTTAATGACTGGCAGGCAAGTTGAAGAAGTGACTATCTCGCTTCCAAAGAACAACGGGACTGCAACGCTAAAGATCAAGTGGACAAAGATTGAAGGGGATAAAGTTACCTGCGCCGCCGTAAAGGACGGAGGCGACGACCCTGATGTCACGCATAGGGCAGAAATATGCTCGACTGTTTCGTTCAATAGCAACGCAGGCCGAATCAGCATCGATGGAGGCAAGGGCGTAGGCAGGGTAACAAAGCCTGGCCTAGGCCTTGAGATGGGCAGGGCCGCAATCAATCCAACGCCCATGAAGATGCTCGAGCAGGCAGTGCGCGAAGTTGCCGCAGATCGCCTAAAAAAACAGGGTGTTGACGTGGTGATATCTGTTCCGCAGGGCGAAGAGATTGCAAAAAAGACCGACAACCCGCGCCTAGGCATCATCGGCGGGATCTCGATACTTGGCACTACAGGCATTGTCTTGCCATATTCTACTGCCTCATTTGCAGCTGCAATCAGGCAGAGCCTCGATGTAGCAGTTGCAATGGGCGCCACTGATACTGTCGTGCTTACCACTGGCGGCCGGAGCGAAGATTTCGCCAAAGAGCTATTCAAGACTCTTGCCGACCACTGCTTTGTGCAGATGGGCGATTTCGCCGGCTATTCTGTAAAGCAATGCGCCAACAAGAAAATAAGAAAAGCAGTCATTGCGGGCTTTATCGGCAAGCTCACAAAAATGGCGATGGGAGTCAAGCAGACGCATGTCGCCGGCTCACACGTAAACATGGAGTTCATGGCGCACCTTGCGGCCGAATGCAAAGCCCGGCCAGATGTTGTCAAGGAGATCAAGAGTGCCAACACTGCAAGGCATGTTTCAGAGATTGTAATGAAAAATAATGTCGCTGGCTACTTTGACCTCATCTGCAAAAATGTGCATGAGCACATGAAAGAATACTCTAACGGTCAGTTGGAAATTGAAGTAGTCATGTTCGAGTTTGACGGCAGGGTAATCGGCATGCACCCGAAATGACTATTGCTTCTTGTACTCCTCTTTTAGCATTTCAATGCGCCCACCATGCTTTTCCTTGTAAGAAGCCCTGCATTGAACGCAGCAAAAGAACCTCTCAAAATTGGCAAATTTCAGCACCTTGGGCTTGCCGTGTACAGGTCCTCCGCAAAAATCGCACTTTAATTTGACCTTGAGGTCACTGTCGACGTGCAGATGGAAGTGTTTTTTCTGCTTTTTCAGATCCTGCAGAGTGTCGCCGAATTTGTCATTGCTTCTTTTGTCTACTTTTGAAAGGTCGATCTCGGGTCTGACCGATTTTATCAGCCCCATGTTCACGAGCCGTTCGTAGCGAGCCTTAACAGTCGGGGTGCTTACCTTGGTCTCTCTTGATATGGCGCGGAAGGATTTGCGTCCGTCTGCCATCAGGGATTTCACTATCGCGACGTCGGTGTCGTCGAGCTGAACCGGCAACACGATTTTTTGTCACGCCTGCCTTATAACCTTACAAGCATGGTT
>CAMLKF010000082.1 GCA_946480575.1 uncultured Nitrososphaera sp. | reverse complement strand
TTGCAATGGCTGCGATTTCGTCTTCAGTCTGGATGACCACAGTAGAGCCCTTGCTGCCCGAGTCATTCAGGTCGACAATCTCATTTGCTTCAAGGAACTCACTATCGTCAGAGGCTGGCGTAATTGGATAGTATGTCTGGAAGCGGCAGCCTGCAACCATCTTGCCTAAGGCAGACGACTGGTTTCCCTGCACGATTATTATGTCCTTTTCTGCCGGCCTCGCCTGCAAGCGGTATTTGAAGCCGGTTTCTGCAAATTTCGCCTTGGCATAGTTGTACACGTGCGCTGACGCGTTGACGTTCAGGTCTGCGACCTTCTTTTTCGCCCTAAATATGAACTGGATAGCCCTTGCAAGCACTTCGCTGTCAAACTCCATTATCGCCATTGACGCAGAAAGCGCCATGACGTTTACCATCCTTGTCAGCTTGCTGAGCGCTGGGTCGTTTGCTTTTTGCGCAAACTCTTGCAGCAGCTGGAAGAACGGCACAGGGAACAGGACCACGCTGCGCTTTTTCGCGTACTCTAGTGCATCCTGCACCTTGAAGCCAAGGCCGGCCTTTTCAAGTGTCTTTTTTATGCGGTCGGCGGCATAATCATCGATTGTGGGCACTTCGTCAATCGTGGTCTCGGCCACGTCAGTATCGTAAATTATCCCGCCTCCCTGCGTCACTTCTGTGAAATGCCGAAAGACGGTTTCGGCGTCAAATGAGACTAGCATGTTGATTTCGTTAACGTGCGAGTGCACCGGTCTTTCGCTCACTCTCACTGTGAAATAGCTGTGCTCGCCCTTGATGTTGGAATAATATTCCCTCTTGCCAAATATGTGGAGCCCGCCTCCGGCACAGGCTCGGGAGAATATGTTTGCGGCTGAATCGACGCCGCTGCCCTGAGCTCCCCCTATCACCCAGCTCAGGGAATTTTTGGTAATTGCATTTTCCAACGTGAATTCTTCACTTGTCCTTCTTTTAATGCTTTAGAACTAGCCGCCGCCAGTGGCAGCGTCATAGAGGCAGCACTCGCAGGCGTCCACTTGCCCGCAGTAAGGGCACGAACACATGCAGGCATCGATAGGGTTGCCGCAGTTCTCGCAAGTTACTTCTTCCACAGTAGCGCTGCCTGCTTCCATCTCTCTCTCTCTGCGCTGTTATGTCCGCTTAAACTAATTATACCTTTACCTCACGGTGACCGATTTTGCAAGGTTGCGCGGAAAGTCGGGGTCCGCGTTGTTCTGAAGCGCAAGGTAGTAGGAGAAGAGCTGCAGTGGGATTATCTCTACCAGTGGGTATAGCAAGTCGTTCTCCATCTTGGGTATCTCGATCATTGAGTCGTATATCTCGTTTGGCACGTTTGAGATGCCGATTATCTTGGCGCCTCTTGCCTTGACTTCGTGTGCGCTTGATAGCGTGTCGCTGTAGGTCACATCGTCGGGGTTGAGCACAAAGACGTAAGCGTTCTTGTCCATGAGCGCCAGTGGTCCGTGCTTGAGCTCGCCGGCTGCGATTCCTTCTGCATGCACGTAGGCAAGCTCTTTCATCTTGAGCGCGCCTTCAAGTGCTATAGGAAAGTGTATCGACCGCCCGAGCAGGTAAATGTCATTTACCCTGGGCATGGTCGTGTTCACAAGGCGCTCGATGCTGGACGCGCCAGAGAGCATCTTTGTTATTTTTTCTGAAACGACTTCCCTGTCAAAGCCGATCTTGCCGCCGCTGATGCTGTCTAGGATGGCGTAGGCAAGCGACACCTGCCCGGTAAAGCTCTTGGTCGCCGCGACGCCGATCTCCGGCCCAGAGTTGATCCTGAGCGAAACATCGGCAGTGCGCGCAAGCGACGACGTCGGCACGTTGACGATAGACAGTATCCTTGCTCCTTGCGCCCTTGCCAGCTTTGTAGCAGACAAAACATCAGCCGTCTCGCCGCTCTGAGATATCGCTATAACTATCGTTTCCTTGTCTATCGAGTCCATGTTGTACTTGAACTCGCTTGCCATCACCGGTCCAAAGCGCTTTTTCAAAAAGCGTGAGCCCACCATCGAGATGATAAGTGAGGTGTGGTAGCTGGTGCCGCTGCCAGTGATGATAATGTTGCCGGCGCTTGATAGTGCGTCGCAGAATGCCTTTATCTCGTGGTCTTCCTGGTATGTGGCAGCTTTGACCGCGGTGCGCTGCTCAAATATTTCCTTGATAGTGTAATGGGCAAACTTGCCCTTGTTGACGTCTGCAAGCTCCCACGCCACCTTTGTAATGCTCCGCGCCACCCGATCGTCGCTGAAATTGAAAATGCTGACGTTATTCTGGCGGATTATCGCTATATCGCGGTTGTCAAGGAATACCGCCTGATCCGTATACTGCAAAAAGCCGAGCACGTCGCTTGAAGTATAGTAGGCGTTGTCCGATATCCCGATGACGAGCGGCTCGTCAAGCCTTGCGCAGGCAAGCGTGCCGTTTGCAAACATGGCCACAAAGGCGTACGACCCTTCAAGACGTTTGACTGTCTCCATCATTGCTTTCTTGACATCCTTGCTGGAATTGTAGTGGTCTTCAAGCAGGTGTGCTATTACCTCGGTGTCTGTCTCGCTACGAAAGTGGTGCCCCTTGCCTGCCAGCTCTTGTTTCAGTACAGAATAATTTTCAATTATTCCGTTATGCACTACTGCAATGTCATCGGTACAGCAGGAGTGCGGATGGGCGTTATAGTCGGTGACTCCGCCGTGCGTCGCCCATCTGGTGTGGCCGATTCCGACAAAGCCGTCCATCTCAGCAAGGTTAAGGCTGCTGTTTACTTGGTTTACCTTGCCGGTCCCTTTTCTTACGGAAATTTTACCAGTAGAAAGCGTCGCCACGCCTACGCTGTCATATCCGCGGTATTCCATCCGCTTGAGGCTCTCGATGAGGGCTGGCGCAACAATATCCCTGCCAATGATCCCGATAATTGAGCACATCTCACAAAATGACCGGCTGAGGTGTTTTTAATGATTGGGGATTTGCACTCTGGCGGCGTATGAGTGAAAAATCAGAACGCAGTTTCTTTCTGCTTCATCAGTGAGAAGATTTGTCGCCCCATAAATAAACTATAATTTGCCGACAGAATCTGCTTTCTTTAAAATCAAACTAAGGAGGACATTGCACGATTCTTGCTTCTCGGTTAATTACGCTCCGGCTTTTGTTTAGGCTGTAGTGACAGACCATTCTGGGCCGGAAGACGAGCTGTGCTCGTCCTGCGGCAGCCTTCCGATAACTAACAGCTTTACGGGCGAGCTCGTATGCAGCGCCTGCGGAATCGTTCTCAAGGAGAGAGTCGAGACGCTTACGCCGGAGTGGCGGTCGCCCTCCCCGGCAGACGACAGGGCCCGGGACGGCTTTCCATCTATATCGGCGCCGCATGGTCGATGCAGCCACAGGAGCAAAATCAGGCAGCGAGCAGGAAGCAATAATTCTTCTTCCCAGGACGACGACTCTTCATCTTCTATTTACATCCACAAGGCGTCACGCCCAATCCTGGCGAACAGGCTGCGCAAGCTGAACGCAATGTCTGTTTCAGGCGCACCTGCTTCAAGGAACCTCAAAAAGGCCACTTGGGAAATGAACAGAGTCTGCAACGGCCTCTGGCTTTCCTGCCAGGTGGCAGAGCGCTCGGCGTATTTCTACCGAAAAGCCTTGCAAAAGAGCCTGATAAAGGGCAGATCGATCTCGGGCTTTGTCGTCGCCTTCATTCACCTTGCTTGCAAGGGAAGGATGATAACCTCGGAGGATAGACGAGGTAAGCAGGGTTGCAGGCGTGGACAAGCCGTTTGCGACGCACTGCTACAAGATTCTTGTTGGCGAGATGCCCATCGAGCCCCCATTACCGATCCTTTCAGGAACATAACAAAGATCTCGGCCCACGATGGCATCGAGGAGCGCGAGTATCTAGAAGGGAAAGGGAAATCCTGTCGTCAGTCGCAGCCATAAGGGGATTATGGGCAAGAACCTGCTTGTGCTGGCGGCGGCGGCTGCCCTGTACCTTGCGACCGTGGAGCATGGGCTCAACATCGCCAAGACAATGATAACCGACGCCACCGAGGTGAGCACGATTTCGCTCCGAAAGAGACTGACTGATATATTACAGACGCTTGAAAGCAGGAAAAAGCCAGCTCTAGTCGGAGATAAGGCCGGCGCTAGACAGCAAGAATATGAACAATATCGTTAGGGCAGGCAGCAGTAGCAAAAGCGGCACCGGGTCGCGGCTCTTTGCCCTTGCCATCTGAAGAGGATTCATGTGTATATATGTCGGCCGCAAGTTTTCCTTTTAACAATTACAGAAGAATTTACGGCGGCGCGCAGCCTAAAGATGCCATTACGTTTTCTCTCTCTCATCCGGAGCTCAAGCAGCCCTACCAGCGGCCCTCCCAGCAGTATAGAGTCGGCCACGTGCCGCGGGTAATCCTGGCAGCGTGCAAAGGCTTCCAGCTGGCCGGCGATCACGCTGCCATAGTAAGCTGTGATCCTAGCGTCCTGCGCAAGGCTTACCTGGTGCTCAAACGAGACGATGTCGTTCACCAGCATGATGCTTTCGCTTACCAATATGCTGCCGGGGTTCTCGCTATGACCATCTTGTCGCTGCCAAACGACTTGGCATGTTCGTAGATCTCTCTGTAATAGCTGACCTGCGGCTGCGCGTGGAGCATCGCCACTTCGTCAAGGAAGACGCCGTCCGCGCCCCCGTCAAACCTCGTCTTCATTTCGGCAAAGACGGCGTCGAGGTTCTTGCCGGCGTTCCACGTTGCAACATAGACGAGCACCTTGGTGCCGCTTTCGTGCAGCCTGTCCATCACCTCGGGCTTCAAGTTGACAAGGCCAGTGGAAGTATGGTAGGGGCTTATGATGTATTCCGGCTTGCTTCTGGTTATTCTGTCAAGGTCAGGGTCCAGCCTGCCTTCGCTGTCCGAGTACCAGCCGTAATAAATGACGAACTTGCGATATGCAAGGCCCGTCTCAGAGGTGGCAGCCACGATGCTGGAGGATGAAAGAAACGACGACAGCAACATCATGGCTAGGAATGCTTTCAGCTTCTTCTTCAATTACTACTAGTAGGCTCGATTTTCGAGCTTATTTAAGACGGAAGAAAAAGATGGAAGAAACTGTCTTGCAGAACAAAGCTGACATGCTTTTATTCCCATTTGCTCCATGTTATACGTTGAAGGTCTACAGCTTCAAGTGCGCCTCGTGCGGCTACGAGTCTAGGCATGTGTTGGGGACGCCGGACATGGATCAGACACTGACTGATGTCAACACCGAGTTTGCACAGTACCGCCTGTTTGTGTGCGGAAAGGAGCAAAAGTTCATTCACGCAGATGTTCTGGACTCCCACTTTGACGGCAAATGCCCTGCCGACGGTACCAAGCTGGAGGAAGTCGAGCGACCTTCTGAAGCCAAGTGCCCGCGCTGCGGTAAAGAGCTCAACATAGAAGAGATCAAGCCGCTTGCAACGAGCGACAGCTCGGCTGAATAATGGCAGAGCTATAGCTCTAATTCGTCTGGCTTGAAGGTGCTCCCTATTTCTCTCAATGACCATTCGTCAGGCGACCCGGGAGCTGGTTGAGGTTCCGGAGTAGCAGTAGGCGTCGGCTTGTCTGGTGGATGCGCAGAAGGGCCGCCGCCGCCACCTAAACGCCCTCTACCTACAGGACGTCTTCTGACTCGACCCTTTCTTCCGACCAATCCTCATGCGCTCTTTTTGGACTGCTTCAATGATTTGTTGTTAGCTGATTCCGATCTTCTACTCTTTGCCAATGGTAAAAATTAGTATCTTATGCGATATTGAGAGTGGCTGGACGTCGATTCAAACCTTTGGTAACCTTGGCAAGAGCAGACACCAAACACGCACCTCTCCTTGCCATTGATGTGGTAGTCCT
>CAMLKF010000081.1 GCA_946480575.1 uncultured Nitrososphaera sp. | reverse complement strand
TACTATCGATTCGATCGACAGGAGGGCTGCGTGAAGAAAGACAACCCAAGAAAGGTGGATCAAGCAGAGCTCATCCGTTTTTGCAGCTTTAATTAATTATGTACTGCAAAGCTGAGCATGCCAAGGAAGTAAGAAGGGAGCTCAATTCCGAAAAGTTTGACTGCCGTATACGCAAGGTCAAGAACAAAGGCGGAACCAAAGATCCCTATGCGATATATGCAATTCAACCATGAGTGGAAAGAAAAAGCGCACGGCAGCCGGTTAAGGAGGAAGCAAAGTAAACTTTCTCATTTTTTCTGATGTCAAAAAAAGAGGACATTTCAGGGTAACAATTTCTCATACTTGCTTCTTTATCCTGTATAGGTTCCTGCGCGACACTATGACAAGTTTCTTGTCATCGGCCCTGTTTATTTCAAAGTCGATAGCCAGTATGCCGTAGCCCTTGTCTTCCTTTTTGTCTGATATGACGTACTTTACTTCAAGCGTATCGCCTGCATAGACCTCACCCAAGAACCTTGTATGCCGGCTGCTCCAGCCAGGATTGCCATCCATCCTGTAGAGCAGCATTATATGGTCTGAAAACGCCGACAGCCGGGTCATCTCACCTTCTGCCCGCGCAATTATCGACCTTCCCGGCAGCATGATGCCCTTGATCCCTTCCTTTTCTGCCAGCTTAGGGTTTTTGTGGGGGATGTTTCTCGTGCGCGCAAATGCCATGTAGTCATCAAAGTCGGACTTTGTTATCGTTATCGACGCAGTGAATGACTGGCCGACAGCAAAATCCTCAAACCTCATGCAGCTCATGCAGATAGGCTGGCTTTTATATCTACGTGCAGCAAATTACCCATATGCCGCCTTATTCCAACCTTTCGCAGATGAACTTTGAAGTATCCAAAGAGCAGCGCAGTTTTTTGGACAGGGTAGATGCCGCATGCAGGTCGATACGGCAGTACGAAGAAAAGTGCTATCTTGAAGAAAAGTTCAACGACAGGATTGTGCCAGTTTTTGGCAAGATAGGGATGCTCGGCTGCCCCATTTCAAAAAAGTATGGCGGCCTTGGCTACGACATGCTCACCTATGCTCTTGCAATTGAAAGGATTGGCGAAGAAGGCAGCTCTCTCAGGACTTTCTTTTCAGCACATACCTCGATAGGCCAGCTCCTGCTGCAGGGGTGGGCAAGCGAGGAGCAAAAGAAGGAATACCTGCCAGATACTGCGAGCGGAAAAAGCGTCATGGCTTTTGCCCTGACAGAGCCTGCTGCCGGCAGTGACCCCGCGTCGATGGCCATGAAATTTGAAAAGAAGGGCGACCACTTTGTCCTCAAAGGCAAGAAGCACTGGATCGGAAACGGAACCTTTGCAGGCGTCATGACCACATACGCAAAAGACGCTGACAGCGGCAGGATTTCCGCCTTTATCGTTGATCGCGATTCGCCAGGCCTCAGGACAGAAGAAATGAAGAACAAGATGGGCCTGCTCACAGTCAAGAACGCTGAGATTTACTTTGACAACTGCATCGTCCCAAGAAAGAACCTGCTTGGCAAACTAGGTCAGGGCCTGAACATCGCGTACGGCGCGCTCATTGACGGCAGGCTGAGCGTTGCCGCCGGTGCAGTAGGCGTAATGAAGGATTGCCTGAGCGAATGCATGGCGCATGCAAAGTCAAGAGAACAGCATGGCTCGCCGCTTGCAAAAAAGCAGCTGATACAAGAGCACATTGCAAGAATAGCAGTTGGGATTGAAAGCTCGCGCTGGCTTGTCTACAGGGCCGCAATGGCAAGGCAAAAACTTCACGAATACGTTGAAGGGTTAAAACAAGAAGAGCGCGAATGGCAGACTAGGCTTGATAGGAATAACAAAGAGTATTCCACGCTCAGGAATAAAGCCGACAACCTGGCAGCGATTGCAAAATTTCATGCAAGCAACGCATCATTTGAAGCAGCAAATAGATCTGTCCAGATATTCGGGTCGTTTGGCTACCTCAAGACAGCTAGAGTGGCAAGACACTTCCTTGATTCACGTGCGACTGTCATTTACGAGGGGGCAAACGAAGTGCTTGAGCTGAAAATAGCGTCGCAGGTGCTTGGCGACAGCTACAGGGCTTACTAAAATCTTTCAAAAATCTTTCTTAAAGCAATCCTCTTCTTTTTCTTGATATGTGACTTCTTCCTCCACATCAGCTACCCAGATTCCAAACTGGCATATGAAAGCGGACTATGTTGAAACTTGTAATTGTGATTATGGCTGCCCGTGCAACTTTTCATCACCAAGAGAGCAAGCAAGGAGTAGAGAGATGCGCTTGTAACCATTATGTCAGGCAAGGCAAAAGGAGAAGGCCATTTGCGGTATTTGCAGGCACTTATAGGTACGTGCTTGATCCTCAGTTCGTCGACATCAATGTAAAGATACATTGTAGGAAAAGCAGCTTTTCCATTCCCCGCGTCATGGATGTCCAGCTTGAGAGCCTCAAAAACCCGGTGACAGGCGAAGAGCAGGATATCAAGATCCAGCTGTCAACCGGCTTTATCTGGAAGCTGGGCGATGCGGCAAAGTCAAAAATGATGCGCATTACAACCCCGAACCTGAACTTTAATGACGCTGGCAAGAACGCATTCTATTCAGTCGTCGAGTACAAGGGTCCCTAGCCTGACAGGAACGCTTCACTCATTATCTGTAGTCCTTCGTCCGCTTCTTTCTCTGTTATTATTAGAGGAGGGATCACCCTCATTGCCTTCTGGCCGGCTGGAAGAAGCAGGAGCCCTTTCTTGAACGCCCTGTTCAGCTTGGCATCCCTGTCAGCTTTGGTGCCAAATTCTATTCCTATCATGAGGCCGAGTCCCCGCACATCAATTATTCTGCTGTTCTTCTTGCCGGACAATTCACTTATTATTCCCTTCTTGAGCTTCTCTCCCATTATTGCGGCATTGCGTAGCAATTTGTCCTTCTTGATGACTTCGATTATCTTGGCGCCGACTGCCATGTCTATCCTGCTCCCGCCGCCCCATGTGCTTGAAAGCGCGCCCCGCTCGCCGGGGTCAAGCCTGTCGTCGTACGCGGCCATGCCGACCTGTAGCGCCTTGGCAGCGCTCATAATGTCTGGCCTGACGCCATAGTGCTCAAATGCCCACCATTTGCCCGTGCGCCCCATGCCGGACTGCACTTCGTCCAGAATGAGCGGTACACCATGCCTGTCTGCGCATTTCCGTAGTGTTTGGATGAAGTTGCGGCTTGCAATGTTGTAGCCGCCCTCTCCCTGCACTATCTCGCTCAGAATGAACGCTACCTTATTATTTTCCCGCAGCATTTTTTCTGCGGCGTCCACTTCAGTGTCGCCGTCAGAAGTGCAGAACTTTATTCGCAGCACTGGCAGCTGAGGAAATCTGGTTTTTTGCTCCGGCTTGCTGAAGGTAAAAGAAAGCGCGCCGAGCGTCCTGCCGTGGAAGGCGTTTATGCACGAAATGCCTGGCAGCGTCGAAGGCGTCTCTTTGGATGTCTTGCGATAGGCTATCTTGATCGCGTTTTCTACCGCCTCCGCCCCGCTGTTTATGAAAAATGCTTTGAAGCCTTCGGGGACTATCGACATCACTTTTTGCGACAGCTCGGCGTGCTCTTTGCAGTAAAAGTCCTGGCCGGCGATCTTGTGTGCGCCGTTCTTTGAATGCCCTGCCAGAACATCCATTATTTCAGGATGAGAGTAGCCGAGAGGACACGAGCCAATGTTTGAGGTAAAGTCAAGGAACAAGTTGCCGTCTACGTCCTGTATGAGACAGCCGCGGCCGTCTGCTATCACGAGCGGGTAGGTGAACGTAGAGTAATAGCAGTTTCTTTTTATGATATCGATTATTCTTCTTGCTGCTGGCCCGGGGGGCTCGGTAATGATCTTTCTTTTCACATGCGTCATAGTTGCCGTATGAGGGTATAAAGTTTGAGTTATGACAGCGTGGCAACAGGCATAGAACACTGTTACATAAAAAACACTGAGTAGAGGCTTATTTGATTAAAAAGGCGCTAAGATACTCATAGCCGAGGACGACCAGGCTATTGTGGCCCAGTACAAGATCGCGCTTGACCACAGGAAACCCCCAAGATGGACAGGATGGAAGTCGCCAAGCATATTCTGGAGGTGAGCCCCCACCAGCGAATAATATTTGCCTCCAAAAATTTTTACCTTCGAGTTATAACATTTGCAATAAATTGTCTAGGCAGAGCTTTCTCCAAGTGTCAAGTTGACGTCCATGACAGTGGTGCCCCCTCGTATGATCGTCAATCTGACGTTATCGCCTGCATTCTTGCTGCTTAGAAAGGCGCGGAGGTCAGTGTCATCTCTAATCTCTTGGCCGTCTGCGGCGATTATGATGTCTCCAATCGCAGCCACCTGCCCATTGCTGGTGACTTCTGTGCCCCTTAACCCCGCCCTGTCCGCCGGGTCTCCAGGCACAACGGCGATTATCAGAACGCCTCGTTGCTCTCCTAGGCCAAGGGCTTGAGCTATCTCTGGGGTAATGTTGTCGGCTTCAATACCAATTCCCGGCTCTCGTGGCACTTCGACAGGGTTCATCGAGATGTACCAGAATGAACCTCCCACTATGGCTATGAGGAGCCCAAATGAGGCGATTGTTGTTGGGAGGCTGTGCACTATGCATCTTAATTTTCAAGATAGGGCAATAACCTTTTCTTTTTTTTACAGCGTCCCATACTTTGGCAAGAGTGTCTTGCACTCCCTGCACCCAAACATCGCCGCCCTGAAGCCCTGTCTCAGACTGCTAATGTCGCCTATTATGAGCCTGCCTTCGGCCTCCATTGCCCTGAGGTAGGCAAGATCGCTTTCCTGCAGACCGTAAATGACAGGGATTATTGTCACTACACTCTCGCGCCTATCGCAGTAGCCCTGAGAGACCCGGCGCGGGTTGTCCCGGTGATATGCCGAATGGTATTTTTCGGCACCTTCTCTTGTGAGCCCGAAAGCGTCAGCCAGCCGGTAGTTTATGCGATAAAATATCGGATCGTCGTCGTCATACTCGTTGCCCTTCAGGTACGACGCGTGCAGCTCCTGAAGCATCTTGGCTATCTGGGCTTCCCTTGCAGCCACGCTGCGATGCATGCTAAAGCCACCGGCATAGAAGCCTTATGATTATGACGGCAGGTCCGATTCTACGTTGCCTACTAGCTTTTCATAATCGGCTCTTGTCCTGCCAAGCTCTTTCAGCTCCAATCCCTTTGACCGAGCCAGATCACTGTTGATGATCTCTTCGCCCCTGCCTTGCAGCACCATGTCCGCCATCACAAACAGCCGATAGTTCTCCTTGGCCAGGTGCAGAGCCACGTGTCGATGTAGCTTTTGATGTCAGCCGCCACCAGCGCGTCAGTGTTGCCTGACTGGAGATATTTTTTTCAGGTTGCTCCATTTTGGCGGCCACAGCCATCTCCTTTGTCACCTGATGCTCAAGGAGCACCCTTGCTATCGGACCCACTTTCTTCCCTCGGCATCCCGCCCTTCCCAGGGGCAGGAAAGAGCGACTCTTCCTCCTTGCCGTGGTGGCAAACGTCGACAAAATTCTTGGTAAAATCGATCACCTGATCCAAGATTGGTGCCGGGACGTGTCTCTGCCGCTCATTAACAGCTCTGCAGTGGCGCCAAGCGCAGTGACCATCTTTTCGATAAGCTAGTAGTCCTTGCGCAGCGACTCGGTTGTTGATATATATGTGCTGCCAAGAAAAAAAGTACGAGATAATTTATTCCTATGATCTTCGCGATAAGCTTATTCGGTTGCGGCCATTATCCCCTTTCCATGTTATTCCTTGTTACAGACACCGTAAAGCTAGAGTTCGTAGAGCCCGACCTTGCAGTCGCCCAGATGAAGATGCTGCAGCAGACGTTCAACATTTACAGCGGCCTGAAAGAGCAAGGCAAGCTCAGGTTCGCGTACGCGTTTGCAGACTCGCCGGGAGGCATAATGGTGCTTGACATGGCGTCGAACGAGGAGCTCCAGCAGACGCTGTTTCTGCTGCCCTCGATGCCGCTTGTCAACAGGACCGTAAGGCCGTTGACCGA
>CAMLKF010000080.1 GCA_946480575.1 uncultured Nitrososphaera sp. | reverse complement strand
TGCGCTTGCTTGCTGAGTCAAAGCTTGCGTCCAGCATGCGCGAGTGCGTGTATGCCGATGGTGCTAAACGACGGGTTTTCGATGTTCCTGATGAGGTCGTTTACCGTCAGGTTCTCGCCGTTTTCCCATGCGTTCTCGAGGATAGTGGAAACGAAGGTTATCTCTTTTCTATCGCCCTCCCCATAGCCGGCAAGGCGCAGCAGGTTGAACGAGGTCAGGTCGAGGAGATCGGCGGCAGACGCAATATCTGCGCTCAAGAGCCTGCTAAAATCTTGCGGTGCCGACAGGTCCGGCGAAATGCCGACTGCAAGCCCAGCCACCGATTTTGGAGTGAATATGCGCATAGTGACCTCCTTTGCAAAGTTTGCCGCAGCGCTTGGCGCCACCTCGAACTCTGCAGCCTTGTCGCTGTACGTCTTTTGCAGGCTGGCGGCATATTTGGCCCTGCCGATTTTCAGCAGCGCGTCGGCCTCCTTGCCCGACCATTTTGAAAAATCAAAGTTGACAGACTTGAACGCTAGGTTGCCGATGTCCCCCTTGGGGTCGATGGCAAAAGTGGGTATGCCCTGCAATGCAGCTTCTTCTACAATGACTTTTGACAGGACCGTCTTGCCGGAACAAGTGGCTCCAAGAATTATCGAGTGCTTGGTCAGCGATGTGCGGTCTACTTCAAATTTCGAGCCGTCTATTGCCTGTCCTAAGTGGAATTTGGCCAGGCTGTTCACTTCTGTGTACTATTGCATTATGTGGGCGAGGTGTTAAAAAGTGCTGTGGAAGTTTACAGCGGCCTGTAGCAGAGCACGAGCTCACCCGTCTTCTTTCTCTCCACCTGCTTTAGTTGCAGCCGTATCCCCTGCGCAATTTCGTCAAAGCCATCGCCCTCGACAAGCGTAGTAGCCAGCCTACCGCCAGCTATTTTCGGCGCCATGGTCACTATTAACTCGTCCACCAGCCCAAGACGCAGGAGCGACCAGTTGAGCTCGCCCCCACCTTCGACAAGTATTTTCTTCAGCCCCATCCTCTCCAAAGCAGAGAACAGCACTTTAAGGTTGACGCCGTGCGGCACGGCAGCGCTCTGGCCTTTTTTTCCTTCTCTTACAATGAGCACTTGTGCGCCTGCCTCCTTTATCCTGCGTACCTTTTCTTCTTGCGCCTGATCCGTCACTGCCACTATTGTCCTGACCCTGGATGCTGTGCTCAGCACCTGCGAATCAAGCGGGACTCTGCCCTTGCTGTCCACTATCACTCTGGCAGGGTTCCTCCCTTTCACCAGCCTTACAGTGAGCCGGGGGTCGTCTGCCAGAATTGTCGAGATGCCCACTACCACTGCATTGACAGAGGCCCGCAGCTTGTGGACGCGCATGAGATCCTCTTTTGAAGATATCTTTGAGTCGCCGCTGGCAGTAGCTATCTTGCCGTCGACTGTCATTGCGCCATTGATTATTACCTTCAATTTATCGCCTCCACGATGCGCCCGTCGATCATGATTGCCTTTATCGAACTCTGGCTCAGCCTGTGAACTACAGCAGCGTATGGGTCATGCATCGGATAAAGATCGGCGTGCCTTTTGTCCACAAATATCAAGTCTGCTGCGCGCCCCTGTTCTATGCAGCCAGAGTTTAGCCGCAAAATCGTCGCGGCATTGATAGTTGCCATTTTCAGCAGCTCCCGCGCTTCGATCATTCTGCCCTCGGCTGCTCTTGACACTTTCCAGACATAGTCTAGCTCCCTCAGAATGTCAGGCGAGTTCAGCATCACATTGTCAGTGCCTGCAGCCACAAGGCAGCCCTGCCGGAGCATCTGGGCAACGCGTGGAATGCCTGCGCCAAGCACGCCGTTTGCCCTCGGACAGACTACAATGCCTGTTCCACTTTTTGCGATAAGGGATATTTCGCTGTCTGTCGCGTTTGTCATGTGCACTACGAAATCAGGCTTCATGTGCTCCATTATCCTGTCCACTTCACTTTTGCCAGAGCGTGCTTTGGAAAACTCGACTGTCTCTTTTGACTCGGCGGCATGTATCGCCAGCAATTTTCTCGTAGCAGCAAGCTGCCTGTATTGCTCAAGGGCCGCGTCAGTGTTTTCATTGGCGCCGCTGATTCCAAGCCCGTCTGCAAGCTCTAGCACCTCTTTGGCCTCCTGTAGCGCTTCAGCCGGCAGCTTGCCATCATCGTCTTCTTTAGGGCTATTACTGTAATAATAATTGGTCCTGCCAAGCGCCACGTATTTTATCGGCAAATCAGCAAGTGCTTCCCTCAGCAGCCTGAGACCTGCCGGCCCGCCCTCGCGAAAATCCGCAAAGGCCACCGTGCCTTTTTTCATCATGGACACCGCAGAATTTTTGATGAACGCCTTGAGGTAATCGGGGCTGCTCCTTTCCAGAATTTTCTTTTTCGCCCCAAATACCGGGTGCACCCTTGCGTCAAGCCTGTGGCCGGCAGCAATGTCTTTTCCTATAGAGTCTGCGATGTGCGTGTGCGCATTGATAAAACCGGGAATTACCAAGAACCCTTTTGCATCTAGCTTTTTGCCGGTACCTTCATAGCTGCCAGCTGCTGCGCTCTTGATCCTGCCGTTTTCAATTTCGATGTAGCCACGCTCGACGTAATCGAGCTCTCTACCCAAAAGCAGGCTGGCGTCAGTTATGGCTAGAGACATCGTGTCTCGTATATTGGTTGGATTTTGCCCTGTTTGCGCAGGTCCCTAATAGTATCAAGTGCTTTGGTAGCGCCTTCGGCCGCCCTCCTGCCATTCCTGCCTATGCCTATCCCGCAATTGAGCTTGATGTCAATTCCTGCCGTTACCTTCTTTATCACCGCGTCTGCCTGTTCTTTTGTCATGCCGTTTGAAATCACCATAAAGTTGTCGCCTCCAAGGAAGAACGTTAGCGAGTCGTGCTTGAGGAACTCCTCAGCAAGCCTGCTGTATATCTTCGTCATAAGCGCCGTCACTTCATAGGGCGACAGGTAGTCCCCCACCTTCGCGGAACTATCGATGTCAATATGCATTATCTGCGCGATGTCCGCGTTGCTGGTGCCGCCGAAAATTCTGGCTTCGCCGTCAAGCACCCTTTCCTCTTTTCTTGCCTTGTAGGCGTTCAGGTTTGCCTCAAGCGCCGTCCTGCCAATGCCAACTGCCATCGATATCTTCAACTCTTTGTACGCCCTTGCCAGCTCCTGCTGTATCTCCTTGTGGTCGGCTGAGTCAAGGCCATTTGTTATCGCGAAATACTCGTCGAACCTGTTGAAGAAGACGATGCAGTTCTTTTCCGAAAATAGTCTCTGGACGTCATGATATATCTTTGCCTGCAGCATCTGGAGCTGCGCCTCCCTGTCAGTTCCAAGTGTAAGCGTCCAAGGACCGTAGCCCTCTATCCTAATTATTGTCAGCTGTATTATCATTTATTTATTACCACTGTTTCCCCACCGACAATTGCCTTTTTCAACTTTCTCAATCTTGCTACCATGCTGGCTGCTGCGTTAACTGCCCTTACAGGCACAAGCTCGGTCCGTTCTTTTGCCTGGTCTATTGTCATGCCCGGTCCTGTTATCCCAAGGGCCACTGGCTTGCCATACTTCAACGACAGATCGGCTATTAGCCGCGCCGCGTTTTCAGCTACTATGTCATCGTGGCGCGTGTCCCCCTTTATCACGGCGCCAAGCGTGACCACCGCGTTAACATTTTTCTTTTTTAGCAACTTTTCAACTGCAAGTGGCATGTCAAACGCGCCCGGCACGTACAGCACATAGCTGACCTTGGCTTTCACCCTGGCGGCGTGGTCTCTTGCCTGCTCGAGCATCCGAAATGTAATCTCGCTATTAAACTCGGAAACTACTATTGCGATCTGTATCAATTGCTGGCTATGCCACCTTGGCGTGAGCTTTGAGCTCGCTTGCATCAACCAGCGAGATGCCAGATTTGCCGGCATATTCTCTGACGGCTTCGATAGTGAGCGCCCTGTGCGTTGTAGAGTCCATCATTTCGCATATGACAACTGCCGGTGTCAGTCCTGCAAGCTTGGCGAGGTACACGCACAATTCTGTGTGACCCATGCGGTCGTGCAGCAGGCGCTTTGAAGCTATCAGTATCGGCACATGACCTGGCGCCCTGAAATTCTTGGCAAAATCATCCATGCCGCCTGCGTCAATATTCTTGCAGACCTCTGCCATCTTTAATACCGTCAGCGCCCGGTCATTATCGGTGATGCCGGTGTACGTGTCTCGGTGGTTGACTGATATGGAGAATGAAGGCTTGTCGCCATATGCGGCTTTGCCTTCTGTTAATTTTGAAAATACTGGGTTTACCTTGCCCATGCCTGCTATCATATCGTGCATGTAAACGAGCCCCAGCTTTGAAGTTATCTCGTTGGCTACGGCAAGGCAGACGAGCCCACCGGCATCCTTCCTCATCGTCGCAATATGATGAGGCTTTATGCATTCTGCCGCGATTACCATGTCGATCTCATTTTCCCTTCCCTTGCCGTCGTAGACAAGCACGAACCTGCCGGCCTTGAGGGCAGCTATTGCTTCGCTGAGCATCAATACAGCTAGCTTCTCTAACTGTTGTTATTAAAAGATTACTAACATTCTGGTTGTTACTAATTTGGTGGTAAGTTGCTTAAGATGTATTTGCCAAGGATGTCAGTTTCGATGTTTACTCTGTCACCTTTTGACCTATGGCCCAACGTAGTTACGCTGAGGGTATGGGGGATAAGCGACACAGACACGCGGTCGTTCTTGACATCCACCAAGGTGAGGCTGACGCCGTCCACTGCTATAGAGCCCTTTGGCACCACCGATTTCAAGAGCGCGTCGTCCAGCCTGATCCACAGCTTTGTCTCAGACGGCAGCGTGATAATGTCCTTGATGACCCCTGTACCATCCACGTGACCCAGCACAAAATGTCCCTCGAGCCTGTCGCCGACTTTTAATGACCTCTCGATGTTGACCATGTCGCCTGGCTTGACCGCGCTGAGGTTTGTCCGCCTGATAGTCTCAGCGATCATCTCAAACTCGGCCTCACCTTTCTTTGACAGCCTTGCCACAGTGAGGCATGCGCCGCTGACGCACACGCTGTCGCCCACCCTGAGGCCCTTTGCTAGCTTGCTGCCAAGCTTGACGCTCACGGCAATGTCGGCTCCCTTTTTGCTTCTTGAGACTGACTTGACCTTTGCCATGCCCTCCACTATGCCAGTGAACATGCATGTTTTGTAAAAGAATATTGAATATTTATTATGAGCGATTTATCGATTCTAAAAGAACTATATCTCGCTTCGATCTATGCCGAGAAGAGAGAGCATTGTGCTTCTATTATTCCGCAGAGACCTCATCTGCTTACTACTAATTCTACGACAATTTTTACTTTTGTAGAAATGGGGGTTAAGTGAGGTTTGGCGTTGTCATACCGGTGAGTTCAGTATTTCGAGCTTTAAAGTTATAACATTTTCTCTGCCAGTAACAGCTCTTATTTGCGCACATCATGTAGTCAATGTATATCCCTGCATTGTTTATTGGCGCTCTTTCTAGAACTAAGTCTGACCAAATTGGTATTCGCGGAAGAAAGAGTATTAGCAGTATTGTAGATTATTAGATGCGCAATTTTCACTGCAACTATTAAGTTTATCGTATATAACATCAGTAACATAGGATGATTCATAACAACACCACAATCACTACAAGCAGTAGCATTATTTCACTGACCGGCGTTACGGTCTTGGCGCTGCTACTGATGATGATAATTATTATTACAAGTCTCATGCCTTTGCAGGCATTGGCACAGAGTGATACCATTGGCGGTGGTCAGGCAGCTGAGAATAATAATTCTTCCACTACTACCACGCTTATAACAAACGCAAATACGTCTTCTACCATCTCCGGCGAAGAACTTACATTTAGAGATCTATTTGCGAGAGTCAACAGTTCTGTAGTGCAGATCACTGCTTCTGGAGTCCTGAATTATTCCTTGCCCATGCTCCCTCCCGATGGAGATGATGATAATGATGATGACTCACAGCCTCCGCAGCCAAGAACTGCTATTGGTTCAGGATTTGTTATTGATAGAGAAGGTCATGTTGCAACAAATGACCATGTTATTGCCAATGCACAAAATGTTTCAGTGGCATTTTCTGATGGTTCAGTTTATACAGCTAAAGTGATTGGTTCGGATGTATTTGCCGACACTGCGGTATTAGAATTGCAAAATGTCTCTGCAGAAAAACTTGTTCCCTTGCCTCTCGGCAATTCATCCAACCTTGCCGTAGGCGAGGAGGTGGCAGCTATTGGAAATCCCTTTGGCCTTACGGGATCCATGACCACGGGCGTCGTAAGTGGCCTTGGCAGGCTCATACCGTCGTTAGCTGCTCCTCCAGACAATAATGACACTAATAATAATGACACAATTATTGACGAACAACAAGTTTTTTCCATTCCCAACATAATACAAACAGACACAGCAATCAATCCAGGAAACTCTGGCGGCCCACTGCTAAATCTGAAAGGTGAGGTAATAGGAATGAACACTGCAGGCATCTCAGAATCTGGAGCTTCTT
>CAMLKF010000079.1 GCA_946480575.1 uncultured Nitrososphaera sp. | reverse complement strand
ATGTTGCTGCTCATGACCCATGTCCTCATGCCGTCAATCATAAGGGTGCTGAGACCATGGCTGTCAAAGAAGACCCTGTTCTAAAACTGCACGGATGCTAGGTCGGTCAGATGCTCCAGATGACGCTTGGCCTCACTCTCTGCCGATATCTTGCGCAGGTCATTCTTTGCCTTGGCTGCATATAATTGGTAGAGCTTGTCCATGCGATCGACAAACTCCTTTGATTTATTCTTTTTGACAAGCATATTGAACAGCCTGTTTTCGTTATCGTAGTCGATAAGATCGTCGTGTATCTGGTATGCGATGCCAAGCAGGTTGCCAAACGAGCTCATGGCGTGCACTTGGTCTTCAGTGCCGCCGCCAATTATCGCGCCAATCCTTGCAGATGCTTCAAACAGCGAGGCAGTCTTGTACTCGAGCACCTTGATGTAGTCGTCTTCGCTGATGTCCGGCTCCTTGCCAAGCCTTATCTCCATCATTTCGCCCTCACTCATGCGAGTGGCTGCGTTTGAAAGCTCGTTCAGTATCCTTAGGTCCTTCAACTTGGACCCGATGTTGAGTATGATGCCAAGCACAAAGTCGGCGGTGAGGATACTGCTGTTGTAGCCATACTTTACATGGAACGATGGCTTGCCGCGCCGAAGGTTCTCCTCGTCGATAATGTCGTCATGGATTATCGACTCGGTATGCAAAAGCTCAATGGCTGAGGCGGCAAGGTAGGCGTCTGCGTCCGGTTTTTTTGACTGGACGCATTCGACGCAAAGCAGGAGTATGAGCGGCCTTATGCGCTTGCCTCCCTCGCAGGCGTAGCGCAGCGGCGCGTGGAACTCCGACCAAGAATAAAGGTCGAGCTCGCGCTTGAGCGCGTCGTCAATCTTGGCAAGGTGGTCGGCAAATTGCTCGGTTAAAGGGTTAGCCTTGATGTTTCTCCTGCTCAAAAACTAGCTCTATCCCTGAGCGTATTTCAAACTGGTGACCATATTAATTTACTGTTCTAGGACTTGGGATGCTTAATTCTGGCAGAAAATACGGTAACCATCGTTGCTGCAGCGGATTGTGTAAAGTGCTCCGGCCGGGATTTGAACCCGGGATCTGCGACTCGAAAGGCCACAATGCTTGACCGGACTGTGCAGCCATGCGGCTACTACACCACCGGAGCACTTCTAGAATTTGTAAGAACCTTCACATAAAATCCTTTCTTGCTCATTTTTCATAAGGTTTTTCTATGAGGGAGAAATGATGTTACCCATGGAAAATATTGTTCAAACGATCGATTCTGAAGTTGAAAAGCGGAGCCTGCTCAAACACGCGTTCTACCAGATGTGGTCAGAGGGCAAGCTGACGGTCGATCACCTGCAGGGGTATTCGAAGGAGTATTTCCAGCTGGTCAAGGCGGTGCCGGGCTTTGTGGAAAGCATAGCCTCAGCGGCGGCAGATCCAGCGTTAAAGGTCGATATCGCTAATAACGCCCGAGAGGAAGCCGAGCACATTGAGCCGTGGGTTAGGTTTGCAACCGCGCTGGGTGTTTCAAGGGACGACCTTGCAGGTCATGAAGGCGCAGAGAAGATAAACGAGGCTATGGCGCTCTTACAAAAGCTCATGGGATCTTCTTTTGAAGAGGCGGTGGCCGCAATGTACGCCTACGAAGCCGAACTGCCAAAAATAAGCAGATCGAAAATCGATGGGCTGAAAAAGTTCTACGGTATGGATAGCGAAGACGCGACGAAATACTTTGAAATTCACGAAGAGGCTGACGTGAGGCACGCGCAGATGTGGAGAGAGATATTGCAGAAAATCCCTGAGAAAAGGCGGCAGACGGCATTCAATGCAGCAGTTGAATCGCTGAAGGCACAGAACATGCTGCTCGACTCTGTCCAGGAAAAGTACGTCGGCAGCGGGATGCACTGCTAATTCTCCAAACCTTTATACATACTCTGCCTTTACGATTTTTTACTCGGGCCCATAGCTCAGCCTGGTTAGAGCGACCGGCTCATAACCGGTCGGCCAAGGGTTCGAATCCCTTTGGGCCCACTTTGATTTTTACATATAGCCGTAGGAAAGCAGGAGGTCGCTATCCTCGATCCACCTGCTGCCAATGTCCGTCCTGTAAAACATGTTTGGTATCATGATGTTTTTCACCCTCTTGTATGCCTTGTTTCTGGCTTCTTCGGTAGTATCCCCAGAGCCGGTAACCACTAGCGAATAGCCCGACCTTCCTGCAATTCGCCAGTCGCTCCCGTCGCGCTTGACCTCTCCAAGGTGCACTCCGTCAAGGTGCTGGTTATTGAAGAGGATTGCTGCGTCTTCTGAGAATTTCCTGAACGTTCTGTCGTCGTTGAAGGGGAACGGCGGAACCGCAATAACCACTCCAACTTGGAAGCCCTTCTTTGTTTCAAGCCTGATGTTTTCGCTGCTAGCAAGGGAATAAAAGAACTGGCCCAGCTTGCTCGTGATTCCTTCCATCTGAATAGATATTGTCGGATAGCCAAAGCGTGACGTGAACTCGAGTGGGTGTATCCCAGTCCCGTTGGCTATGCAGTTGACATCAATATAGCCCACGTAATTGGCAGCGGCAAGGCTCTGCTTCATTTTTTCAAGGGTAAGCTCAAAGATCCTGCTCCGCTCAGACCATCGCATGAGAGTTCCCATCTCGCCCGTGCTGGGGCCAATTTCGCCCGGGAACAGCCTCTTGTGCTCAAAGTTTATGTTTACAGGCTGGATGAACTCATTTCCATTAAAGAATGCTCCTACAGCAACCTCAACCCCTGCCGAGTACTTTTGTATCTGGAATATCTTTATCTTGTTCGACCAGTTCTTTTTGTAATGCGCTAGAACATTGATCACGTCGTTGCCGTCAGCTTCCTGACCCACGAACAGCAGCTCTTTTTCATTCTGCGCCTTGCCGCTTGGCTTTACCACGTACCTTCCCGGATTGTTCTGAACGAATTTGATTGCCTCCTCAAAATCCGAAAAGTTCCAGCTTGGAAGGACTGAGACGCCAGCTTTTCCAAGCTCTTGGTGGCCAAATTCCCTTTCATTTTCAAGCCTGTCGGTGTACGCGCTGCCGCCTATCACCTTCCTGCCCTCTGCTCTCAACTTGTCAGCAGTCCTGCCAAACCCGATGTCATCAAAAACAATGACGTCGGCCCAGTCTACTTGGTCTTCCCACGAATCAATTTTTTCCACAAAACCATCACCAACGTCCTTTTCTGTCGCACTCTGAATGAAGAATTTCACTTCGTTGCCTTCTTGGCGTATGGCGTACGCAAGATCTATACTTAGAGCCTCTAGCGTTACAAAGACGAATTTCACATTAATTGTTTCCGATAGAATATTCAGATATCAAAAGTTTTAAGATTATCGGTCGTAAACTTTAACCCGATCACTTGAATCTTGGTCGATGCTCTGCGGCCGGTTTTTACCTTTTCGCCGCTTTGTCGTATGCGTCCTCGCCTGAGTCGTATCCTTTCTGCAGTAGGTCGTCTATAGTTATTCGTGAAAAGTCAAATGCCTTGCTGAATATGGCGTCCCTGTCGTCTTCGCGCTGTACGTTGACTGCCTTTGTTACGGTAAGACTGCCCTTCCAATAGCTGGCGCCTTTTTCTTGGGTCGTCATTGCGCTTTTTTGCTTTTTGCATCCTTGTCCAAGATATCTTTGATGTTTTTTGACAGGATTTCTCTGGCCTGTTTCGGCAGTTCTCTGTCCTGAGCAATGTCGCGCAATTCCTTGATAATGTCGATATAGTCTGTGGTCATTTCTGCAATCTTGAGGTCGTACTTTGTCCGGTCTTAGAACTTGATATCTATGTCCCTGCCAAGTATCAAGTCAGGATCCTGCGGAAGCTTCTTTTCTATTGCAGGATAAAGGTTCACTATGTACACACTTCAAGGTCGGGAGCATCTCTGTCGGGTCCGTGGACTTTGTGCCAGTAGTCCTTGTGGTACTGCAGGACTTCCCAGAGCGGCGTGTTGCTAAGGTAAGCGCCATCCCAAAAGTACCTCGTCTCCCTTTCAACCTCTTCATGCGTGTATTCGTACCTGTGGTGCGTGGACATGCTTGCCAACACATGGTTCATAGTGACGCCGTCGTACTCTATCACCTTGGCGGCATGATCTGTGCCGTACTCGGAATAATGCTCTCCATTTTCTTTTGGGTAGCTATCAAAGGTCATTGCAGTGGTGCAATCCTGGACGTCGACTACAACCAGAAGAAGCTTCGGCTCATATTCCTAGCTGTTTATTGACATGCCATGTCCTTGTAACTTATCATGTATGGAATCAGGTAGTTGCCGATGCCTGCGTCAAAAGGAATGACCCAGAACCTGAACGAGGAAAAGGAAATGGCTGACTAGATCAGGACAAACACAACTGCAATGCTCACACGGCTATTTCCAGAGACACAAAATCCTCCGTTGCCCAACAGGAAATAATGGCAGAAGGCACGCGCGCCGAACCAACATCTGCTGCAGAAGCATAGCGACTGCTAAGTGACATCAGTATCCGGAACAACCATTTGCCAGAGAAATCTGAGCATCCCATTAAATGCAATGTACCCGATGAAGTATGCAATGACTCAAGATAGTGGCGGTACTACTACCAGCAGCAACCAGCAGAACATGCAGCAAATGTCTGCGCAGTGGGCAGAGATAATCGGGCAACTGTTTGACAGGCTGACTGGCAAGGGCGCATCTGTGACATACACGTTTGACAACCTTGTCGTCGATATTCCAAGGGCGGCGGGCCCAAACGGCCGGGAATTAGGTAGCGCCCAGTGGACAATCAATGGCAAGGTGGTAATCACAGCGGAGGCTCACAAAACCGAAGAATCGATGCAGGGGACAGCAAGCGTCTCGACGGCGGCGTAGGAATGCATGCTGGGCAACAAGCACCTGCACATCGACCCTACCGATCAGCTGAGCGACTGGCTTGGCAAGGCCATGAGGTCAGCAAGCAGGGGCACAATCGCAATTGACTTTGAAGGCAAACCAGCAGCCCGGATAACTGCAGACAATGGAAGCATCGCAGTCAACCTGCTCGAGCCGGCCGCATTTAAAATATCCGAAGACGAAACAGGGCTATTTGACAAGCTAAAAACCGCTTCGGAATTAGCCAGCAGGCTGTCGGATAACAGCGTTACTCTGTCGTTCCTGAGAAAAGACAAAGAGGTCGTACGGCTGGGCAAAGGAGCCCACCCGACACTGTCCAAGCTTGTGACAAGAAGCGACGACGTTCAGATGTCAAGCGTAAGAGAATTTAGAAAATTAAAGAAGGATCTGAAGGCCGGCTAGGCCCTGACCATCTCCAGCATAGCCTTAAGCGATCCATACCTATTGTACTCGTCTGTGAGGATTTTCGATAGCCTCTTCGTGATGTCGGTCGCAGACAGCACGCCTACTGCAGAGCCATCCTCCTCAAGCACCACTACCCTCTTGACTTTGTTCTTTGCCATCGTCACTGCGGCAGTCTCGATGGAGTCTATCGCCTTGATAGTCACAAGGGGCGACGACATGAGGTCTCTGGCCTTGACCTTGCCCGGGCACCTGTCCTGACCGGATACCTTCTTCAGGATGTCTCTTTCTGTGATTATCCCGACAGGCTTGCCGCCCTCGATCGCCACGACTGACCCTACTCTCCTCCTTACCATGAGTTTTGCCACGTCTAGCGCGGACGGGTTGTCGCTTAGGTCAACTGAAACTATAGATCTAGGCGATATTATCTCACTTACTGCGCTCATAATACTGTAAAGGGTGTATCTTCTAAAATAAAGCTGCGCTGCTATTTCAGCAGGTACAGCCTGTAGCTTTCGCTCTTTTCGTCGACATATGACCACCGCGACGTGTCCACATCCAGCCTGGTAAAATCTTCAGGCCGCATGCTGGAAGCTAGGTTCTCGTAAAGCGAGCGACCCACTATTATCTGGCCTGTATGCGCGACGGAGATCATTTTTGCTGCCATGCTGATGCTCGACCCTACTATGTCAATGTGCGACCGTTCAAGGCTCTTGCCGTAGAGCACGACCTGCACATCGCCGGAGTCAATTGAAATCTTTATCCTTATCCCGGGCATGCCGTGGACAACCAGCTCGGGATTGATGCACTTTGTGATTATCTCCCGCATGCTCTTTGCACAGTCAACCGCATTCTTGGATGCCTGCTGCCTGTCGTATTCTGCCGGAAAAAGCGCGATAACTGCGTCGCCCACGTACTTGAGCGTGTAGCCGCCGCACTCGGAAATGGTCAGGCTCATCTCCTGCGAAAAGACATGCAAAATCGTCGCAAATTGTGCTGGCGGCAGCGCTCTACTCATTTTCGTCGAGCCGTCAATGTCAACATAAAGTATCACGACGCCTATCTTGCAGTTCACGTGCCTGCACAGAAACTTCTTGCAGGGCTCGGTGGATAGGTCGATCTGCACTCCCCTGTCAAGGGTCTGCCTTACTCTCGCCTGAATGGCGTTCAAGTCTCTTTCAGGAGAAAGCAAACTAGCTGATTACCTGCCGCATATATATTGCATTTTATGTGCAATATAATCTGACAACATTTGGCTATTAAGCGGGGTAGA
>CAMLKF010000078.1 GCA_946480575.1 uncultured Nitrososphaera sp. | reverse complement strand
GCAGGGTTGATAACGCTCTTTATTGCAATGGGTTTTGGGTACAAGCTGTCAAAGAAATTCGCCAAGATCCCGCAGCCTGATGGCAGACAGTAAAAACGCTTCAAATTTCTTTAATCGCGCGCATTGCGCAGAAAAGTAACGCGTTAATCGAATACGTGGGATCCCCCAACGATTGCCATCAGCACAATCGAGATGAGAACTACCAGTCCGACGATCAATCCCATCACTGTCATATTAGCGAGGTCGCCGGTCATTTACTACTTTCCACCTCCTCGCATAAGATGAATGAATGAACTTACAGAAATATAAAAACCTGATCCAATGATCAATAAACTTAGAATAAATAATTCTTTCTCGCTTATCTGTACTATGAAGCAAGCTTTGTCATGCATTTTCATCAAAATTTTATATCTCTAATGATGCTGTGAAGACAGCAACAAAACTTGCGAGGCGATCGGCAGAAATAGTCGAGATGCGAAAAGTACACTGTTGATCGACCTAAAGCATGTCGCAATGCAGCTTTGCACATGCACTTGGATAGAGATAATGACTGGCGCAGGCATCACGCTGTACATGCTATACCTCGGCAACTATACGCTTGCAGCGATAACCGTTGCGGTCTTTGCCCCGCTGATCATATTCCACTTTGCGATGACAAGGCTGCCGCGCAGCAACGTCGACTGGCAGCCAAAGCGGATGATGATGAAGTTGCGGGTCTAGATGAATGCTTTGTCCAAGATTAAAATCGAATATTATTTGCAAAGATCAAAAGTGTTTTTGAATCATTATCACTGACAGCTGAAGCTTTTGGAAAGTAAACAATCAAGAAAGTATCCGCATAGTAGAAAGAGAGCTCATGTCTCTACCTCTCCAAGCAGCTACTTCCAAGGCTTGGCTATGAATTTGCCTAACATCTCTTCATCATCTAGCATATCCATGATTGAAAACTCGATTGTATTTTTTGCTGTATTCTTGCACCGATTGGTCCAGAAGGTTTGCAAGCTCTGTCACGAACTTGTAATAGTTTGGATTGAGCTTGATACCGTATCATATTATTATTGTTGTCTTGGCTGGCAAGAGAATGCCAAGATACCAGAAGCTCGAGAATGAAGGAGAAGCCTCAAATAATGTTGCTGCGTATATATTCATCATGAAAGCGAATTCAGAAATATTATTCAATCATCACAGGAAAGGTGAGCAGTGATGGTTGAAGCAAGCATGATTATTGCGATCGTAGTAACTGCAATTACCATCGCGGCAATCGGGTTCTTCATATACAACCGCAGGTTCCGAGGCAGGGGGAGACCTTCTTTCGGATCACGCTCAGGACCATATGGAAGAAAGACTCCAGAGGGAGAACCACTCGAAGAGTACAATCAAGGAAGGAAAATAGGCTCATTCGCTAGAATAGCAATACCAGTCATAATAGGAATCATCGTGCTCGTAGTGGTGCTGTCAGCTAGCATAAAAATAGTGGAAGCCGGGCATAGAGGAGTTCTGCTAAACTTTGGAGCAGTTGATACCTCACTATCACTAAACGAAGGCATACATTTCGTTACGCCATTCCGTGATAACGTAATTCCCCTCGAAGTTAGAACACAAAAAATTGTCGAGGACGCAGCCTCTGCATCCAAAGACCTGCAGGAAGTCAGCACACAAGTGGCGCTGAACTATCATGTCAACCCAGACACCGCCCAAATTCTCTACCAACAATTGGGGCTTGAATATGCGGCTAGAGTGATTAACCCGGCCATTCAAGAATCGGTAAAGCAAGTGACGGCCAGATTCAACGCGGAGGAATTGATCACGAAAAGAGAAAGCGTAAAAGCGGAAATTGAGCAGCAAATAAAGCAGAGGCTGGCAGCTTATAACGTCCTGGTAGAAACCATTTCCATCACCGAATTCCAGTTCTCAGATGTATTTGCTCGTGCTGTCGAGGCCAAGGTGGAGGCTCAGCAGAGGGCGCTTCAGGCCAACAACGAGCTCAGAAGGATAGAGATTGAAGCCCAACAGGCAGAAGCAAAAGCCCTTGGCGACCAAAAGGCAAACGTCGCTCGTGCTGAAGGAGTAAAACAGGCAAACGTCCTGCAGGCGCAGGGCGAAGCGGAGGCCATAAAGATAATTGATCAGCAGCTGCGTAACAACCCGCGTTATCTAGAATGGCTCAAGACGCAGCAGTGGGATGGAGTCCTGCCACTTGTGACAGGAGGCGACGGAGCAACGCCTTTCATCGAAATTCCGTCAGGGGAGGACTCTGTCCAAGCCGCAACTATCAATCCCTCAGGAAATTCAACAAGTACTGGAAATGCAACTCAAGGCCCATAGGAGATTGTTGTGAGCAACTCCTCCCTCTTTTTTACTGCCAATTAGCGTGTCTCTCTCGAAAGTCCAATTACATAAAGGATAATAACAGTCCTAACATTTATCCGTAGTACAAGCATTGAAACAGCAAGAATGGCTGTAGCTACTGGAATCATTAAAAGCCAGTGTTGTGTAAAATCCAACTGACCAAGCCACCTCTGCATCATTCAGTTAGTCAGCTCGCGTTGAAGAAGATTTGCTTTGCTTGCGATTCTGCGGATAATAATATCCATTTCTCATCGGAGGTCTTCTAAGTCGGTCTTGTCCTTAAAATGTTCAGGATCGAGTCTGAATCCTCTGACCTTTTCCTGCGGCACGTCACTCAACTTTAGGTGAAAATCTAGATTCATTTTCTTCAGCTGCTTATTCATCCACAGCGCAAACCTCTCCTCTGTGGTGCTAGCTTCTTGCTTATCTATATCCGGATATATGTCGCGCAGTTTTTCTACAAACTTCTGATCCACTTCAAGAAGGAAAAAATCCCACCCCAGAGCTTTCTTGCCATCAGAGTAGCACTTGCACTTGCTTTTGCTGTGTGCGGCAGATTCTAGTGTGGTCATGAACGCCATCAGCTTCGGCCTCTCTTTTTCAAAGTCAATGCATGAGCCTGACAGGATGAATATTAGCGAAGCAACACTGGCTGTAGTTTCATCCGCTCTTTCTGAAGCGATGTTATTGTTGTTGTCTTCCGGTGATGCCGCGTATTCTTCCGTGGTATCAGTTTTTTCAGTTGCCGGTTCATTCCTTGCAAAGTTTTCAGCAGGCACAGGAGCCAGGTTTCTTATAGCAACGGCATCTTCGACTGAAACGCCTATTATTTTCCTAATTTCTGGGTCAATCCTTGTAATGCCCAGATCCTCATCTGAAGGCAGGAGTGGATAGCATCTCGCATCGATCCCATCCTTCCTGCCTATGATCTCTATAGTATCTCCGGCGGTGACGCCCAAGGAATCCATAGATTTGTGGTCTATCCGTACCACGCCAGTACCTATGTCGCGTGCGTAAGCGGCGAGCACTTTTAGCGACAGTGGCTGCCGGTTCATCTTCAAGAAAGAAAGAGAGTAGATATCTAATAAGATTTGCTGAGACCGAGCAGATCCGTCGGTAGACCATTGAACTTTTCTCAAGCTTTAACCATTACGACTCACTCTAGCATGTTCTGTAAGCTCTGGAACTCTGCCGTATGCGGCGAAGGTACTTAAAAAAAGAACCAGAAAGGGGTACTGTCAAATCTTCGGTTGCTGCCGCTTCGAGCTTATGACCGCACAACCGACAACTTGACAGTATAGAAAAACAAGACAATAATAGGAAGAACGCTGTATAATATAGCCATGAGTGAATTTGCTTTCATTAGGTTTTTGAGCAATGGCCTTCTCACAGAAGAAGAGCGTAAAGATAAAAACGACATTATCCAGCTAACCGAAGACGTGCTTCATGCTCAGGGACTGGAATGCGATACCTCAATTGCCAAGGTGTCAGCGGATCAACTGAAAGACATATTAGAACAGGTAAGGGTGCTAAGAAAGAAAAAGGCAAAAGAAAAAGAGGCAAGAGAGGAGGAGCAAAGTGTGCAAAGTCACATCCAGTAAGGTGTTGCCGTAAAGTGGTAGAGGCTCTATAAAATGGATTTTACACAGCGCTGGTTTGTAATGATCGCAATTGCGACAATTCTGTTTGCCATTGCATTACTTATCTTACGAATCAATATCAGGTCGCTCCTTATCTTTTTTGTAATTGGCATATCTGCTGTTACTTTGTGGATGGTTGTTGATGCAAGATTTTTTGCGCCCCAGAGCAAGAGGAGTGGCAATGCAAAGAGCCAGCCCTGCACCTGTCCCGTATGTAATCATGACCGCGAAGAATTGTGCTTCCGGAACAGATGTGCATGTTGTTTGATTACAAAAAACGACAAAGTGGTAGGGCACTCAAGCAGTGCCCTGCAATAGTGAACCGGTATCAAACGACTGGCTGCTCCAAGAGAAAGTTGATAGGGTTGCTCATCAACCGAAGACTTGACAGAACCTAATAGTAAGGCTCAAAAGCACTCAAGTTATTTTGCAAGCACTTTTTGCTGTAGACCTTGACGCTCTTGCCTGCTGCAGGCTTTTCTTTTGGTACCATAACGTTGGCTTTTAGGGTTTTCAATATTGGACATAATCTTGGACGCATGACTACTGTCCAGAATTGACACTTTTCACGCTCGTATTTCGGGGTTGCAAGGTTCTAGAATACAAGCTCGTCTATTGACAGCGTCCTGGCGCAATAGCGGCACTTTAGCACTACTTTTTCCTTGTCGATGATGTCTATAGTTGATCTAATTTCTTCGCCGCTGTTTGTAATGCATTTGAGGTTAGGACACTTGAATATCCCAACGATCGAGTCTGGCAGCTGGATCTTGCGCTTTTCCACCAGCTTGTAATCGCGGATAATGTTGATTGTCGCACGCGGCGCAATGAGCGCCAGCTTGTTGGTCTCGCTTGTTTCGAGAAACCTATTCTCCACCTTGATAATGTCCTTCTTGCCGTGCTTGCTGCTGGGCACGTTCAGTGCCGCGGTGATCACGTTGCCCTCCTTGCCTGTGATGCTTAGCGCACGCAGGACCAGAAGCGCCTTGCCTGCTTCGATGTGATCTATGACGGTGCCATCCTTGATCCTCCGCACAAGAAGCTGGCTCGTGTCAGACATAATTTTTCCCGTTGTTGTTGTTGATGCAGTGCTACTAAGTATATCAGCGTATCGATACACGGAGCATCGATACATTGATTATTCCGCAGCGCTAATGGGTATTTGTGGGACTATTCAGGCGTTGGAAACCAAAAGGCAAAATGTACAGTCTGAAATGCACGCAGTGCGGTGCCGGCTTTCTTTCAAGCTATAACCTAGAGGCTCCCATATGCGGCAAGTGCCTGCAAAAGGCCAAGTCGCTTGACTCGACCATAGATCATGAAAAGGTGTGCGTCAAGTGCGGCAACGCCGGAGTGATCTATGGCAAGGAATTGTGCCACTCTTGCTATTTTGGATTCCAGAAGAAAGAAGAAGAATGAGAGCCGCTGTTGCGGCGGCATTTTAAGGGATACGTGTGGTTTATTTATTGCTAATCTGCAACTGCACGGCGGACAGCACTCTCTGGTCTGGTGGCGACGCTGTTGTTGTTATTGCAATAAAATGACAGATCCAGCATGAAGAATTTTGTGAATTTTTTCTACTAGAAAAATTCAGCGGAAGGCCAGCAGTGATTGTCAGGACCACATTAATGTTTCAAAAGAGAGAGAGTAGCGGCACCGCCAAGAGAGGACAGGATGCTCGGGAAGCTTCAGTGCCTTCTCCTTTTGATCATCCAGGCAAGCTCTTTTGACTTAAGGAACATAATGATTTTTGCCTGTATTAACCAGACGACGGCAATTGACGGCGTTCTGTGTCTTTTTATGAAAAATTGAAAAATTTACAAAAGAAATTGTGGAGCTCGACAAGCTTTAGCCAAAAGTGAAAGTGTAGATCCGAAATCCCTTGCCAATGGCGTCGATCTGCAGCCGGTGCTCACCATAGTACTGGTGAGCAGCCAGGTTGTACAGCTTTTGTCCGTCTATCGCAACTGTGCCCTGCTCTGAAACGTCCTGGCCGCGCGACCCCTCTTCTAGCGCAGACTCTGTCACGTGTAGCTCTCCGCTTCCGCCAGCGACGATGTTGACTGCCTTGGCAGAATAGACCAGCACGATGTGTCCCACTTCGCTCTGAAGCTCCATGCTGTCCGCGTGGTTCTTCCACTCTCCTTCCAAGTATATGGCGTTGGGCTTGAGCTCGCCTTCTGGGATCGTGTATTTTACAACTTGGTCAGGCTTGAAGCCCTCCGGATTTCCAAGCTGCGCCCTTGCAAAGCTGTATCCGAAATAGAGCTCAGGCGTGTTTATCCGGTAAAAGTCGACGCTCTGCGCGTTTTCCGGTCTGCTTATCGATCCATTGATGGTGACGTTCTGGCCGGCAGCAGCGGCGCGCTCTGTCAGGAGCGACTGGATCACTTTTTCGGTTTCTGCGTAGGCCCCTTCGCCGATATGGTCGTACCGGATATACCCTTCATCGTCGATCAAATATTTTCTAGGCCAGTACTGATTTTCGTATGCCTGCCAGGTTCCCTTTTCATTGTCCTGCACCACAGGGTACTTGATTCCGAATTTGTCCACCGCGGCCCTGACATTGTTGTAGTCTTTCTCGAATTCAAATTCCGGCG
>CAMLKF010000077.1 GCA_946480575.1 uncultured Nitrososphaera sp. | reverse complement strand
TTATGGTTTCAGTGAACAAGCGCCGACTCTAGCGTAGCTGGTCGTGCTTTCTAAAGGCGGCATAATAAGCAAGCGTTGCAATTGCTATCGCAACCAGGTACCAGCCGGGAATGACAAAGCTTCCTAGGTCAATTGCGCCTAGGTGCATCGACGTCCAGTCAGACGCCTGCATGAGCATGCCGCCCTTTGGGTCACTTTCGAGTGGCACAAGCCATCTATTGACAAACCATGCAAAGTCCTCCACCAGAATTGCCGTGATGAGGATGGCGCAGCCAAGGAACGCCGCCTTGACGCGCTTGTGCCGGCCGAGCAGCTTGAACGACATGTCGTCCCACAGCGCGGCAAAGCTGATCAGCACAAATATGAAGAGCATTGGGAACAAATGATACTGGTACATGTTGCCAATAATAGGCTCGGTCTCTCTGCTCCTGTCGAAATTCGAGTCCATGACTGCCACTTCGCCGTTTGATATCTGCAATGCAGGATCTTTGATGTAATAGTACTCAAGGTGGGCAAAGCTGACTGCAAAGACGACGCCTATGATTGCGGTCGAGATGAACTCGATCTTGCGCGCGCCAAGGTGCTGCCTGATATGCTCTCTCTTTGAGAGGCGGCTGATGTGGTGGTCGTCTTTCTGATCAGCGGTGACCATTCTCTCAATTACCGTATACCGTCATTGCTTTTAAGGAAATAATAATAGTAATGGGCTGTGCGTGTAAGAAGTGCCCCTTGCTTAAAGCAATCGTCAATCGCTATCAAATGTTGTAGTAGGTCTTTAAACAGCTTCTTGCCGCATGAGCCAGAATGCATGATATCACATAGGAATAAGTTATGGTTGGAATCCAAATATACGAATAATAACCTGCCCAGTAGGACACAGATGTGTGATCTAATGCCCCTAGTTGCAGAGAGATAAGCGGCCAAGATAACTAGAACCACAGATAAAACAATGATGGAAAATAATGATAATAATCATCATCTCCATACTGGTTTCTAGCTGCATGGAGATCATAATATCTGATAGCAGCAATTGCAAGGAATATTCCAAGGATAATAATTGTGAGAGGTTTTGGCTTGAAGAAGGGTGTATAATAACTGAAAATATTGTTGGCACCGATTGCTCTTGTGTCAATCTGGTAGCAGTAGTAGAACCTCGCATCTACATGCTATCTATTCCCGCTCAAAAGTGTCGACAGAAACCGACTTTTTAGGGTCATAGTGTAATGATACAATTCCTGTGTAGCTCAGCTTTGATAGCAGCTTTTGGTGCAAGGAGTTCAACACCGGGCCTTTAACCTCTATCGCCGGCCGAAATAATGTATAATAGAGATGGGGGGAGTAGGGGAGAAGCGCCAGCAGTTCGTGAGCCAGATCACTAACGCCACGTCTGTTGTGTACAACCAGCTCAACAGGCTGCAGGTGCTCGACAAAAAGTTTGCCTCGATGGAGGGCTATTATCTCCAGCAGATAACCTCCAACATCAAGGGAGGCAACAATGCCCGCGCCAAGATCCTTGCCACGGAACTATCGAACGTGAGGCGGCTCCGCAGGACGACCCAGCACACGGGCCTCGCGCTTGAAGCCATAGTGATACGCTTCAGTACCATCCATGAGTTTGCCATGATCCTCGACACCATCGACCCGACAATCGAGATGATAAGGGGCATCCATTCGGAGCTGACAAAGGCCATCCCGGCTGCCAACAAGACGATCTCCGAAGTATCGGCGGTGACCACTGACGTGCTTCTCAACGCAAACATCAGGGCAGACGCCAGAATCTCGACTCCGATGGACGCAGACGCCCTCTCGATCCTCAACGAGATAGAGGGGGTGCTTGAGGACGAGGCAAAAGCCAAGCTGCCAGAGGTCCCGACAGGAATCCCGGCTGCTGCTCCTGCCGCCAAGCAGGAGGAAGAAGAAGTCTCTGTTGCCGAAGAAGAAAGAGTGTTGGCAGAAAGCTAGAATTAGAATAGTTGACAAAGAGGTCAATTGGCCCGCGTAGGGTGGATCGCACTATTAGTGAAAAATATTTTACAAAGTAATTTTAATCATTTACCCTGATAACGGAGTGCAATGGAACAGATGAGTTACGATCTTCAATCTTCAGGTCCTTTGAAAGGCGGGGTTCTAGAATCAGCGTCAAAGCGTGTTAGAATGATTTTCTCCGTGATGGCAAGCCCAAACAGGATAGACATCCTGAGAATACTGAACACAAAGGGCCCCCTCACCTACTCTGAGCTTAAGGCGCTAGCAGGCTTCAAGTCCAAGAAGGAGTCGGGCAAGTTTGCCTACCACCTGAGAAAATTGCTGAGGCAGCTGCTAGTTGCCCTGAACAAGGCAGAGCGCAGGTATACTATAACAAACCTGGGCAAGCTGGTGTTGAGCCTTGCCCGGCAAATTGAAGAGCGGTCGATAATCGAGAGCGGCAAGATGTACGTGAGGACTAGCAGGCACACGATAGAGGAGTTCAACTCGCACAAGATAATCCAGTCGCTCGTGAGGGAGGCAAACCTGCCGCTTGAGCAGGCCCACAAGATAACAGAGGAGGTCGAGAACAAGATCTACAAGTTCCAGACTGCCTACCTTACGTCGTCGCTCGTACGGGAAACCGTGAACTCGGTGCTCATAGAGCACGGCCACGAGGAATACCGCAACAAGCTGGCGTGCCTCGGCCTGCCCTCGTCAGACATCGTCGAGATGCTCTCAAGCGACGAGGCTACGAGGAACGGGATAGACGGCATCATGTCGAGGACCGCGAGCTCTGTGTTCTCTAAGTACCTCATATTCAACACGCTTCCAAAGGACATTACCGACATGCACCTTGCCGGCGAAATAAACATCTCAAACAGTGGCGTCTGGGGCCTGCTGCCCGATACGGTCTTCCTCGACCTAGCAGAGCTGGAAGGACTCGACCTGCAGGGAAGGTTCCTCAGCGTGGCGCGTTTGCCTGCCATCAAGAGCCCAGATGACGTCGCGGCTGCGCTGCCTGTGCTCATCTCGCTCCTTTCCAGAGAAGCATCGACAGAAGTTGTGCTCGAGGGGGTCGTTCCTGCGCTGGTGAAAAGCAGCAGCACGCAAGACGACATTGTGTCACGCTTTGCAAGGGCGCTCGTCACGTCGTCAGGAGCTCCGTCTCCGCCGGTAATAACCACCACCATCGCAGTCCCGGCTGACGGCTTGGACGTCAAGCAGGTCAACGCGCTACTGGACGGCTACAGAAAATACGTCGATGCAACTCCAGTGCCAAGGATAGGCCTTGCACTTTCGTACAGCAGCAACGGCAACAGGATGATGAAGGACAGCCTTGACCACGTCACGGCCGCAGTGCGCAGCGGCGGAATAATTTCAATAGGCAATAATAACAGTGTGCGCGCAAGCAGCGGCATCCGCAAGTCAGTAAGCGGCAGCAGCAACAAGGCCGCAGCAGCTGCAATGGCACTCCATTCGCTTTCGATAAACCTACCACGCCTTGCGTACGAATCAAACAAAGACGAAACCTACTTCCGAGCAAAGCTAGCGCTGATGATAAAACCGTCGCTTGCGACGATGGCGATGCGCAAAAAGACTATAGTCGACTACGTCAAGAAGGGCCTGATGCCAGCGTTTGCAAGCACTTCGCAGTCGATGCAGCGCGGCGCGTCAAGCATCATGATAAACCTGACGGGCACAAAAGAATCAGTCTACAGCATCCTTGGCCACGACGCTTCAGGCGGCTCTGAAATCCTGCAGAAAGTGCTGAGAACGGCGGCCGAGGTAGCGGCCGCACAGGGCAATCAGCTTGGTGAGGAGGCTGCTGGCATAGCCATGGTTTCCGACGACAGCGGCGTGAGGTTCGCCGGCCTCGACTCTGAGAAGTACGGCAAGGTCTCGCTCTTGCAATCACAAAATACTACCAGCTATTCCCAAGGAATGACGATAAATGGCAGGCAGCTCCTCTTAGGCGGCAAAGCTGCTGCCGTCCATGAGTGCGCGGCGATCGATAGGCTCCTTAACGGGGGCTTTGCAGCTGGGCTCGATGTAACCGACCTCTCGGCGACCGAAGCCCAAAGTGCCATTGAAGCAGCAGCAGAGCTGCCGTTCCTCCGCCCTCGCATCAGGGCGGCCGTATGCACGACCTGCGGCCGGCGATCAAAGGTTGCTACTGCTGACAAGTGCGAGTTCTGCAAGTCGCCGCACAGGATGCCGATTTATTCGTAGCAGTAGCTGCTACTCGCGGCTCTTCTCGCCGCATTATCTTTTTCTTTTTGCAATTGCAGTAAAGCTGCTGCAAGCTCGCAGCCGGATGGTTTCATCATAATTTTCTTTGCATTTTTTAGAGATATTATAATGCTGAATTCGGATTTCAGCTTCGTTTCGCTTTAATATCGTCAGGTGCACTATCACTGATAAATCAGGTACACTTTTTTTCATCAAACGTATAAGTACAAGTAGCTTTCTGTATAGTGCGGGATGGCGGGAGTTACCGAATATAACGGTTCCAAGGAGACTCTGAACTCTAAGATACGGAAACGTAGTGGCCGTATAGTAAATTTCGAACAATCCAAGATTTCCAACGCAATATACAAAGCGCTTGTCGCAACGGGCAAGCCTGATTATCCGCTTGCGGAGAGGCTGGCCGCAAGAGTGGTACAAAAGATGATCCAGCTGGACGAAAAGACGGTTGTTCCAAGCGTTGAAGACGTACAGGACATGGTCGAATCAATCCTGATAGAGGAAGGGCTGTCAGAGACTGCCAAGGCGTACATACTGTACAGGCATGAGAGGCGCAAGATCCGCGACGAAAAGATGAAGGTCCTCAACAAAAAGGATCTCGACGAGGTAGACAAGGCGTTTGACATCAACTCGCTGAGGGTGCTGGCGGCGCGATATCTGCTCAGGGACGACAACAACGAGATTATCGAAGGCCCCAAGCAGATGTTTGAGCGGGTGGCCACGCTCGTGGCAATCGCCGATGTCATGCACGACCCTGCGGTGTTCAACCTTGCAGGCGGGCACACGCAGGACATTGCAGAGGCAGAGCGCTACTACGCCAAGCTGGGCGACTTTGACAACAAGCTTCATATCGGCGAATACTACCTGAACAAGTACCACTTTGAAGCAATGATACGCCACTACGTCTACTGCGCCAAGCAGGGCCAGATGAAGGTTGGTTTCAAGGAACTGCTCAGACTGATAGTAGAAAACAAGATGGCTCAGTACGAAGAGCGGATCAGGGAGTACTACCACCTAATGGTATCGCGCGACTTTCTCCCGAACACGCCAACGCTCATGAACGCTGGCGCAAGGCTCGGGCAGCTGTCCGCGTGCTTTGTGCTTGACATGCCAGACGACATGGCAGGCATCATGAAGGCGTCGACAGACGCGGCCATGATATTCAAGTCAGGCGGCGGCGTGGGAATCAACTATTCAGACCTGAGGCCGGAGGGCGACATCGTCGCTTCGACTTCGGGCGTCGCGTCAGGGCCGACCTCGTTCATGAGAATAATCGACACAATAACTGACGTGGTAAAGCAGGGAGGCAAGCGCCGCGGAGCCAACATGGGCATCCTCGAAGCTTGGCACCCAGACGTGGAAAAGTTCGTGACTGCCAAGACAAAGCCGGGCGTCTTTGAGAACTTTAATGTGAGCGTGGGCATCTGGGAAGATTTCTGGAAGGCGCTTGTCAACAAGGAAGGCAACCACAAGTACGCGCTGCGAAGCCCGCGCACGCGCGAGCCGGTAAGGCAGATAGACGCGCAACAGCTTATCGATCTGATAGCGCTGAGCGCGTGGAAGAGCGCCGAGCCGGGAGTGATATTCTTTGACAACGTCAACAAGTACAACCCGTGCATTAGCGCAAGGCAGGGGCCGCTTCGCGCGACAAACCCGTGCGGCGAGCAGAGCTTGTATCCATACGAGTCGTGCAATCTGGGCTCAATCAATCTGGCAAACTTTGTCAAGCGCAAGGTCGACGGCAAGTTCGAGTTTGACTGGCAGCGCTGCGAGCAGGCGATAAGGCTATCGACGCGGTTCCTCGACAACGTCATCGACATGAACAAGTACCCTGTTGAAGAGATCAAAGTGGCCACAAAGGAGACAAGGAGAATAGGCCTCGGCATAATGGGCATCGCAGACCTGCTCTTTCTGCTTCAGATACCGTACAACTCGAAGGATGGCTACAAGTTCATGAACAAGCTTGCAGAAGCTGTTTCGTATTTGAGCATGGACGAGAGCGTCGCAATCGCAAAGTCAAGGGGCCCGTTCCCGATGTTCAAGGACACCGACTATGTCAAGGGCAGGATACCTGTGGCAGGCTATTACGAGCTGCCAAATGAGACCCACACCTATGACTGGAGCACGCTAATTGAAAAGATAAAGAAGCACGGCATCCGCAACTCGTGGACGTCGACAATCGCGCCGACAGGCACGCTCTCTATGATTGCCGACACCGCGAACGGCATCGAGCCGGTGTTTGCGCTCGTCTATGAAAAGCGCGTGACTGTGGGCCGGTTCTTTTACACCGACAAGGTGTTCGAGAATGTGCTGAAAGAGAACGGCCTGTACTCCGATGAAATATTGACAAAGATAGCGAACAACTATGGCTCTATCCGCGGCCTGCCAGAGATCCCAGAATGGATGCAGAGGATCTTTGTCACCGCAATCGACATCCACTGGACCGACCACGTGATGGCGCAGGGCGTGTGGCAGGAATGGATCAGCAACGCAATCGCCAAGACGATAAACATGCCCGGCGACGTGACTGCGGAAGACGTCAAGTGCGCATACCTGCTGTCGCACGAGCTTGGGCTAAAGGGTGTTACGGTGTTCAGGGACGGCTCGAGACACGAGCAGGTGCTCCACATCACCGGCAAAAACACGGGCGAGAAGGCGTTTGCAGTAAAGCCGAGCAGGTACGTAGCCGACATAGTCGGCGCAAACATCAAGGAGCCATACGTCTTGGCGCAAATGCAAAAGATATTCAAAGAGTCAGGCGTCGAGGACGACAGGCCAGTCGCGCCAGCAGCCAGAGCGGCGGCGCCAGCTGAAACGAAAAAGTCGGCTCCGCAGCCAGCGATGCAACCAATGATGATGAGCGACGTAAACGAAGACCGCTGCCCGACATGCAACGCCAAGTTGATAATCACCGAAGGGTGCAATGTGTGCATCGAGTGCGGCTTTAGCGGATGCGGATCAGGCTAAGCAAGCAAGCAAGC
>CAMLKF010000076.1 GCA_946480575.1 uncultured Nitrososphaera sp. | reverse complement strand
CCAAACAGCCTATTCTCTGCTGTGCGCACTATAATGCAATTGCTGCCTGAATCATCTGGCTGGCTGGTCGTGCTTGCAGCAGTAGTGGTAGTGGCAGCATCGCCATTGTCGTTGGCGCCGTTGGTAAACGCAGCGGCCAGAAAGCTTACGAAGAAGAATGCTAGCGCAATGACTACCATCAAAAAGAGCACTATCCGGGACTTGTTGCTGGTAGCACTCATGTATGCTCAGTATAGGTCAAGAGTAGTTAGTATTCTTTTCTGTCAGTGGCATGCATAAGCACATGTATGTGTGCATATGTGGATGCACGCATACGCGCGTTTCCAGTGGAACATCAAAAAAATAATAATTAGTTCTTTTATACTTGCGGCTTGCAAAAGGGTAGTTGGCGGATATGAGCTGGTTCCGGCCAAAATTTGGCGGAGCCCTTTTCAGTCATGATTTTTAAGGTTCTTCTTGCCATATTGCTGGTAGAGATGTTTGAAAACGAGCACACTTTGCGCAGGTTCATGACCGAGAAGGCAGAGGGGGAATTCCACGACAGGTACGAGAGGGCCCTTGAACAGGTGAGGTCCGAGTTTGGCAGAAAATACGCAATGGTGATCGGAGGCAGGGAAGTAAGGACGTCAGAGACCATCAGGCATTCCTCTCCTATAGACACCCGGCTGGTGCTTGGCTACCTTCCAAGCGGCGGGAGCCAGCACGCCCGACAGGCTATAGCGGCCGCCAAAAAGGCGTTTGAAAGCTGGGGCACGACCAGCTACCGCGAGCGCGTCAAGGTGTGCAGGGCAGCAGCCGATATCATGAGCCAGCGCAAGTTCGAGCTTGCTGCCTGGATCTCGTACGAGAATGGCAAGAACCGCTACGAGGCAATGGGCGACATTGACGAGGCCATCGACTTTGTGCGGTACTACGCCGAGGAAATGGAGAGGAACAACGGCTTTGAGACAATGATGGAGAGCGCCCAGCCAAACGAAAGGAGCAGGAGCGTCATGAAGCCGTATGGCGTGTGGGGAGTCATCGCTCCCTTTAACTTTCCGGCCGCCATCCTTGTGGGCATGAGCACTGGCGCAATAATTACCGGCAACACAGTAGTGGTCAAGCCGTCGAGCAACACGCCGATAATCGCGTGGAAGTTTGCCGAAATCTTCAAGCAGGCCGGCCTGCCTGACGGCGTCTTTAACCTAGTCATTGGCTCTGGCAGCAAGGTAGGAGGCGAGCTTGTCAGCAACAAGGACGTCGCCGGCATCGTGTTCACCGGCTCCCGCGAGGTGGGCTACGGCATGGCAAAGGAGTTCAGCATTAGCAGGCCAAAGCCATTGATAGCCGAGCTCGGGGGCAAGAACCCGGCTATTGTGACAGAGAGCGCAGACATTAACAAGGCGGTCGACGGCGTGCTCAAGGCAGCGTTTGGCTATTCGGGTCAAAAGTGCAGCGCGTGCTCCCGGGTGTACGTGCACAAAAAGGTGCGCGACGAATTTCTGTCAAGGCTGGCTGAAAAAGCAAAGAGCCTGCCTGTCGGAAACCCGCTAGACTCCAACACCTTTGTCGGCCCGCTTGCAAACGAGGACGCTTACAAAAAATACCAGAAATACATGAGGGTGGCGGCTAAGGACGGCAGGGTGCTGGCTGGAGGTTCTATCAAGAAGGACGGCGAGCTAAAGCACGGCTACTACGTCGAGCCCACGATAGTGGCGGGGCTACCAAAGAACCACCGGCTCTTTAGGGAAGAGATGTTTGCGCCGATTTTGTGCGTGGCTGACTATGACAAATTTGACGATGCGATAAAGCTTGCAAACGATGTCGACTACGGGCTTACCGCCGGCATATTCAGCGGCAATCAGGAAGAAGTGAAAAAGTTCTTAGACTGTATCGAAGCCGGCGTGCTGTACGTGAACAGGCAGGCAAGCGCAACCACGGGCGCGATGGTAGGGTGCCAGCCCTTTGGCGGCTGGAAGGATTCCGGCACCACGGGCAAGGGGACGGGCGGGCTGCACTACTTGGCGCAGTTCATGAGGGAGCAGAGCCAGACGATAGCAGAGTAAAAACATAACATCACAAAAGCCGCGATGGCCGGTGCCTGTCATAGAATGTGGAATTGATCTGTTTTAGCAGCTTTCTTTTTGACTTGTCGGCCCTCTTGTTGTCTCCATAATCTTTTGCTTCCAGCAATCCGCGGAGCCTGTCCAGTTCAGCTATCGTCAGGGCTTTCAATCCCTTGTCAGAAACAGTTTTCAGCAGCGCCCGAAGCTCTATCTCGTCGTCACTGTCATAGTGGCTCAACGTTGTTGTGATAATTTCTTGTTTAATTTATTAATTATGCTTATTCTTTGGATTTGTAATTGTCACCTATTTACTAATAGATTTAACAAAATAGCGATTTGCGAAGCTTTTTACTAGAAAAGCTTCTAATGCTTCAAATATGGATGAAATCATGAGAGGGCAATGCTGCCACAACAGCACGCACATCATAAAAAGTTCTGTATTGCAGGTTGCACAGGATAGGCGTCGATGCGGAATCACTAAGGTTGCTCAACTCGACCAAGGAACAGCTCGGGCAGCTGCTAGGCAGTTTTCAAAAGCTTCATGACCGCAGGTTGGTCCGCTTCATTTCGTCGCTTATCACGGATACGGCGCAGGATCTATTGCTGGATGAGCGACCTTGCAAGGAGCAGCAGGTTCCGCTTGCGCTCCCTTATCCGGCGCACCGAGTAGGGAAGCCACTGGCCGCCGTAGGGAATGTATTCGGCCACTGCGAACCCTTTGGCGGCAAGGTCAGCTTTCAGCTCGTCGCGGATTCCCATCAGCATCTGAAATTCAAACTTGCGGTCGCTACATAGCCTGATCGCTTCGTCAACGAGGCTCGAGTCATGCGTGGCAATTGCGAAATAGCTGCCGCCTTCAAAGAGCATCTTCATCAGCTTGAAATAGTTGGCGTCGACCTCTTTCTTTGTGGAAAAGGCGTGTCCCTCTGACTCGTGGTACGCGCCCTTGACGAGTCGCACCTTGCCGCCGTGCTCGAGAATGTGCAGGAGATCGCTTGCGCTCCGGCGCAAATACGACTGGATCGCGACGCCTGCCATCTTGTCTTGCTCATAGATCTCTAGATAGATGGCTATCGTGTCTTCGGTGAATTTCACAGACTCCATGTCTATCCACAGGAACTGTCCAAGCGCATGGGCCCTCGCCGCAAGTTTTTTGAAATTCTGAAGGCACATGTCGTAGTTGATTGCAAGCCCAAGCTGCGTCGGCTTGGCTGACACACAGCCCTTTACCTTTCTTGCGTGCATCAGGTCCATCAGCAACAAATACTCGTTGACTGTCTGGTCGACTGCCTTGGCGTCAGTCGTGTTCTCGCCCAAGAAGTTCAGGATCGCAGACATGCCGCGGCCGTTCGAGTCCAATGCTGCAGCAATCGCATCCTCGGCGCTATAGCCAGCAACCCACTTTTTTGCAACCCTAAAGAGGAGCCTCTCCATGAGGCCGGAATCGTAGCTGTGCGAGTGGGTAGCCGCTGCTGCTGATGTCTCCAACAGTAAATTATAGCGGTTCTTTGTGATAAATTTTTTAGTGCAGGATACTGAAGATGCCGCAATATGATAGTTGACGCTCTGAAGGAGGCTTGCCGGCAGGTCCATGCCAAGACAAGGCGCCTTGCCGGGACTGCCCAAGGCAGCAGGCAGATGGGCAAGGGTGCAGGAGGCGACATGTCCCGCAGGATAGATCTCGTGGCAGAAAAGACCGTGATTGACATCATCAGGAAGCGAGGTATCAGTGCTACGATAATTGGCGAGGAATGTGGCAGGATAGAAGGCGAAAAGAAAGGATTTGTCGTGATGGATGCAATTGACGGCACGACAAACGCCATCCGCGGTGTGCCATTCTACTGCTGCTCTATTGCGTATGCGACCGATTTCAGGCTGAGCGCAGTCACCGACGCCGCTATCATTGACCTGGCGACGGGCGACCTCTATTACGCATCAAGGGACAAGGGCGCGTTTCTCAGCGGCAAGAGAATTTCGACAAAGAAGGAAAACAGCGACCCGATAATCGGGGTCAACATGTCCGGACTTCAGCCCAGCATTGTCGAGCGGCTAAAGCCCGTTTTGGCAGAGGCAGACCACGTCAGGCAGTTTGGCGCAAACGCGCTAGAGATGTGCTACCTTGCAAGAGGGTTCTTGGACGCCTATGTCGACCTGCGGGGCAAGGTCCGGCCCACCGATGTCGCCAGCGCATACCTGATAGCAAAGGAAGCCGGCTGCAATCTGCGTTCAGACAATGGCTCAGAACTCGACTCTGACCTTGACGTAAAGACAAGGCTGTCATACGTGGCTGCGGCAAACGGCAGGATGCTGAACCAGCTTGCAAGGCATCTGTTTTGACTATCTTGCTAGGCAGCCTCGGTATCAGTATCAGTTCTTCTTCTAGTGCCGCCAGGTGGCCGCGCGGATTTCTGCTCTTCGCTCTGTTTCCTGCGGTATGCCATCAGGAATCCCGCGCCGCCAGTCACTACGCCTGCCAGTATTGCCATAATTGAAGCGTCGATTGGCAGCACAAATGGTGCCAGTATGGTGTGGGCTTGTTCTGCATCAAGCCCTCTTCCTCTTACATCCAGTGGAAGCATCGCAGCCTCTCTGCCTGATAGCCGCCATACATCATCATGCCTGCGGCGGCAGACGCGCCTACGTTCATGAGCACGAGGTGCGCTCACGCAAGCGCCTTTGCAGCCGATCCCATGTTGACGTCAAGGTAGTGGTAGAACAGGGAGGACACAGCCACGCCAAGCACCGCAACTATGATGTATATATCATGTATCCAAACGTGACCTAGTGCCGCGGCGCTACCGCCCGCAATCACTCTTGCCACTTCGAGCTTTACGAACGCCGTCTGTCCCAGCACCAAAAATGCAGTCAGGCCACTATTATTGCTCCCTGCACTATCGCCGCAGCCATGAACCTGCTGGCCCATACGTCTGAGCTTGTTGCTTTTCTCATCCTGCGCATATTATAATGTGATCCATTTTACCGGGTTTTACCAAACACAGACCTGTACTGGATTTTCTTTTTGGCAGGCGAAAAGCTAGCCTGCAGCTGTTGCTGCTGTAGTTATGAGCCGTTGGTTCTTTCTAAGCGTTACTTCTGACACACCGGCGGCGTCCGCAATAGCGGCCTGGCTTTTTACCTCGCCGCTGTTGACGCATGACACGTACAGCACCGACGCAGCGAGGCCCATCGGGTCCTTGCCAGCCGCAAGGCCGCTCTTTACTACGTCGTATATCATATTCATCGCCTTGCGCTTTGTGCGCTCGCTGATGTTGGCCTTGTTGGCTACACGAGAGACGCACTTCACTGGGTCTACCATCGGCACCTTGAGGTCGAGCTCTCGGATAAGTATCCTGTATGCCCGCGCAAGGTCCTTTTCCTTAGTGTTCGTCGCCCTAATGATGTCGTCAAGGGTGCCAGAGATCCCCATCTCCCTCTGGACGATGTAGATGGCCGCGCCCATCACTGCGCGCATCGTCCTGCCGCGCACGAGCCCCTGCTCCTGCGCCCTGCGGTAAATGTACGCTGCCTTTTCTACTATTGTGTCCGATAGCCTCAGCATGCCTCGCAGCCTGTCAAGGTCTACAAAAGCACGCTTGAGGCTCCGCTCGTCTCGCCCCTTTATCCTGAAATCCCACGTGCGCAGCCTGTCAAAGGTCGACCGCATGGCTGCATTGAGCCCGCTGCCTGCACTTCTGTCCGGCCTACCAATTATGGTTGAAAGGCCCATTCCTGAACGAGCAAGCGAAGTGGGGCTTGTCCTCAACTTGCTTGCCGGCTCTCTGGCAAGAACGCTCCAGTCCTGCTCTTCGTCGCCGACCCTTTCGTGGATGACATAGCCACATTTCGTACAAATGAGCTCACCAGATTCTATGTCTGTGACCTTCTGGCCGTCGCCACAGTTGGGGCAGACAATGACGTTGGGAGCAGGCTTTCTCAACATAATGCCACTCATGCTCTCTATGAGATATAAGAAAAAGAGGAAAATGCCCTAGAAGCTGATCAGAAAGCAAGGTTCCATTACATATATGCACGCGTTTCTAGCAGAACATCAAAAAAATAATTATTAGTTCTTTTATACCTGCAACTTAGTGAGAGAACTACTCAAAAAGTTGTGTAAGCGCCCGGGCCGGGATTCGAACCCGGGTCGGAGGAGTGACAGTCCCCCATACTGGACCGGACTGCACGATTCTGGTTTTTCACTCAGAAGCAACCAGGTATCTCTATACTACCCGGGCGCACGTAAGCCAACTTTTTGTAAAACCAATTAAAACGTTTTGGTCGTAAAGTCAGTTTGGCACAGTACTCTCTAGCAGGGAAAGGACTCTTCTTCTTCCATGCTCTGTAACGATGTAGTATTTTGCAGTTCCTACAACCATCTTTTCTTCGACCAGCCCATACCTAGTGAGGATCTCTATGTGGTTGTCTATGGTCTTCTCCAAGTAATTGGAAGGATGTATGGAGAGGAATCGTAGATTGGGTTGAAGAATTGTGATGACGACCCGCAGCCAGGACACCAGCTCTGAGATCCTGCAGGATCACACGGCATTGCTCTTTGACAAAGCGAGGGATATCCTTTCAATTCCAGTAAGCAGCCATGAATCCTATGCAGAGCCACTGGCACATGACGAGATGAAAGGGCATCTAGAGCCTGGGAGATGCAAGGGTTCTTCTATGTGTTGGGAATCGATCCTGAAAATGGCTTGCTTTGAGCTGAAGGCAAGAATCGAACATAACTCCAGTGGAGATTATTATGGTTATTGAAGCAGGTCATTCTTCATTGGAAGTGCTCTGTACACTGTTACACCGAAACAAATGAAGATGAATGACTTGGATGACCTGAACAGGAAGATAAACCGCATCGACTTGCAAGGTACCGATGACGATATATCATAAAGCACATCAATGAAAAAAGCTAGTTTTGCTCAGCCCCGGCCCAATACGACTGTGCTGTGATTTTGTACCAGACCGGGACTGCCAATAGATCCGACCTTCGTCGGGCAGCAATACCTTGCATTGCATATGACATAAAGATTCAATGCACTGGCTCTATAGTTTCAGGCATGCTATTGGAAGACCTCTGGGTTACCTTTCTCATCGAGAAATAAAATATGAGGAGCCGTCCTGTATTCTTCTCTCTCTAGTGCGCGTGCGGAGGCGGCGCGCTTCCTTTCGATAGTGCTTCATTAAAAGTGC
>CAMLKF010000075.1 GCA_946480575.1 uncultured Nitrososphaera sp. | reverse complement strand
CAAGGTGATCTCAAATCCTGTAGAATTTCCACTTGCTGTAGGCAGGCTGTTAAATTCACTCCTTATTAAAGAAACTGCATCGTTTGTGCCTACAGTAGTATGATTGCTGTCAGGGCCTACAATTACAATTCTTACATTGTCTGTATTCCCCTCTCCAACGCGATCCTCTATCGCTTCTCTCAATAGAGGAGCAACATAGAATCTGATGGTTTTTTCATTCTCTCTTAGCAGGGTATTGTTATTGCTTGTCGCCGATAGGTCAAGCTGCAATCCGTCACTATCCATTCCTTCTGCTGCCGTCATGGTAGTAGCAGTTATTGTAAATTGGCATTCTCCTGCATTTGCGAGATTAGGTGATGGTGAAGAGCATTGGGATGAATCCAAGGTGATCTCGACCCCTGCAGTTGTAGAATTTCCACTTGCTTTAGACAGGCTGTTAAATTCACTCCTTATTAAAGAAACTGTATCATTTATGCCTACAGTAGTATGATTGCTGCCCAGGCCTACAACTACAAACCTTACATCATCTGCATTCCCCTCTCCAACGCGATCCTCTATCGCTTCTCTCAATAGAGGAACGGCATAGAATCTGATGGTTTTTTCATTCTCTCTTAGCAGGGTATTGTTATTGCTTGTCGCCGATAGGTCAAGCTGCAATCTTTCATTATTCGTTGTAGTAGTGTCGTCGAAGCCGGGTAGGACTGAATCATCATCGCCTAAAAATTGTCCTTCAACAGGCTGCAAAGTTGGCATCAAGAGAAGTGGCATGGCACTTGCCAACATCAACGTCATTATTGCTGAAGCAAGAATAGATCGCTTAATCAAGTACATGACAATCGAAAAGGATATAAGATAATATTTATGGAATTTGGCATGCGCTTAGCAAAGATTGTGCTAAAGTGCGCATCCAGAAGCAGCCTGGTTTTCGTTTCAAATGATCTATCACATGCTGACCTTGTTGCAATAGCGCCGACATCTTTACGGAGCTGTTTTGTTTATTATTTAATAGTAGCGACCCATCAGTCTAATTGAACAGCCTGCTGCAACCTATAACCCGGATTGAACAGGCAGGCAAATTATCAACCTAAACAATACCAGCATAGATATTATTAATGTTAATGCTTTATCAATACATAGTATTATTATAGAGAATAAACTACGCGAAAAAAGCTTTTTATGCCTATAAATAACGTCAATAGTCAATGAACTCGAAAATTGCAGTCGCTGTCGGGCTGGCAGCAGTTCTTGCTGTAATACTGGCACCAGTATCGACTCCCACACCAGCGTTTGCGGCAGAAGTAGCAGTAGACATTACGGAAGACGCGTCAACCAAGACTAACAATGCATACTCGCCCAACCCCGTAGAAATCAATGTTGGCGACACAGTAATATGGACTAACCAAGATGCGGCGGCGCACAGCGCCACATCAGGAGAAGACGCAACGCCAACCGGTCTGTTTGGAGACCCGTCGGCAAGCGGATCAGTACTGATAAGAGGCAAATCGCAGAGCTTTACCTTCATTGAAGCTGGCGAGTACCCGTACTACTGCTTCCTGCACCCGAACATGGTCGGAACAGTAGTAGTAGTAGTAGCGTCGGCGGCTGGCGGAGGAAACGGCGGCGCCTCACAGGAATTCACGACAACAGCTACAATTGGTGGCAACAACTACGAGATTACTGGTGTTTCTGCCACTGCCACGGCAACAGCAGCCACAATCAACCCAGGACAAAAATCAGTGCAAATCGCATTTGATGGCTCTGGCCAAGTCGAGCTTACGCTGCCAAAGAGCATGATCGGCAACATTAATGCAGTGATGGCAGGAGACGGGGAAGTCGAGTACACCCCGACAGACAACGGAGACTCTACTACGATCGCGTTTGCAGTGCCAGAAGGCGCTACCTCAGTAGACATCATGGCAGGATATGTGGTTCCAGAGTTCCCAGTCGTAGCGATCCTGATACTGGCGGCATCGTTGGTAGCAATCGTCGGATACACCAGATTTGCCAAAAGCGGAACAGCAGCGGGGCTCTTGGGAAGAGCTTGAGCTCCGAAGCTCCCTATCTTCTTCTTCTTTTTTGAATAACTTTTATTATTATCATGCGCTCCTGCTTTTCTCTGTAAAAACGGTTTGAACATCGTTATTATCCTACTTTTGGTGCTTGCGGCACTGGGCATGACGACGACGCTGATGCTGGCCGCGCAAACTGCAAGCGCGCAGCAGCAGCCGCAGCCGCCGCCGATCATGCTTGAGGCATTGAGCGATCAGGGCACGTTCAGAGTCGAGGTGGCGTGGACATCAGCAGACATTGGCGCGGACAACACCTTTGGCATACACTTTATAGAGCCGGAGACAAACATCGAGCTTGAAGACATCAGGTACGACATACTGCTCTTCAGTGGAGACAACACCGTCCAGCAGCTCCGCAGGATAGACCAGACGTCCCTGCAGCAGAAATTCAGGTTCGAAGAACCTGGCACGTATAGGATCATGATAAACGACATTGACGGCCTTGACGAAAGTGTGACGATACCGATAAAGGTGACGCCTGAATTCCCAGCAGGAGCGGCCGGGCTTACGGCTGCGACGACAATTGGCTCGGCTATATTATTTTTTGCCGCAAAGCGCAATAGCAACAACAATTTATTTAGGCTGTAGTCGAAGTAAATTGGCAATGGCAAGCAGCACAAGATATGCAATGGTATTGATGATGGTGCTGGCAGCAACGGTTGTTGTTGTTGTTGTTGTTACCAGCGTTTTGACAACAACAACAACAACAACTGCCTTCGCCCAAGAAGGCCAAGGGATGAGGCAGACCACAACTGACGGCACCCTTGATATTCTTTTAGAGCCGACATGGAATCCAGGCAGTCCGGGCAGCGCTGAAAGCCAAGCAAGCTTCAAGGTAAGCTTCCTGAACCCCGGCACCGACACGCTCCACGAGCACCAGGACTATGACTTTAGGATATTGAACAGCAATGGCGAGCAGGTATTCAGCGCCGCAAGGCAGACCAACCAGCCGCTTCTTCACAACGTGCCAGGCACCATTACCGTGCCGTACACATTTGGGGAAGTGGGCGACTATACGATTGAAGTGTACCTTGGCGGCACCGGCATCGGCCCAACGCTGATCCCGACTGACGAGACCGCGAAATTTAACGTCGTGGTCACTCCCGAGTTCCCGATTGGAGCTCTTGGAGCAATTGCCGCATTGATCGGAACAGCAATCGTGCTGTCGCGCAGCAGCAGCAGCAGCAGCAATAATAGCAACAGCAACCGCAGCAGCAGATTCAGGCTAAGGCCCTAGCCTCTCTACCGCGGGTCAGCGCGACGACCCCTATTATTATCCCAGCTACGCCCACTCCAACGCCGACCATGCCAAACAGGTAGGCCCTGTCTGCCGCAACTTTTTGCTCGGCGGCAGATTCCGTGGCAGCCTGAGCAGCCTGCTGGGCTTTCTCTGAAGCAGTAGTGGCCTGGTCAACCTGCGCAGTCAGGTCGGTTACCACCGTCTGCAGTTGCTCGAGCACTTCATCTGAAACTCCTCCGCTGCTGCCTGCAGGCGGGAATTCGAGCAGCCTCGTGTTGCCAACGTCCTCGATCTCTATCTGGCCGTTAAACGCCGCTCCTGCAATAGTTCCTTGGAACGCTATGGCGTACTGCCCTGTCTGAGTCGGAAGTATTTCTGCCACATAGTGGCCTGCCTCTTCTGTCGGCTGGAATTCGAGCGGCTTGGTCTCGCCGCCCTTTCTCATGCTCACATCTGTCTGCGCGAGCGCGTTGTTGATCGGCTGGCCGTTTGATATCCTAGTTATGTTCAGCTCTATGCCGTTTATCTGGTTGACATATGGGGGCTCGTTTGTCCAGCCTCCAATGATCCTGACGTCGCCCTGTTCTATCTCTTCATGAGCCAGGGCGCGCGGAAAACTGCTGAAGGCCGCAAGTAGCATTGCGAATGCCAAAAGTGAGAGGGCGATTTTCTTCATTCAATGAAAAATTCTCTTAGAATATTTATATTCTTTAGCTATATTTCGGCGTTTGTACTACAAAACAAGCAAGAGTCAAATATGGTGCAAGCAATATTTTTCACGTGTCTGTCGGCAGCCAGTGGCATAATAATTATTATCATCTTCATCTTGCTCTGATCGCATCGATCGTTACCATTTTGATTGCCGGCATCATCCCTCAAGCTTTTGCCCATCCTGTTTACGTCGATTCTTCGCCAGGCGCCTTTCAGAGCGTTCCGTCGTCGCCACGTGAGGTCAACGTGTTCTTTAGCGAGCCTATCGAACTTGGCTACAGCAGCATAAGTGTGCTTGGCCCGGACGGGGGCAGGGTCGACATGAATGACCCTCACAATGTCGAAGGCGATACTGCGTCAATAGGCGTCGCAATGCAGCCAGGCCTCCCCGAAGGCGAGTACACAGTGAGCACCAAGGTGCTCTCGGCAGTGGACGGGCATGTAGTAGAAGAGACTTTCATCTTTGGAGTCGGCACCCAGGTGTCTAGCACTGGCGGCGGCCAGCAGCAACAGAGTGACATCTTGTCGCCAGAAGAATCTGCGTCAAGGTTTCCCGGCATGGTCGGGCAGGTGATCGCGGTGGGCGCGGCGTTTGGCACGCTCTGGCTGTGGAAGCCCCTTGGCAGGGTGCCGTGGCTCTCTAGCGCCATCTCCCAGACAAGGGTGGCGATAGACAGGCGCATGATAAAGCTCATCATAATCGGCGCCGGCCTTGTCCTTGCTTCTGGAGTCGCCATGATAATAGTGCAGGCGATCTCGATCGAGGCAAGCGTTCCGGAGGCTATCGCGACCAAGTTCGGCAACGTATGGATAACTAGGATGCTCCAGTCGTCCATCCTTATGGCCATAGCGGTCGCAGTGTACCGCAAGGTCGCCAAGAGCAACACCAGCCCGAGCAGGGCAGAAATGTTTGCGATACTCATCATGGGGCTTGCGGTGCTTGTGACTTCAAGCCTGATAGCCCATGCGGCAGCCACCGAGCAGGTCAGTGTCATAGTTCTGGACTTTTTCCACAACGTCGCAGCGTCGATATGGATAGGGGGCTTGATTCTGCTTGGCTTTGCGGCAGTCCCCAAGCTCCTAGCAATAGCAGACGAGCGGGTCAGATCGACTGCGCTTGCAATCCTCATCCCGCGCTTTTCAGTCATTGTTGTAACAATACTTGGCATCGCGGTGATAACCGGGCCTATCCTGCTGTTTGCTCTTGAAAGCGATCTTTCGCTTACACTTGCTTCTACGTACGGCCAGATACTTGCCATCAAGCTCAGCCTTGCAGGCGTAATGGTGGCGATGGGCGCGTATTCGCAATTTGTGGTGCAGAGAAAGGCAGTTGCAGTCATGAACAACAACAACGGCGGTAGCACGCAGGTCGCTGCTGCCACAAGCCTCAGGCACTATGGTAAGATACTCAAGGCAGAGGCAGGTGTTGGAATTGCACTTCTCCTCATGGTCTCGCTAATGGCAAACGGCGCGCTTCCGTCCGGCCAGTTCCCGGCGTACCAGCGCCAGGCAGCCGACCAGCAAGCCATTGCGGAAGAAATCAATACCGACCTAGTGCGGACAGCCTACACAGGGGAGGGCCGCGTCCAGCTGGCGATAAGCCCATTTGCAGTCGGCCAGAACAACTTTAAAGTGTCATTCTTTGGGCAGGACGACGGCAGCAACGCCACCGGCATCGAATCGGCTACCATCAAGATGACCCAGCTTGAAAGGGGGATAGGCCCAATAACGGTCGAGACGAAAAAGCAGTCAGAAAACGTGTTTGTCGCAGACGCGGCGTTCAGCCTTCCGGGCGTCTGGAGCGTCGAGATAGAGGGCGTCAGATCGCAGGGAAGCAACATGCTTGCGTCGCTAGACCTGAACGTCAAGCCGCTTGTCTCGAACCTGGAATTTGCGATAAAGGAATACAAGACGCCTGAGAACAGCCTGCCACTCTATCCGGTGTTTGACGCTGAAAGGCAGTCGATATGGGTAGGCGACTCGCTGCCAAGGAGCGGCAGGATCTGGCAGCTTGACATTGAAACGGGCAATTACACGATGCATAGGATAGAAGGCGCCGGCCTGATAACGCAGATGGTGCTTGCTCCGGGCGGAAGCCTATGGTACATTGACCCTATCGCGGCAAGCCCCAACGGAGTCCTCGGCCATTACGACCCGGCAAGCAACACGACTCGCAGGTTCACGATACCAGAGATCGGTGTGCCGTCAGGAATTGCGATGGACGGCAGCGGCAACCTGCTGATCACCGAGACCGGGCAGGTCAAGGTCACCGACTTCGGCATCTTGTGGATTCCGGTGGTGCAGGCGAACAAGATAGTCAAGTTCGACGTTGCAGGCGAGCGGTTCACGGCGTACGATATCCCAACTACCGGGTCGACGCCCGTTGGCATTTCGGTGGACAGGCAGGGCAACGTCTGGTTTGCAGAAGCAGCCGGTAGGATAGGCAAGGTAGACCCGGCCACCGGCAGGATAACCGAGTACGCGCCGCCAAGCGAGCGCAGCGCGCTTGACGAGCCCACGGCAGTATTCCCAGACCCTAAGAGCTCAACCATCTACATCTCAGAGCACGGCGGCCATACCATCACGGCGTTCAACCCAATGCTGGGCATCTTCCGCGGGTACCCTTCAGTCAACGAGGGTGGGCTGCCCTTTGGCATGGCTATGGACAGCTACGGCAACCTTTGGTACGCCCAGCACGAGATAGACAGCGTCGCAGTGATTGACCCGAGGACCGGCGCGGGCGCCGAGGCCAAGGTCCCGATAACAGGGTCGTTCATACAGTGGATAACGTCAGACGATAGAGGGAGAATATGGTTTGCAGCGCAGCGCGGTGCAAGCCTTGGCAGCATCACGATAACGGCCAAGCCAGTAGCGCCGCAGGAGCCCGTTGTTGATGGCAGCCAGCAGGGCGGCAGTAGTGGTAACACCAGCCAGGTGCCACAGCTTCCATTTTCGCTTGCAGACTTGGCAGGGCCGGCAATAGCGGCCGGGATAGCGCTAAGTGCGCTGGCTTACAGCAAGAGCGCAATCGACCTCAAGCGCAACATGCGCACCGCGCTGAAATTAAGGACATAGAATTGGGGGAAGGGAAGAAGTTAGTGGTGATGCGCTTGCATCCCTTTTTTCTGTTCGCGCTTCTTCATTGCCCAGTACACATGGCTGGATATGAGAAACTGCATAGCCTGCTGCTGGCAATATTATCCCAAGACCTAGCCAAAATATCGCATCGATTAGTCCTGATGCATGAATATCCCGGTATTAGAAACACCAGCGAATTCTCAGTTATCGTTGCGTTCCTTGGAGTGAGGAAGTTCAGGCGCAAGGACGAGCAGTAGGCGGCCGGAGCCCCTCTTCTCTTCTCTTTTTTTGTTCTGGGGTTGTACCAATTCGTTTATTAGCTGTATACG
>CAMLKF010000074.1 GCA_946480575.1 uncultured Nitrososphaera sp. | reverse complement strand
TTCTTGTTCTTGTTGTTGTCTTCTATTCCAAATGCCGATGGAAATAGTAGTGGTAGTGGTGTCGTCAACAATGCGACAGCGGCGAACGAGAGTGCCACCGCAGTTCTTGTTAAGGAAAGATGCGGATGATTTCTGTGAGTTTTGTCTGTCTTCATAGTTAGTGTCGCCTAATTAGGCTAGCCTAACTCTATATTGGTTGCGAAACAAGGATCTGCTACAAGATTCAGTCCAGAGGTTAAATAGACTGCAGCATGTTCGACCTAGCAGTGAGACGACTTTACTACTACTACTACTTTTTATCCAAGGAACCAAGAATTGGGACGCTGTTGACCTATAGTTATGGTCTATATTTTGCCTGATTGTTCATATACATATATGTCACAGCTCAGCAGAGCTTTGATGCCTGTGCAAATGCTGGATCGATGCCAGTGGCACTTGAGGGCAGCATATATAGGCATGCTAAGGTAGCATTTAACAGGGAAGAGCTGCGGCAGTTGCGCTATATTGTTTCCTCAGCAGCTTGAGCACATGATCGCCTGTGCCCGTCCTGAAAAAGTAGAGAGTATCCACACCATCTCAAGCGCATTTGCATCTGTTTTTGAAAATTATTGTTACCAGTAGTTCGCCTTTATCTTTTCTATCACGCGCTCGTGCTCAGAACCCTTTCTCCTTGCAAACTTTTCCATCGCAGAGAGCGGCACTCCTCCGAGGGTTGATGCCATCTGTGCAAAGAACCAGTTCTTTATTGGGTTGTCGCGCCCTACTTTGCTCATGAACTTCTGGATGCCGTATTTGAAGTTGTGCTGCCACGTCTTGTACATGACGCCGAGCTTTGCCGGGTCCATAGTGTTGCCAATATCATAAAAGTCCGATTTCTCAAGTAAGCCTATTGGCACGAAGGTGAGCGGCGTCGTCGTGAATTTAGAGTCAGGCTGCTCTGTCTCTATCTCGTGGATGAGCCTGATTGTCTCCCAGCTGTCCTCGGGCGTCTCATCATTGTTAAGGCCCATAATAAGCGTAAATGCTGGTACCCAGTAGTTCTCGTTGAGGATCTTGATGCTGTTCTTGACGACCCAGTGCCACTCTTCCGGCCTGTACGGCGATAATTTGCGGTCAGCGTACTTGCCAATGAGCCTGATGCTTCCAGTCTCAAAGCCGCATTGGATGCCGATGTGGTTATCGGGGCCGGACTTGATTATCTTGGATACGTTCGGTATGAGTCTCTCGTCAGCTATTGCGCCGGCAAGCGTCCCATGCGTCGGGTTGGTGTGCTCGATGCCTGTAGCCATGATGCCCTTGAACAACTCCTCAATTGCCTCCCTGTTTGGCTGCATGTTCTTGGTAGTCCTCGGGTTGAGGCCGTAAACGAAAATGTCGTCGCTGTGGATCCAGGCGTTCTTTAACCCGCCGTACTTTATGTTAACTTCAATTTCCTTCTGCACCTTCTCGACAGGGTAGTAGCGCAGCGGCCTCAGCGTCACGTCGCAGAACTTGCAACCGCGCCCGCAGCCGCGCATGACTTCTACCATGCCGTGCATGCTCGGGTTGACGATGTTTGGAATCTCGTCAATCGAGGGCTCATTCCAGGAGTGGATGAACCTGCCATGCAGGGTCTTGTCGTTTCTCACAAATTCCTTGATCTCTACCTTGAACTGGCTCTTCTTAAACGGGTTGGCCATGTCAAACTCGCCGGCGATGAGGGCATCAAAGAATGGGCCGGCCGCGCCATCGATCTCGGGGCCGATGCCGCCAAGCTCGCCTTCGACGATGCCGTAGAGGCCGTATTCCTCTATCTTAGCAGGATCATAGTTGTACTGCCACGTGCCTGAAGCGCCGGCGATAACCTTGGCCTTGCTGCCTGTCCTTGCCTTGGCGGCGTTTATTCTAAGGTGTAGGTCGCGATTGTAAAACTCATCATATGACATGTGCTTGCGTCCGTAGGTGAACGTCATGGTGACAGGGCCCATGCCAAGCGGGTCCATTTCGTAGGTGCCAATAGCCTCTGTCTCTGGACCAATGAATTTCTCAACGTGATCCGGGTGGGCCACTACAACGTCTTCCCGCCTGTAGCCGTCGCGGATAAGGGCCGCTTCAACCTTCCTCAGACCATAAGGAGCGTAACTGGCATAGCCGTTTGTATGCTCTATGGGGTTGCAGATAAAGTCAAAAAGTACCCTTGGAGTAACCTGATTGCGCAAAACGTGGTACAAGAATGAGTTATGGTCCCTGTTGAAATCGAGGGCCGGCGCGCACCCGAAAAACGATGCTAGTGAAATTCCCCTGTAGGGTGACATTAACGTGCGGTCTGCGGTAAGAACGACCTTAGGATACCTTCTCAATCTGCTAAACCCCTGTTTAAGGGAAAATGACTACAGGTGCATTAAAAGGTTTCCAATATCTTGCAAAGGTTTCTGTTAGGAGATTTCAATGGGTGAGAGCATCGCGCTTTTCTATAAAAGCCTGCAGAGTTTGATCACCCAGTTTCTTTTTCAGGACATTGTGGATGTCCCTTACTACTCCAAACCCATAGAACGTCAGTGCAGTGTATAGCGAAATTAGAGTCGCGCCTTTTTCATACGCCTTCCATGCGTCTTCGCCAGAAAAGATGCCTCCGCATGCGATTATCGTCAAATCCGGGAACGCCCTGTGCACGTCTTCCACCAGCTTGAGCATGTATGGCAATAGCGGCCTGCCGCTCTCGCCGGCGACGCCTCTTGCAAAATTCCTGGTGAGCCTGCTGCCTGACTTTGTGTCGACCGGCCTCGTGTTGCCAAGGACGATTGCCTGCCCGCCGTTTTCGTAAAACACCTTTATCATTTTCAACTTGCCCTGCCTTTCTTTGTCAGATTGCGACAGCCGGCCATACGGCGATATTTTCGATGCCTTGACCTTGCCGGGTACATGGGTGTTCATCAGGTCGATCATCTTTTTGGTGAACTCAGGCGTCTGGAGCACCTTGTTAAAGTCGGTATTTGGCGATGTCCGGTTCTCTTCAAATCCAAAGTCGACGTATGGCGCGGTTTTGGTAATGATCTCTTTACACGCGTCTAGCACCGCGTCTTCGGTATACATGTCGGTAATGCCTGAAAAGTTCAGCAGGATTTTTGCGCCGCCTTTCGGGCTCTCGCTGAACTTTTTGAGGTTGCTGACCACATAGTCGAGCCCTTTGTGCGGGTACCCTTGCGCGTTGATTATCGCTTCGCGCTCGTTGTCCACTACAATACGCACGGTGCCTTCGCTTTTGGGGCGCTGCGGGTTGCCTGGGCGGGGGTTCTTTAGCACGCTCCCCGGGTTCAAAAAGCCAAAGACGTATGATGTCGGTCCGAGCACGTCGCAGTTCTTGTCAAAGCCGGCTGCAATTCCAACCGGGCTTTTCAATTTGAAACCTTCAATCTCTACAGCCAGCTGGTCGCCGGGGTCAAAATAATACGCATTCTGCCGGAACTTGTCAGCCATCTTTTGCAGACGCTCCTTTGCCTTTTCGTGCACCACTTCTGCCTGCGCAAGCTCGTCTGTTGCCTTGCTGCGCGAATAAAGATATCTTCGATAGAGCCTAAAGAGAGATGGGTCCAGACTTGCCTTGAAGGTGTCTACAAGCTGCACTGTCTATTGCCGCTATTTCACTTTCCTATATAGGCTTAATGCTGACTGTCCCTGACAAACTGCCATAGATTTAAGAGAAGGTTGTCGAAGCGGTAGCTGTCTGAAATCTCGTACGTGACAGAATTGCCGTACTCGTTTGTTACCTGCAGCACCGGCACACGCCATTTTCAGCAGACGTTATCGTTATGCTCTTCTTCGCCAAGTAGACAGAGACATACCTTCGCTTTTTTTGCCCTTTAGTATTTTTTTCAGCTCTACCAAGGCGGACTTGTATATATGCCTGCCAACGCCTCTATATCAACTTGAGGCTGCTGCCTTGGCCTTGGCGGCCGGCATCTCGGCCCTCTGGTAGTCGTCCTCGATGCGCACGATGTCGTTTTCGTCAAACTTGCCGTACGCGATTTCAAGGATCACACAATCACTGTCGAGCGCGCCGACGCGGTGCTTTGCCCTCCTTGGAATAGCGATGGTCTCACCCTCTGTGAGGATAACGACTTTGCCGTCCAGCTCCACAATCGCAGTGCCCTTGACCACCTTCCAGAACTCGGATCGCTTGTTATGGTACTGGAGGCTGAGCCGGGAATTCGCATTGATGTAAATCAATTTGACAGTGCAGGGCTTGTTTTCATGGAACTTTTCAAATCTGCCCCACGGCCTGTTTTCAGAATAAACCTTGTTCATATAACAAAGAGGGGAAAAAGTGATTTAACCATTTCTGTTAAAGGCAATTAATTACAACAAACAAAAATCGTCAGGGCGTGGCTATTCAGGAAAAGCTAAAAACATGAGCTGGCAACCTGTAGCTGCAGAGTTAGCTATCTTGCAATAACTAAATAATTATTAAAAAAGTCCCACGCAAAAAAACACACTGTTTAACGAACGCTTTTTACTTACGACGGACCTGCAATGAATTGTTCGTTCAAATAGTTTTTAGCAACAGGGCGATCGGCTGGTCAAGCTTTCCTTGCAGAAATTCAGAAACCCCTTGCTTCAACATCTCAAAGCCAAACTGAGGATTCTTTCGAAATCTTGACAGTGCCTCTTCGTACACCGCAAACGATCTTGAATCTGATGTAGCCTTTGATATCAGATAATTTTCTACAATTCTGCTCCTTTTGGAAAATTCTATTTCGTCTAAAGATGCAGCTATTATGGTGCCAATCTCTGACAGACGAAAAGCTGGAATACCAGTTTTTTGAAGAATTCTAGGACCCATGCCTGTTTTAACATAAGCAGCTTGCTCCACTATGCCACCAGGAATCAAACATTCACCCAGCTCCTTGAAGACATAATGATAAGCACTTGACGCAGACAACCCAAGTTCTCTCACTAGCTGCCTAGCAATAGCATTTCGTGTCTGGTCGGGAGCCATTGCGAGTACCTTTATAATCAATCTCTGTTTTATCGCTCTGGTTGATAGCTCGCCTTTTCGATAGCGCTCGTTGATTTGTATAGGTCGCACCCGCTTTGCTGGCTCCAACAAAGTTTTTTGTCAACGATGCATTAATGTTTAACCAACCTGAGAAGTTTTTATGAATCTTTTAATTTCTTTGGGAGATTTGGACGGGAATAGCTCAAGAGGCAAAATATTTCGCGATCTGCAAAGCTAAAAATAAAGAGTATCAAATATAATTATAGTCGATGTTATTTTATTATATTTTTAATTTAGTTATTATCTCTAGTCTGGCTGCAATGGTAGATAACTTGCAATAAAATACAAAGTTACATGATTTTTTATATCGCTGTCAATTGCGCTTTTGTAATTATGGACACCATAAGATCAAAGGGTATCGTAATGCTGGTCGCCGTGACTATAGCATTACTCTTCTTGGGTTTAGTTCAAGGCGCTTTTGCATACACGGAAAGCGATCCTGCGGTAAAGTATCACTGCTTCCAGACAAACGAAGATGGAAGCTTTGTACTTGCAACAGACGAGGAAGGAAATCCAACAGACCAGCTTGTGCCCTGTGAAATAATTCCTGGAGACAACGCATGGATGCTGACCGCTTCTGCTCTGGTGCTGGTCATGACCCCTGCAGGTTTGGCTATGTTCTATGGCGGTCTAGCGAGACAAAAGAATGCTGTCAACACCATACACATGGTTTTCATCACAACTGGTGTAATTGCAGTACAATGGGTGCTTTGGGGCTACAGTCTTGCCTTTGGACCTGATGCAGGCGGATACGGGTTCATAGGGACACTGGATTGGGTAGGATTGCAGAACGTGTTACACGATGTTCCCTCTAACGCTTATGGAGGTATAACAGGATATACTATCCCGCATCAAACATACATGATATTTCAGATGATGTTCGCCATCATCACACCTGCGCTGATTGTAGCTTCTGTGGCAGAGAGGATGAAGTTCAGCGCATTCATAATCTTCATCGTAATTTGGGCTACATTCGTCTACGACTTTGCAGCACACTGGACATGGCAGATTACAGCGGCTGACAACTATGGAATGACACCGGGCTATTGTGGCTTTGGATGGGGCGGATGCCTTGGCGCGCTTGACTTTGCAGGCGGGACAGTCATACACATTACGTCTGGCTGGTCAGGACTGGTAATAGCTCTGATGCTTGGGCGCAGGCTGGGATACGGCAAGGTCCCGATGGAATCTCACAACATATCGCTAGTCGTGCTCGGTGCAGCGCTACTGTGGTTTGGCTGGTTCGGCTTCAACGCAGGCTCTGCAGCTGCAGCGGCCACAAACGCCACGAGCGCATTCGTTGCTACCCAAGTTGCAACAGGCATGGCGGTAGTAACATGGGCGCTGGTATCGTGGGCGCACACTGGAAGACCTTCGACGGTCGGCGCAGCCTCTGGCGCAGTTGCAGGACTTGTGGCCATCACGCCGGCATCTGGATTCGTATCTCCAATGTCTGCAATCATCATTGGAATCGCGGCCGGATTAGGCTGCTATTTTGCAGTTGTGTTCAAGACCCGTCGCAAGTGGGACGACGCACTTGACACATGGGCAGTACATGGCATTGGAGGTTTGATAGGCGCGCTCCTGACAGGAATATTTGCTGAACAGAGGTTCACTCCGTGGGGTGACAACGGCTTAGCATTCGGCAACCCTGCACAGCTGTATGAAAACGCGGTAGGCGCATTTGCAGCCATAGCATGGTCACTAGGCATAACTGCAGCCATTATCAAGGTGATGGATATGGTATGGCCCGGCGGAATAAGGGTCACTCCAAAGGAAGAGGAAATCGGACTCGACTTGGCGCAGCATGGAGAAAGGGCGTACGTAACCTGAGCCTTTTTCTCCTTGTGTGTGTGAGAGAGAGAGAGGAAGAGATATTGATCGATGACATTTAATGCTGACAATGTCGCCGAACATGAAAATCTGTATATTCCCCAAGAGTCAAGCCTCCGGAATTTCTCTTAGGGGAACGCATTAGAGGTACATCTTGGTTTGCCTGGTGCAGCAGCAGCTATCCAGCATGACAAAGGGCGCATTGGCAAAGGAACTTGCAAAGAAATTCAAGATCTCTCTCTGAAATGCCTACACCCACGTATATAAGGAGTTAAACGACAATCTTGTTCCATCAGGTATTGTAGAAGTGGATGGTTTTTTGCCAGCTACGAGGGGACCAAGGGTTTTTCAGATGGACGGCGTACCTTGCTTCCGCCTTTCATTGCTTGGCACTGTTGTAGCCGCAAGCTTGGATGAAATAGACGTAGAGAAACGGATAGAATTATTGCAACAGTATTTGGGCGATGACAGCATTGTTCAACAGATTGGGCGCGATACAAAGGATGAGATATTGTCACACCTTGACAAGTTTCCAGACTTTACCCTTGAACTCATTAGATACTCTGCGTTGTACAATAATTCTTGGAAGGAAAGACAAGATACCCCTTGGAAAACTTGAAGAAGAAAAAGCACAGGTTATGACAATAAAAACCGTCTTTTACTCTCCTCTGTGATAT
>CAMLKF010000073.1 GCA_946480575.1 uncultured Nitrososphaera sp. | reverse complement strand
CGTCTTCGCCGGCTGTAGTTGCGTTGTCGTCTTCGCCGGCTGTAGTTGCGTTGTCGTCTTCGCCGGCTGTAGTTGCGTTGTCTACGTCTGTCGCGTTCAGTCCCGGTTGCATTGGCTGCTGTTGTAGCTCAGTGGCGTTGTCGCCGAAGTCTTCTGTTGAAGTCTCGTTTGTCATTACCCCAGGCTCAGGCTCTGGCAGAACCAAAGTCGCGTTTGTGCCTGTCGCGTTTGGCCCCTGCTGTTGCAGTTGTTGGCTCTGGCGTGTCAAGCTCTGCACCGTTTCCTCAAACTGTGGACTCTCCGGGTCGGCCTGCTCCAAGAACTGCTGCACTTTCGCCTTCTGCTCTATATCATCACCTGTCGCCAGCTGTGCTATCTGGTTGACTACCAGTTGCGCATTGCCCCCGTTGTTGTTGACCTGCACCGCGATCTGGTTTACTGTTTGCCTTATTTCCACTGCTTGGTTCACCTTCATGTCGATGTCAATATCGATGTTCTGCACAACGTCACCTTCTTCTTCGATTACGACTATGTTGTTGATGATGTTGTTCACCTCTTGCGAGCTGACGACTGGCTCTCTTGGTTCCACACCTGATTCACCGGCGCATATTGCGCCTACAGCCAAGAACTTCCTTTTGTCGTCATCATTATTCTTGATGGCAAAGACCCAGCTCATAAAGTCGTCAGGCATTGCCACAGCATAACTTTCAATCACACGCAGCTGGCTGGACTGCAGTATCTGTTGACCCGACATTGGAAATTCGCCGGGGCGGCAGTCTGCAAAAAATACACCTATCCTCTTCGGGGCTACAGATTCTACCTCAGACCACCTCGGCGTGAATCTTAAAGGTCCAATCTCCTGCATGTCGTCGTCGAGGAACTCATCTGTAAAGTCGATGGTGTCCTCGATTTCTTGTTTTGTTGCAAGCGCTGCTGTAGGCGTCACAGCCAAAATGATAAGAACTGCGCCTAGTAGAGCAATGAGGGGAGTTCTTCTTCTCCTCCTGTAGCTGATTTTGTCATTATCCATTCCGATATTGAAGGTGAACTAACAAGAATAAAAGGAAAGGGGAGTGAGAACAGAGAAAGAAAATTATGCATCCGGCTTCGCTAAATTAGTCCGCTCCTCCTGTCTCTGTATTGTTACTACTGCTGCTGCCGCTGCTGCTAGTATCTGTAGCGTTGTTGTCATCGTCACCGGCTTGATCGAGAGAGAAGTGCCTACTTCTACATTCTCTTGAGGGGTCAGTTACTCTGACCTCATATTGTGGACCCTTTTCTTCAAGTGATAGAGCTGGCGCATCACCAGCATCACCTTGTTCTGGTTCCCGTCGTTGCTGTTCCTGCTGCACTTCTTCTACAACTTCTAGGGTCTTCTCGGTACCGTTGACTGTTCCATCCTCTACTACTGCAGTTACAGCTTCTTCTGGCTCCAAGGTGCTCACTACTACATCTTTTCTCTACCACAGTCTCATTAAGACCCTCCTCATTGACTTGTGTCGCTTTGTCTACAGCATCCTGAAGTTCTGACTGCTTCGCTTCTGAGTCACCTTTAGTGTCCATAGTCTGCTCTACTATTTCTCCAGCGATTACACCTGCTGTTGCTGCTTCTTTTTCCACTACTCCAGCCGTCTGGTTCTCTACTACCTCCTATACCATAACTTCAACTGCGGCTTCGCCTAAAGAACAACAACTTGGCGCAGTCTCGGCAGTTTTCCGACATGCTCAATGAAAACGCATCCGCAAATATCAAAACAGGATAGTTGAAGCGGCGCGGGTATTCAATCAGTTAATCCAGCTAGCGAAGGACATGCAGGAAGCCAGCAAGCGCGGCAAGAAGATGAAAATGTCGGAAGAAGAATTTTTGCATTGCATGAACCCGTTGAGGTCAATGGCACTGCAGCTAAAGTCTTGGGTGATGAAGCACTCAAGCAATTAATTGCTTGCTTTGGAACGTGTGAAAACCATAAGGAAGGAACGTGCCAATTGACGGACTGGACTGGACTGAAAGAGAAAGCGTCAGGGCAAGGTTCAGGATTAATGTCCGCAAGATTCTAAAAAAGCATACGCCGCTATCCATCTGACAAACACGAAAAGGCGACTTGCACAGTGCTAGAACAGCAGGCGGAGTTAATAGCAAAGGATTGGATTGGAGTTCCAAGCGTTAAGAAAATTTTAAAGCTTCCAGTGCCATCATACCACTGTTACGGGATACACAAGCCCTAGACCAACGGTAAGGGCTTCGGGTCCCTCCCCCAGAGCGCTTTTCCTCGAAGGATATAATACTATATAGTGGATTTCACCCATAGATGCGATTTTACAATTGTAAACGTCTGATATAATATACCTTAAAGTGACTTGTGTATACTATGGCAACAGATCCGATATGTGGCATGTTTGTTGAGGAAAAGCCAGATTCCATCCAGCATACAGTCGATGGAAGAAAATACTACTTTTGCAGCACTCAATGCCTAAATGAATTTACTGAGCCTGAAAGAGAACTGCAAAAGCTAAAGAGGCATGTTGCAATAAGCATTGCCCTTACAATTCCAATTGTGATACTAACGCTTCCGCATATGTTCCCGACCCAGCTTCATGACTTTATCCCACTCCCAATGGGAGTAAGCAACTATGTGATGCTAGCGGTGGCAACGCCAATCCAGTTCTGGATAGGCTGGCGCTTCTATAAGGGTATGTGGGATGGAATAAAGGCCAAAGCATCCAACATGGATACGCTAATCGCGATAGGGACTACTGCAGCATATGTCTATAGCGCAGCGGTCGCCATTGCACCGGGCTACTTTCCCTTTACAGCCGTATATTTTGAGACAGCGGCGATCATAATTACGTTGATTCTCGTTGGCAGGCTGCTAGAAACAAGGACAAAGGAAAAGGCGTCAAGCGCAGTAAGGAAGCTGGTAGACCTTCAACCCAGAATAGCTAAAGTAATAAGGGATGGCAAGGAGGAAGAAATCCCAGTAGAGCAGGTTCAGGAAGGCGACCTGCTAATCATAAGACCGGGCGAGCGTGTGCCTGTCGATGGCGTTGTAATTGAAGGAGCATCTTCAGTGGACGAGTCTGCAATCACGGGCGAGAGCATCCCAGTAGACAAGTCAAGTGGGAATGAAGTTATCAGTGCTACGATCAACCAAAGCGGTCTTGTCAAGGTCAGAGCCACCAAGGTAGGGCAGGATACGGTGCTGTCACAGATAATTACGCTTGTAGAAAATGCAAGGATAGGCAAGGCTCCGATGCAAAAGATGGTTGATCAAGTTGCAAAGTATTTTGTGCCTGCAGTAATTGCGGTAGCGGTTAGTGTGGGGCTTGGCTGGTATTTTGCAGGTGAAGCAGGACTGACATATTCTCTACTGGCGTTTGTATCAGTGATAATTATTGCCTGCCCTTGTGCCCTTGGCATCGCAACTCCTGCAGCGCTTATGATGGGGGCCGGCAAGGGCGCAGAGAACGGAATCCTATTCAAAAGCGGCGACTATTTGGAAATTGCAAGGAAGGTAAACACAGTAGTATTTGACAAGACTGGCACTCTTACAGACGGCAAGCCGTCTGTCACAGACGTGGTAGATGTGTCTGGCATCGGTGAAGGTGAACTCCTGAGGCTGGCAGCAATCGCAGAATCGGGCTCTGAACACCCGCTAGGACAGGCGGTAGTCAGAAAGGCAAGAGAGCGAGCTCTGCCAGTCTCAAACCCAGAATCTTTTGAAGCCGTATCTGGTCACGGACTCCGAGCAACCTATGGCTCACACACAATACTAATTGGAAACAGGAAATTGATGCATGAGAACAGCATCACAGTCAACGCAGAAGTTGATTCAACGCTAGGGCAAATGGAACACCAAGGCAAGACAGCCACGCTTGTGTCAATCGATGGCAGGCTTTCTGGAATAATCGCGATGGCAGATACTGTAAAGGAAGGTGCTAAGGAAGCAATCGATTTACTGCAGCACAGAATGGGCATCGAAGTCATTATGCTGACAGGAGATAACAAAAGGACCGCTAAGGCTATCGCTTCAAAGCTTGGCATCAAGAGGGTAATCGCACAGGTTCTTCCGCGGGAAAAGGAAGAAGTGATTGCAAAGCTCAAGAAGGAAAAGGAGGAAGAAGATAAAGTAGTAGTCGTTGCAATGGTGGGCGACGGAATAAACGACGCGCCAGCATTGGCAAGAGCGGACCTTGGCATAGCCATAGGCTCCGGAACCGATGTGGCCAAAGAAACAGGTGGAATCATATTGATAAAAGGCGACGTAAGAGATGTGGTGACTGCGCTGGAACTAGGCAAAAAGACTGTGTCAAAGATTAAGCAGAACCTGTTCTGGGCATTTGCATACAATACCGGCCTTATACCTATAGCAGGAGGCGCTCTGGTTCCTTTCCTTGGCTTGAGTGTGTTTGGATGGCTTCCAATACTTGCTGGCGCAGCAATGGCTCTAAGCTCACTAACAGTAGTGGGAAACTCGATACTGCTTGGCAGGTATAGACCAAAGTTTGCCCCATCCAAACCAGAAAATGAACAGATATACACAGAAAAAGAGCTAAAAGCAGCATACGCAGAGGCTACCTAGCGGCAAGCCGGACAAACTTGTAGCCCGAGTTTTCCAACTTTTCTTTTATTTCCTCTTTTGTAATCAGCTCAGAGTCATACTCCACTATAACAGAATCTGTCATAAAGTCAATGTCTATCTTTTTGATCGCATGCTCGCCTCTCAATTGGTTTTCAACTATGGGCTTACAAGTAGCGCAATACATCCCAACTACTTTGAATCTTTCCTTTTGTGTTTGAAGCATATTATAGCCGCAGCATCGCTTAACTGATTATAGAATAAAAAGAGAAAAGGTTTTTGGGAGCAATAAAAACCTTGTGAGACTCTATCTGTCTATTCTTATCTGTGTGCGAGCCTGTTATCAATAGCCATACTTGCTTGGATTTGCATCGAACTGGCTCTTGCAGGCTGCCGAGCACAGGTATACTTTTCTTCCATTGGATTCAGAGAGGAACTTGGCCTTCTTTTCATCCACCATCATGTTACAAACCGGGTCTTTGAACATATATGCAGCAGCAACTATAGGGCTGTTCTTAAATAAAGAGTGCACTTTACATTTGTAAAGCTGGGCTGGAGCGGCAGAGCAATCAGGCGACTCACTTCAAAGCGGCTTCACGCACAGCGATAGGTCACCGCTTAGTCGAGACATTGATATCAAAAATAATAGCAGCAGTAGTAGTATGTTTCGCTTCACATTCCAAAAAAAGCTAATAACCTCTGTTTTGCATATGCATTAGCCCATGACGACGAGAAAAGATGTTAGCCTGCTAGCATGCAATGTTAATTTTAATATTAGCTCAAAAACAAGGCTTTGTCAGTCTTTTCCCATGTAAAGCCTGGCTCGTTCCTGCCAAAGTGGCCGTAGGCGGCCGTCTTGCGGTATACTGGCTTCTTTAGATCAAGCATCTTTATTATCCCGGCTGGTCTCATGTCAAAGGTCTTCCTCACCTTGGCCTCTATCTCTTCCTCTGAAGCCTTGCCAGTCCCAAAGGTGTGTACCATGATTGACACCGGCTCGGCGAGTCCGATTGCGTAGGCCACCTGAACCTCACACTTGTCTGCAAGTCCCGCAGCGACCACGTTCTTGGCGACATACCTTGCCATGTAGCAGGCGGACCTGTCAACCTTGGAGGGGTCTTTGCCCGAGAACGCGCCGCCGCCGTGCCTCCCCATCCCGCCATAAGTGTCTGCAATGATCTTTCTGCCGGTCAGCCCGGTGTCGCCCGGCGGCCCGCCTATTACGAACCTCCCTGTAGGATTGACGAGGAATTTTGTCCTTCCATCTATCCAGCTGCTGCATACCGGCTTGATTACCTTGTTTATAACTTCTTCGCGCAATTGGCTCATGCTGATGTCCGGCGAGTGCTGCGTCGAGACAACTACAGTATCAATACGCTTTGGAATGCCGTCTTCATAGATGACTGACACCTGCGACTTGCCATCCGGCCTGACCCAGCTCAGCTCCTTTTTCTTGCGCACCTGCGCCAGCTTCATTGACAGCTGGTGCGCCATCGTTATTGGGAGTGGCATTAGTTCAGGCGTCTCGTTCGTCGCATAGCCGAACATCAACCCTTGGTCGCCAGCTCCCTGCTCCTTGCTGCCTGACGCCGTGACGCCCATCGAAATGTCCGGGCTCTGCTCGTGTAGTGACGCAAGCACAGAGCAGGAATCGCAGTCAAAACCATAATCGGGCTTGTCGTAGCCTATTTCCCTGATGGTCTCGCGGACAATTTTCTGGACGTGCACCCTGCCTTTTGAAGTAACTTCGCCGGCGACAAACACGATGCCGGTGGTGGTCATGGATTCCACCGCGACCCTTGAGTCAGAGTCTTGCCGCAAAAAATCGTCCAGTATCGAGTCGGATATCTGGTCGCATACCTTGTCAGGGTGCCCCTCGGTAACGCTTTCAGACGTGAACAGCGATCGTTTTACCATTTGCCAACTTACACCAGTAATGCAATCATAACTAGAATTCTTTTTCTAGCCTTATGAAAAGCACGTTGTTGCCCCTGATCACTACCTTGCCATAGTTTGCAAGTACGTCAGAACCGTCGAACTCCTCAGCGTCTGTAAGTATCAGGTTCATGTACGAATCGACGTTGTTCATCCTGCCCTTGTATTCAATTTCGCTTTTTAATCTCACCGCAACCTTTCTGTTAATCGCCCGCTGCAGTGTTGTCAAAGGACGTTTTGGCTGCTGTTGCGATGACGGCGAAGATGATGACAATCTAGTTAATCACTTCGCAATGAAAAAATCGTGGCTCGAATAAAAAGGTTCCTTTGTGCAGATTCATAAGCAGGTTTTGTTTACACAGTGCTGTTGGCATGATCTCTACAGGATCACAGGCGATAGACTCGCTCCTTGGAGGAGGCGTACGCGCAGGCATGGTAACCGATATTTACGGCGAAAGCGGCTCAGGCAAGTCGCAGCTGTGCTTTACGCTCTGCGCCAACTGCGTCAGAGCAGGCGGCAGGGCGGCGTTTATCGACACGGCAGGTACCTTCCGGCCTGAGCGGATAGTCGAGATATCTGGCTCACAGAACACGTTGGAGAAGATAACGTTTGTCAGGGCGCTAACAACGCTAGATCAGGCAGAGGCTATTAGAAAAGTTCTGGACGTTGATCCCCAGCTAATAGTCGTCGACACCCTGACGTCGCTCTTTTCGGCAGAGTATTCAGGGCCGGCGCGGCACCTCGCGGTGATGAAGCACCTGCACGAGCTTGCTCTCCTTGCAATAAATGCCGGCTGCGCGGTCGTGATGACAAACACGGTCAGGGCTGCGCCCATAACGGTGGTTGATCAGGCCGGCAGAAATGTGGCCCAGGCATTTGTGCCTTCACAGCAGCGCGAGTATTTGGGGAGTTCTGTCTCCATCTATTCTCACACGAAGCTCAAGCTGGAGATAGTCGACGCAGCAAAATCTGTATTTAGGGCCCTACTTGTGCAGCCGCCCGGCAAAAGCCCGGCGCAGTTTTCGATAACTCCGCAGGGCACTTCAGACATTGTTATTTAGAGAAACAGCGCGCCTAGATCAAAAGGCTCTAGGCCAAGTGTCCCGCAAACTTTACATGGTTAGCAGGGGGCCAGCCCGATGGTTCCAGGTGTGCAGCCCGGTAATGCGTCTGTGTATAGGGGTATCAGACTCAATATCCACAGGACGAACCCGTAGATGACATCAAGGAATATCATTGGGACGCTTTCAAGAATTTCGAAGTATGAAATGGCGAGGTACAAGTATATGCATACCTCTTTAAGGGCACCGTTGAGGAAGTAGAGCCGCAATATGCCTCTGCATGACATAGCCTAGCTGCTAGAGGCAACCGAGAGATAGTTAATTAAAAATTTTATACCCCATTAGATGAACTGTAGAGCGTTGGCCCTTCGTAGGCAGGAAGAGCTGCTGAAGCCTCGCAAACTGCCACTTTCAATCGTCGTCCTTACGTACAAGGAGTCTAAGAAGAACATCATCAAAATACTCGACTCGATAG
>CAMLKF010000072.1 GCA_946480575.1 uncultured Nitrososphaera sp. | reverse complement strand
GAATATAAGAAAGAAGGACACAAGTGGGTAGAAAAGAACGATTAAGCCGAGCTGGGCTTGAAGTTCATGAGCCCGCCTGCTTCGACAATTTTTGCTATCAGTTCCGGGAACGGCTTCATCGGGTACTGCTCTTTCTTTGTCAGGTTGGTTATCCTGTTCTGCTCAAGGTTGATTTCAAGCTCGTCCCTGTCAGATATCTTTTCGACCGTTGATTCGTCGATTTCTATCGGGAGCAGGTAGCCTCCGTCCACAGCGTTTCTGTAGAATATCCTTGCAAACGACGGCGCTAGGATTGCCTTAATGCCCGTCTGCGATAGCGCGATTGGCGCGTGCTCCCTGCTTGAGCCGCAGCCAAAGTTGTTGCCCGTTACGAGAAAGTCGCCCTGCGACACCTTTTCGGGGAATTTTGGGTCGATGCCTTCCATTGCGTGCTTGGCCAGCTCCGTGTGGTCATGTATCTTCAGGTAGGGGCCGGGAATTATGACGTCAGTATCGATGTTTTTCATACTGTACTTGTGGGCCGTGCCTTTCAGCATCCTGTTCAATTTCTCACGTCCCTCGGGTCTGTTATCTTGCCTGTTACCGCTGACGCCGCCACCACTATTGGCGACGCAAGATACGTCTGCGATTCCACGTGGCCCATCCTGCCAGGGAAGTTCCTGTTGGTGGTGCTGATGCACACCTCGCCCTTGCCAAGCACTCCCATATGGGCGCCGCAGCATGCCCCGCACGTGGGCGGGCCGACGATTGCGCCGGCTTCCATGAAAATGGTGATCAATCCTTCGTTTAGCGCTTTCATGTAAATCGATTGCGCAGCCGGCAGCACTTCTGTCCTGATCTTGACCTTCTTGCCCTTCAATATCCTGGCAGCCTCGCGCAGGTCTTCCAGCTTTGCTCCTGTGCACGAGCCGATGTACGCCTTGTCAAGCTCGGTGCCCTCCAGCTCGCGCGCGGCAGAAATGTTGCCGGGCGAAAAAGGCTTGGCCACCGTCGGCTCGAGCGTTTCGATCTCATACGTGAAAACTTCAGAGTAGTCGGCGTCCGGGTCGCCGTACGCTGGCGAGTACTTTGCATCAGTCCTTTCGCGCAGGTAAGCGTATGTTGTTTCATCCGGCTCGATTATGCCATTCTTGGCGCCCGCCTCGGTGGTCATGTTTGTAAGCGTCAGGCGCTCTTCCATCGTCAGACGCTTTACCACGCTGCCCGCAAACTGCATCGTGTTATAGTTGGCGCCGTCAGTCCCAATGTCGCCAATTATCTTCAAGATGATGTCCTTGGCCATGATGTGAGCAGGCTTGTCTCCCTCTATTTTGAAGAGCATTGTTTCAGGCACCTTGAACCAGATCTGGCCGTTCATGAGCACATACGCGACGTCGGTGTGGCCCAGGCCGGCAGCAAAGGCGCCCATTGCGCCCGTCGTATTGGTGTGCGAGTCGCCTCCTACATAGACTTCGCCGGGGAGCACCATCGCCTCCTCATGGGAGAGCGTGTGGCATATCCCGTATTGCCCTAGGCCGTACTTGAAGTGCTTCTTGATGCCGTACCTGCTGGTAAAGTTGGATAGCATGATGATGTTCTCTGCTGAGACCCTGTCGGCTGCAGGCACAAAGTGATCCTCCGTTACCCACACCTTGTCCGGGTTCCAGATGCGATCTAGTTTGAGCCCCTTCTTCTCCCACTCGCTGAACACCTTGATTACGCCGGGGCCGGAAACGTCGTGCATCATTACCCTGTCTACCTTGGCAAATGCCACGTCTCCGGGCGAAAGCTTGCCCTTGCTGGATGCCCGGGCCAGTATCTTTTCAGTGATTGTCATCCCTGTTGTCAAAATGGATTCGCTCGCGTGGGAGATTTTGTCCTCGCGACGGATTAAAACCTTTGTAGGCGCTGAGGCAGAAAGCACAAAAGTGAGCGCCCTTTTATGGATGCTGCAGCAATTTGGTCGTCGAGGTTCTGGCAATACCGGTCAGTGTCAGGAAGGGCAGGTTTGACCTCTTTGAGAGTCTCAAGGGCTTTTCGTATGGGGACGGTGACATTGTAGTGATATCAAGCAAGTTCGTGTCAATGAGCGAAGGCTCGGTCATAGACCTCAAAAAAGTGAGGGTGAGCAAGAAGGCGCGGGTGCTTGCTGCAAAGTGCCACATGGATGGCAAGATGGCCGAGCTTGTGCTGAGAGAGTCAGATTACATCATCAGGGGAGTGCCGGGATTCCTGCTTGCGATAAGGGACGGCATGATAGCGCCAAACGCAGGCATCGACAAGTCAAATGTGCCTGCCGGCTGCGCCATCCTGTACCCTCGCAACCCCTTTGGAACAGCTGAGAAGCTGAGGCAGAAGTTCCTTATCGAGCTTGGTGTCAGGGCCGGCATCGTCATTGCCGACAGCCGCCTCATGCCGACCCGCATTGGCACAACGGGTGTGGCCATTGCCTGCGCGGGATTTGAGCCAGTCGAGGATCAGCGAGGTAAGCACGATTTGTTTGGCAACGTCCTCAGGGTCACGTTCAAGGCAGTTGCCGACGGCCTTGCCACGATGGGAGTAGCGGTGATGGGCGAGAGCGACGAGTCTACGCCGGCAGCCGTGGTGAGGGGCGCCAAGGTCACATGGTCTGACAAAAAGTTCTCGTGGCGCGACATGGCAGTTGCGCCGGCGCAGGACATTTACCTAAGAAGCTTAGTGAGCAACGACAAGAAGAAGAAGAAGAAAAAGAAAGAATGAGTCATGGTACATATCATTTTTGCATAGGGTTTTAATATGCCGTCATATGGAACAAAGCTACACCTTAGATGTCCGAATTCCTTACCAGCTATCCAAAGACAGTTAACATCGTCAAGGGTTTGCAGGACCTTATTCGCAAAGAAGAGATCGAGCTTGACCACCTCTCACTCATGGTCAAGATAAAGAGAGACGAGATAATTAACGCCCTCGTCTCCGAAGGCTTCAAGCGCGTGAAACTTGAAAACAAAAAGCCAACCCAGATTGGCCATGGCTTTGCAAAGAGGCTGACCAAGCCCTGGGAGATGCATGTGAGGCTGCTAGAGATGCAGCAGGGGTTCATCGCAATCCAGGCAGAAGTCGAGATCTCGCGAAAATACATACAGCACATCCGCTCGGTAAGGTCGCCCGTCATTTACGAGATTGAATCGATCCTAAAAAAGCACAGGATAGAATACCAGATCTGGAACGCTAAGCTCCGCCAGTACATCACAACTGTCATCGACAATCACCAGATAATGCTGAGCGCGCCAAGGCTTCCGCCAATCCCGTGGAGGCATATGGTCGGGTCCGCCGTGATGCTCTCGCTGATATACCTGCTAAATTTCGTCGGCATCTTCTAGTAAAGACTTTATTTCATCTCAACTCAGTTTCTCCGAACACGCACATTGGAGTCGGCTGCCACATTCTACCACTATGGCGTATCGTCCTGGGAGATCGAGATCATTTACGACACGCTCAATCGTTCCTTTGAAGTAGAAGAAAAGCAGCTGCAGCCGGACGACCCGCAGTTTGTTAGCATGATCGAGGTCGGCTTTCCGGTGCCGTTTGACGAATCATTCTTCCAGACGTTTACGATGGAGAGCTGGTTCAAGATAAAGGGCGTGATAAAGGACGTCAAGCGCAGGCGCGGCAGAAAGGGTGTCAAGACGTTCATCAGGTTCGCCGGCAGCCCCGCAGTGGTGTTCCCGCTGCTCAACAAGGGCGACAGGCAGTTTGAGATGGGCATAGAAAAGCTGGAATACCTTGTCGATGTCGTGCCGCTCCAAATCAAGTCGGTACCGCCTAACACAGAAGAGGTGTGGTTCTCGTACGACGAGGCCAGCTACAAGTGGAGCCCATCAGTTGCAAAAAGCAGCGACAGAAACTACTTTTTCAAGAACAATGAGTGGAAAACGAAATAATGATCATTATTACTTGAGCTGGTCAACAATTGGAGAATCATGAATTGACTTGCTCAGCTCCTTGTATTTCTTGTCGATGAACTGGAGCGACTCGGCCAGCTTTTTTGACTTGCCGTACTTGAACCGCACCAGCTCACGGTGGCGCCAGTAGTGCTTGCCCTCTGAGACCGATATGGTGGTGAAATAGTCAGGCCCCTTCAGCCCGTCTGGCAGCTTTACGCTGTATGGCAACAAATACTCAACGCTGAACCACTCGTCGCCGTCAGGGTAGTCGTTGCCAGTGTAAACGTCAAAGTAAACGTGAAGGATATCTTCAATTGTGAGGCCGGCATCAGAAATGTTTGGGTGCTTGACACTTGATTTGCGGTAGTCCATTCTCAGGAGTTCGGGTTCAAAGTAAGCCTTGATTATTGCCCGGCGAAAGACTTCATTTGCTTCCTTAAGGTTCAAAGATGTTGTACCGATGCATCATGAATATTATATAATCTTTTTAAAGTCTGTAAATTTTACAAATGCGTTCCCGCTATCGCAGAACAGAGCGCTTGTTATGATTAATATAATGTGAGTTGCAACTGCTTTAGGTGCGGGCGGGGGTCGCCTAGCCTGGTAGGGCGTGGGATTGCTAATCCCATGTCCGAAAGGACACGTGGGTTCGAAATGCTGCCGGAAGGCGGCACGAAAGTCCCACTCCCCGCGCCATCTTCTTCTCGAATATAGTGAACTTCCCCGGCAGGATTAGCAACCCCCACACCCTACTGCGGCCGCCGCCGACCCCCCGCGGCGCGTTACTACGGGCGGTAACGCTGTTACAGTGAATGGTAACATTGAATCCCCTCCTTGCAAGCAACGGTAATTCCAGTTTTGTCAATGTTGTAATTTTTCTATTTATTGAATACCTAATTTTGCGTTCATAACCTCTAGAAGGCTGCACATTGCCAAGCAACCATTGAATCTCTGTCTTTGTTAAAAGAGCCGAATGATTCTCGACCATAGAATCCATAGTGATTATAGCGGTATTTAGCTTTTTTAATAAATAATGAAGGCAGTGTGGGTAATGAAGGCTGCAAGGAGGACTATCCTTGTGGAGTAACAAGAAGGATAGAGACCGTAGGTACAGTAGCGGCGAATAGCGGAGCTCCTCAAGAAGGTTTCAACATTGAGGACGGCGACTATATCTATATCCACTGTAAGTCATTTAGAACCAATTACGGGTATTACTAATAATAATGTGTTCGACGTAGATTTTGAAATTGTGTTTAGTGAACTAAGCTAAGCGTTTGTGTTCTTTCAAATGGATAAAATTATCGGCAGCCTTTGAAATCCTTCATTGCCTTCACTGCCATCATTGGCGCTCAGTATATGCTGTGCAAGGATTCAAGTGGCTAGGAAATGGAAAGGATAGCTGCTGGATAAGGATGACATGAAGCAGGTTTTAATACCAAAAATGTCATTCCCACTGTTGTCTCAATGTCTATCAAATGCGCAGAATGCCAGTGCGCTCCGCAGGACTGCATGAAGATAGAGCCATCTCAACGCTGCGCCTCTTGCACAAAAGAAGTTTGCTGCTGTACTATTATTTACAATAGTAAATCAGTATCGATGGTCAAATTGGCTTTGAATGATGATTGCTGCGCTTCGGGTGTCTGCAATAAAGACAGTGTGAATCAAAAGACAATACCAAAATCTGGTTTGCTAGAGTTCTTCAAACATGCCAATGCATTATACGCGGCTGCATTAGGGATTGAAATTCTATGTATTGCCGCTGCCGAAATTGGCGAAAATACCGGTCTTTACTTGTTTGGCTTTAATCTCGTTGGAATACCGATAGCCTATGCAATGGGTTATGCTCTTGCAGGATTTACCACCTTTGCTGCAATACTTGGTAGATATAATTATAGCTCAAGCAAAAAGATTGATAGCTGCTGCTCTGTCTTGGAGCAAGGCGCGGGAACAGGGTTCATCCCCAATCTTAAGACTACTTTCAGAAACTTTGCACTAGGCATTGCAAAGATGCCGCAACTGCACAAGCAGCCAAACTTGAAGTATATTCTAAAAATGAGTCTTTACATTTTGGTAACTGCCGAGAGTGCATGTATCTTGACGGCTGAAACGGTTGACCTGATATTCTATCAATATTCGCTCTTGCTGTCAGTTCCTTTGGCATTGTTAGCTGGTGCGTTCATGGTAGTTGCGCCAGAAGCATACAGAAAGCTGAAGGCTGCTAAGGCGATTCAATAGCCACCGTGCTGCAACGAAAACAACCGAGCTGCAACACTAGAGGAAAACCACCGAATTTGCAACAGTAATTATCATCAAGTTCTAGTGGGTATTCGACTGATTTCGGGGCGCGTTGCATTTCGGCTGATGCTTACACAAGCAAGAAGGCATTCGCTAGGATATACGCATCAAGCCCAATAAGCACAAAAGGCAGCACGATATGACCTACGCGCCTGAGGCGGGTAGCGATAAGCCGATGGTTGACAAGGTAGTATGCAAGTGCACACCAAACTGCTGTGACCGCCAAAAATATCGCTACTAGCGTGATTATCTCGGCTAGTGTACTGCTACTTGCAAATAGCGGCACGTAAATTCCGATATTGTCTCCGCCATTTGCAATTGTCACCCCTGCCACTGTCAGAAAGCGCAAGTATGAGCTTCGATTACTCTGCAAATTCTTCGGCATTTCATTATCTTCATGTTTGCGCAAGTCGAGAAGCTTCTTAATGCCAATTGTGATAGGTAGCAAGCCCATTAGTCCGACAATCGTGGCAGGTACGACCAACGCAATGAGCGAGCCTACAATACCAACAGATACCAGCACCCCAATTCCAAGATATTGTCCAGTAATGACTTGGGGGGCTTTGTAAGTAGGATATGAAAAGAAAAGCATCAGCACGAAGAGGTCGTCGATATCAGTGGCAGCAAATGCAGCGACACCAATACCGATAATGGCGAGAAAATCCAAGCCTCATGCAGCGTGTAACGCAGCGAACTATTTTGACTTATCTGATTCATTGATGCTAGCCATGCGAATCAATGATTCAAAATCTTGTTTCCTTCCAAGCCTAACCTGATACCAGCTTGTTCTGCTGGAATCTTTCCAAGTTGAGAAAGCTCTCTGCAATAATTGTAATGAATCCTCATGGCTTCGATTATCTTTTGTGCAGATTCCTTGGAGTGCATGTCGCGCATTACTTTTTCCCTATCTCTCATAGTGCCATTGAGCCTTTCAACTCTAGAGTTCAGACCTTCGTTTCTAACTGATATGCTGCGAATGTTCTTTACACGTGAATTCTTCATTGTATAGTATTCCTTTTGGAATGCTTCATCGTACGAAAGCAAACCATCATGAATAATCGCTTTTGGCTTGCCTGACTTTTCCTTCTGGTCTAATCATCAGCTTATTTATTAATACCGCTAGCGATATTTGGCTGGTCGTGTGCTACCAAAATTCTGAGGCTCTATTTACTACATGCTTTGCAAGTTTAATTCTATCTGCAGAATCGATATCCGCTTCGTCAGCACCGAACGGCTCGCCAAAGTGTGAGATATCAAGCTCAAGCTCCTTTGTCAGCCGTCGTATCATCAAGGGTCCAGCAACGGCAACTTGCGGTATCGCCACTGCGCAGTGAGCAGCAAGGCACTCGGCTTCAACCTTTACCCTTGCAGAAGTCTTGGGCGAGGTAGCAATTGCCACCAGTCGTCTGTATGCAGCGTTCAGCCGGTCTTCAAGTATGCCTATCTGCAGCGCCAGCTCGTCAGAGCTGTCCTTTTCCTTTAGCCGCTGCCAATCTGAATCTACAGCCTCTGCAAGACGACGGTAGAGCGTCCGCTCAGAGATGCTTAGCTGCTCCATTATCTCGGAATTTGAGTAACCTGCCACAATCATTCGCCTGATAGCAGCTATTGTCTGAACCTTTCTCAACTCTGCTACTGGTCTTGATGGTCCTGATGACGGCTCTTCCATTGCGTGCTTGCGCCGGGAGCTAGATAGTGTGAGCAGGTCTTTGCCAGAGCCGGTTGTAAGGACATGCGCATAGTTTTGAGCGTAGCACAGGATTTGCTTCCAATTGCGCTTGCGCTCTTTTTCAAGGTACTTTGCAAATCCATCAAAATCAACAGGCAGGCTGCTTGCTAATCCCATGTCCGAAAGGACACGTGGGTTC
>CAMLKF010000071.1 GCA_946480575.1 uncultured Nitrososphaera sp. | reverse complement strand
CTTTTTTTCTTATTCTTCTTAGTTACATAACCAGATCCGAAAATACTGTCAAAGTAAGCGTATGGCATTACCCATTACATAAATACCTTAACATGAGATTTCGTTCCAATATGGAACCCAATTCCATAAGTCACTACGCCGCAACAGTGGTCATGCTTCTTCTGACCATCATGTGCGCGGCGGCAGTATTTCCAACCGTAATGCCGCCAGCAACAACATACGCAGAAAAGTCTCAGGATGAAGAAGGCGAAGACGAGACTGAAGACGAAGCGCAGACTAGACAGACAATTGAGCAGACAGCAGAACAGATTGCCGGTGCAACATCCGCTTCGTTTGTGTCCGTTGAACAGATCATTGAGCAGATAGCAACCCAGACCGCAGAACAAGGCGGAAGCTCATCGCAGATTGTTGAGCAAATAGCACAGCAGATAGCAGAGAGTCCGGAAGGCGCAGTTTCGCAATCAATAGCGCAGATTGCAGAACAGCATGTGGATGGCTTTGATGCTGACGTGGATCAGGCTGTCACGCAGATAGCAGAACAGGCCGCAACTGTTCCGGCTACAGACGCGCAGACAATGCAGCAGATAATAATTCAGGTTGCAATTCAAATAGCTATTGGAGAGGACATAAATCAAGAGATTACACAGATTGCAGAGGAGGTGGCAGAGCAGACTGACTATGACCAGCAACCCGTGCAGCAGGTCCTCGAGCAGCTGGCCATTCAGACTGCAGGAGCAGGAGCATACAGCGCCCAGACTATCAGGCAAGTAGCCGTGCAAGTAGCAGCTGATACATCTGAAGATGAAGATAACGAAGTATTACAATCAATTTTCGAGCTGGCGCAGCGAGAAGCAGCTGGCGAAGATAGCGAAGTAGCTCAGGCCATAATTCAAATTGCAGAGCAGCTGGCACAAGGGAGAGATGTTTCGCAGGCGCTGATCCAAGGAGCAGAGCAGACTATGGGAGTGCCATATCGTTTTAGCTAGAAGAACCTCGAGAGTGCTATAGACGCCGCACCCATCAATTTTATTCTATTCTATTTTATTTTGTCCATCCAGCAGCCATGTATGTATGTATATATTGACCATGTGGTGAGTCGAGATGTATATATACCTGTACCTCTGCCCCTTGATGGGTATTATTATTAATAATATCAATAATAATAATAGCTTGTGTGACACTATTGTTGTCAGTAGTGTGATATATAATAAAACTTGTTTTGCGCTCAGTGATTACTACTGGCGCTGTTTATACTAAAACAGGATATGAAAAATTCCTTAACCAAAAAAAATCATGGAGTGGTAGAGGCATTGATACTACTCTGCGGCTGTGTTTGTGTGTCTATTTTTCATAGCTCTGCCATTCTTTCCTCTTCTTTAGCAAATGTGCCCTTTTTGCCTTTCTTCGCCTTATGGGTGGCCGCTCTCACAGGAGAGAAAATGCCGTCCGCTGATTAATTAGCCCTCATGTACACACCGTTAAGTTATTAATTTACCTTTGCCAATTCTATGGCAGGTGTAGTTGCATGGCCTTCAATAGAGTGGGAGCCGTGATTCTGCTTGTCTCAAATATGGAAAAGTCAGTCAAGTTTTACAGAGACACCCTTGGGCTTCCGATCAAGACCAAGTCTAAGGATTGGACAGAGTTTTTCAATAACGACACCGTTATGGCCCTTCACCCTGCAAAGAAAAAGAGCAACATAAAGACAGACTCTGGCATGCTGGTGGGCTTTGAGGTAGGCGACTTGGAGGCCACGGTGAAAAAGCTGAAGGAAAAGAAAGTCAAGTTCTTCAAAAAGCCCAAAGAGGAGCCCTTTGGCAAGCACGCAATAGTCCAAGACCCTGACGGTCATCTGATATCAATTGCAGAGATAAAGGAAAAGTCGGCCGAAGGCTTTGACCTGCTCGGGCTAATAGGCGCAGAATGATTTTACTTGATTGCGGTCACGAGATAAACCGAGCCGCCGAGGTCTGCAAACCTTGGCTTGGAGAATCCAGCATCTTTCAGCAACCCGGCCACCTCGCTCCGAGTCATGAATTTGTGGCCCTGCAGCGCAAAATCAAGCTGCATCCCCATTATCAGTCGGTGCTCGTCGTCATCCCTCTTTGGCGGCATCAGTCCCTCCACTATTGCAATTGTGCCGCCCCTTTTTAGCACGCGGTAGCAGTTAGACATCACCTTTTGCTTGTCTTTTGCTGGGCAAAGCGACTCGCCAAAACAGGCGATGTCAAACTCACCTTCAAATCTCATGGCCTGGCCTTCCATCTTCATAATCTGGACTGGCCTGTTCTCTAGCATTTTCTTGGCTCTGCGCATCGCTTCTTCTGACGGGTCAATGCCCACAAGGCTTGATCTCGGATACGTGTCATGGAGCTTGGCAAGTAGGCTACCGGTGCCGCAGCCAACGTCGAGGAGCCTACACCCCCGTGATAGCAGCGAATGAAGTTTCTTGTTGCGCCTCACTGCCGCAAGGAAGGCATAGTGGTCCCAGTCAGTAGCCTGCTCTATGGCTTCAAAAGTGAATGCCATATCGCGGGCGCGGCCCGACCTGAACAGGTCTTCAAAGCCGCTGTACTCGAGGCTCCGCAGGGCGAGGTACGAGAACTGGCCGCCAAGGTAGTCAGGGCTCCTTCTGTCTACCAGAATGGCCTTCATGCGCTTTGACAGGTGCAGCTTGCCTCCTTTCTTTTTGCTTACAAACCCATACGACGCCGCGGCCGAGCACCAAGCGTGCACCGCCGGAGGATGAAAGTCAGTCGCAGCGATCAAGTCGTCTTCTGACTCTGGGCTTTTGGCAAGCCGCTCAAGCAGTCCCAACTGCCTTCCAACGTGGGCTACCCATACACCGTAGAATCCGACAGAATATCTCCACAGCCTCTTAAAGTCAGCCGAATGAGACTTCACAACTGACGACAGGTCGTCCCAAGCCATTCTTAAATCATTGCAATGGGGGATGAACCTTTTTCCCGGGGTTCATCATAAAGCCTGGGTCAAGCAGCCTCTTGACTTTAGAAAAGAGCGCAGTCATTTGCTTGCCGTACATCATTTCAATGTAGCCAACTCGCCCAAGCCCGTCTCCATGCTCGCCAGTTATGGTGCCTCCGCCCTTTATCACCTTTGCAAACACGCCGGCTGCGATTCTGTCCATGAGCTCGACTTCTGCCCCTGAGGCAAGGTCTATCAGCGGCCTCGTGTGCATGTTGCCGTCTCCAACATGGCCGTATATCATATAATCAAGGTTGTTTTCGCGGTAGGTTCGCAGCAAGCCGGCGGCATGGTCTGCGAGAAGCTCCGGCCGAACGACAGTGTCTTCTATCAGCCCAACAGGCTTGCGACTTCCAATTGTCATCTTCATTATGTCGTTCAGTGCTCCCTTTCTTGCGCGCCACATCTTGGCTATGCTCTGCTCGTCTGATGCATGTTCGAGCACAGCGCATTTGCCGGCAAGTGCTTGGCGACATTTCTCCATGTGCCCTTCAGCAGCTTTGCGGATCTCCTCTGCAAACTCGACAAATAGCAGGCATCCCGCGTCGCTGGATATTTTTTTGCCTCCGCTATGCGAAACTACGGTATGGTCAAGCATTTCAAGCGCGACAGGCGAAAATTTTAGAATCGCCGTGATTGCTGAAACTGCAGCGAGTAGGTCTTCAAAGCCAAGGACCATCATGCACCTGTGCGCGGGGATATCAACGATTTTCAGCTTGGCACAAGTCACGACCCCAAGCGTCCCCTCCGAGGCCGCAAACACTTTTTGCGGCATGAACCTGCTTGCCATGACCGCGTCAAGACGGTAGCCGCATGAGTTCTTGCTTACCTGCGGGTAGCCGTTCCTTATGACGTTAGCATGGGGTGACAGCAGTTTCTGGAGCCGGGCCATCCTGTCGTCAAACTTGCCGGCGCTTGCGAAGCCTGTCTTGCCATCCGCATATACAACATCGACCCGCTCAAGAAAATCAATAGTATTGCCGTAGCCAAGACAGTGGACGCCGCTAGAGTTGTCTGCAATCATGCCGCCGATCGTGCAATAGTTGCTGCTTGCCGGGTCAGGTGGCAGGAACTTGTTCTTCTTTTTCAGCTCCTTATCAAGCACTCCCTTGACTATGCCCGGCTGGATTACCACCCAGTCACTTCCAATCTCGATTATCCTGTTCATGTGTTTTGTAAAGTCCAAAATGATGCCTTTTGACAGGGACTGGCCGAGCAGCCCTGTTCCTGCTCCTCTTGCAGTTATTGGCACTTTTTTGGCAAAGCTGTACTCGCATGCCTGCTGGACATCATGCTCGTCTGCAGGGCACACTACTGCTTCAGGGGCTACTTCGTAGTGGCTTGCGTCAACAGAATAGACCTGCCTGCTCCAGCTGTCACCAAGGACTTCTCCTCTTGCAATGCGAAGCAACTCGTCGGCTATCTGCAACTGCCGCAAAATAGTTATGCGCATATAATAACAAATGCTCAAGCCATAATGCTGAATTCAAAATTGTAGATTTGTTAGTTAACATACGGTAAGGGTTATATTATAGTGAATTTGACCTAGAGAAGAGATGGCTCAGGCGAACGTTCCGCAAATCTGTCCAGTATGTTCTGGCAAGGGTTTAATCGAGATCACTGATTCTGACTGCCCGTTTTGCAACGGCACAGGCGAATCCACCAAGGCGGCAGAAAGCTATATGAAATCCCACGTCTGCCAGTGCGTCTTTTTGCATAGAAAGAACTGCCCACTCTGCGGCAAAAAATGTCATCACAACACATCGAATCGTCCAAAAATCCTGGTAGCGCCGATGTAGCTAACAAAGTTTAATAGCCATCCTGCCTTTTCTGTACCTGTTGGAGACTCTAGCCAAAGCCAAAAATAATGATGCGTCAGCGGCATGCGCCTTTTGCAACGCCGAGATACCATATGGCCAGAGCATGTGCCCTGCCTGCATGAAAAAATACAACATTCGCTCGTATGACCTCAGCAACGACGGCTGCGGCTGCGACAAGTAGTAATAATGATAATAATTTCAGGGGTCAGAAATTGGTATACATAATCATCTAGCTCATACAGCCACCACATCTTCATTCCCCTTATGTCAATCGATGCCAATTCTATCCATTAAACGTTGAGTTTTTTGAAAGACTTCTCATTTGTGCTCAAATTCACTATTCATACAGACGAAAAAAGGAAGAAGTAGGAGGAGGAGGAATAAGCGCTCAGGCTCTTGCACGTTTGCAGGGTGTTTGGTCAGAATCGCAGTAATTTGAACCATATCACACAATGGTAGCCTCTGCATATATCGCGGCAACCGAGCAATCAGAAAAACGATATAATTGAATCGATACCAAAAATAAAAGGGGAGAAATTCAAGCTTTTCTGTACTGCTAGATTTCTCTTCGCCTCTGCCTTTCTTGCCTTTCGAATGTGCCTTGACTGATCTCGCTTGACGTCCTTTCAAATGCCCGTGCAGTATTGATATTCATTCCGGATACGTCGCTTGATGCCTCTTTTGCGCGCCTCAGAAACGCCTTGGAAGAGTCCATATTTGCTAGCATTGTCTTGTTCCATATTCTGCCTGCAGAGATTGTGTTGTTAGCAAAGCTACTCACAGTCTGCGTGTACATTTCAGCCATTTTCCGCGGAGAGAGCCACCAGTAAACGGTCTCAAGATAATTGGTCCAAGTGCTTTGGATAGAATTGATGATTTCCTTCTGGGAGTCCAGATAGTTATCAGTAACCTCCTCAGCGCTGTCCATTGCCTGCTGATGATAGTCTGTCACGCTCTGTGCGTATTCCGGGATCTCCTTTCTCGCTTCTTCTATCGATCTCTTGATGTTTTCTTTCGTCTGGTCAATCGATCTGCTGACTTGAAATGTTTGTTCCTCCTGCATTGCTTGTGATGTTCGGTATGGACCTGTATCTGCTGATGCAGCTTTCGTCGCTGCTGTCTCGTCTTTTTTTGTTGACATAAAATTCCTCGTTAAATGAACGAGCCGCATGTTGCTCTTAGTCATTTGCGTAAACGATTATCTACTACTTTACTGAACGTACTATCCGAAGTCGCATAGCATGCAGAATAGTCATCACACCTCGCCTGTCAATTGAGAATATACTACACGGAAAATTTTATCATATATCGCTAGCGATCGAATTATATCTTATTGCCGAGCATGGCAAGTACGAATTTAACAAAATTCCGCCATCGGCAAGAAGAGCCCGATTCTGAACTGCCTTTTGGAATCAGAGCGGCATCGGCTTTGGGGATTTCTGTAATCGCAGACGCACTCGACTATGGCTCTCCGCGACACTTTTCGCGGCATTGATTGCATACGCCAGCCACGCCTTTTTAGAATCATCCGGGTTCTTGAACTACCAGTTGCTAACAAGAATATGCTTTGTCATATCCGCGTTTGGTCTGGTCGCAGCTTATTCATTGTATCAGATACGGAGCAAGCATCCCGTGATCGCAGGGCATTTGGCGCCGCGATGGTAGTTTCATTCACGATATGGATGGTCGCCGAATTGATGGAATCAACCACGGTTTCGGAAATGCAAACGCAGATACTCGAACTTGCAGGGTCGTCTGCGATGGCTGGATTTGCTGCATTTGTATTGGTACGCTTCTTCTGGATCAGAAGCATCGCGCCAATCGACACAAGAAGACAGCTTAGCAGCTGATCGCAATGCACTGCCTAGTAGTTAGTGTGTCGCTGCGTCAGCAAAAAGGATACAAAGAATAAATCCTGAGGCCAGAAATTATCTCCCAGACATTGAAGTCAACAAAGAAGAAAGCGATCGCCCTCACAGTTGTTCTTTTCATTCTTGCAGGCCTGTGCGAGATAGGTGGTGGCTATATGGTGTGGCTTTGGCTCAGGGAAGGCATGGGATGGACTATGGGAGCCCTTGGAGGTTTTATCCTCTTCCTATACGGCATTGTGCCAACGTTTCAACCTTCATACTTTCATCGGATTTATGCTGCTTACGGCGGCATCTTTATCGTAATGGCTGTATTCTGGGGATGGGTCTTTGAAGGAATCGCTCCAGACATGTTTGATATTGTCGGTACAACGATCGCTCTTGTTGGCGTTGCAATTATCTTCTATATGCCAAGAAGCGGAGAGAAAGCAATTTGGTCGAAGTAGTATCTGGCATCCCGGTTACACTTGCACTTTTCTTTGTTGCGGCAATAGCTGAAATAGGTGGAGGGTATCTGGTCTGGCGATGGCGGAGGGAAAAGAAAACTATTGCACTAGCTGGACTAGGCGGCATTATCCTATTCGTTTATGGAATAATCCCAACTTTGCAGCCAGCCGAATTTGGAAGGGTATACGCTGCTTACGGCGGCATCTTCATAATCTCTGCAATTATCTGGGGTTTGACAGTTGACAAGAAGAGACCAGACAGATATGAGATAATAGGCGGATTGATTGCGGTGGTAGGCGCTCTTGTCATATTCTATGCGCCAAGATAGCAATTCGAACATTTTTTTTATATGAACTGATAGAGTATCGAAACATGCAGATAAAATGTGCTGACTGTGGTTGTCTGGCTGCCGAATGCAAAGCTACAAGTCGTCCCTTGATTGTCCAAATTGCACGCAGGAAGCATATGTTGCTGCTGGACCGCGATTCACGATTAAGAATATTTACACTGCTAGAATTTTTAATTAAACTTTGAGTTTTTGACAAGACTTTCAGAATGTGCTTGACCAAATTATTCTGAGTTAGATAGAATTGCCTAGCCTGTTAGGGCATGGGAGTGCGAATCCCGACGTAAATGTTCACGATATTCGAGAATTAGGTTGCTGCCTCTTGCTTAATGACATTTCAAATATGCGGAGCTACAGATCCCCTCAACACATGCCCTTAACGACAATAAAAAAAGATTTTAGTTATTAGGATTTCCTGCGTTTTCGTCTCTAGTTTGTGCTCCCTCTCCTAATTTGCCAGGGGATTTTCCTGCTTCATCGCTTGCTCTAGCATCTCCGATTCCATTGTTGCCATCTGATTGTTCAAATCCTGCACATTGAATCTCACGATATGTCTTAATGTCTGATCCAAATCCTCCTCCACCAGTTTGTGCTTCCTCTGAAACAACCTGACCATACGGTCTGCCTGCCGGAGGAGCCCCCTGTGCTACCTGTACGCTTCAGGGTCTGTTGTTGCTGTTGTCGTCATCATCATCGTCGCTGCTACTACTACTGCCGGTCGTTACTGTTGTTAACATCATCGAAAACGTCGTCTAGTATGTTTGTAATAACGTTGCTTATCCTGTCACCGTCTATCTCGTCGTCATCGTCGTCGCTGCTGTCGTCGTCATCGTCATCATCGTCGCTGCTGGTTCTGCTGCTGCTGCTGCTGCTGCTGGTTCTGCTGCTGCTGTCGTCATCATCGTCGTCGCTGCTGTCGTCATCATCGTCGTCGTCGCCGCTACTACTACTACTGTCTTCACCATCATCACCACTATCATCATCATCAGATTCTTCTTCTTCAGGTTCTTCCGGCTCGACTACAGGTT
>CAMLKF010000070.1 GCA_946480575.1 uncultured Nitrososphaera sp. | reverse complement strand
TCTCAATTAAAATTCAGAATCTAAAACCAAATTTCATTGTCATGAAAAAATAAGGTTCAAAAAGACACTTCAGAATTTACACATTTCCATAAAACGTGTGTAGATTAGTAATTAAATTTTGATCTTGTGTGCTCCCAATAATTATTATAGGGTTACCGAACGCACTAGAAACGTCGCCTTGGTAGCTCAGCCTGGTAGAGCGTTACCTTGGTAAGGTAGAGGTCTTGCTATAACTTTGGCTTCACCATACCCTTGAGAGGTAGAGGTCACGGGTTCGAATCCCGTCCAAGGCTTGCCAATTTCTTCAAGCTCGCGTTATGTTAGAACCACGACTTGTGGATGTTTGCTCTTATCTTGTTCTTTAGCTCTTCAGTCACTTCTTCCGGCTTCATGTTGTGATCCTTTGTCGCATGCACTGCGCACTGGACCAGTATTTCGTCCTCCGTCTTTCCCTTTGCCACAAAGCCGCAATCAAAGCCGACATCTCGGCACTTGAATTTTAACGCCATGACAAAAGAGTTGAATTCATCATAGATAAAGTTGCCTGCAAGTATTTGCAGAGGGAGATTTACCACAGCTAGCCTTTTGCAGCTTCCTTTGGAGCTACTGTGAGAATATCTAGCGCCTTGTCCTGAAAAGCAGCATGAATATCATGATTTCAATATCCTTTGCAAACATGTAGCTTACTGCTTTAGAATAATAGTAGCCGTCAAGGGTCTTGTCAGCGCTTGCGTTATCGCGGTTATCTCGATAGTCGAGTACTTTCTCAGATTTTCCATCGGCTTGCGCGCATCTGCTCAGTAGCAGGCAGCACTTCAAGCGACTGTTTGAATTCCTGCTGGTTGAGCTGCATGACCATTAGCCTGTCGGAATAGTGGGTGTGCCCGTAATCGATAAAGCCAAGGATATATGCCGCCAAGAAGCACTAGGCTGATTATCCCGCTTATATAAAAGAATTTATGCGGTAGCAGAGCATGAGCGACGAGTTTATCAGCTGGCGGTGCTCTTGCAGCCCTGTGTAGCGGAGAGTCGCGTAAAAGATGACAAACGTCACTGCCACTGCGCCCATGGTGCCTACCCACATGTTTTCTAGCATGAAGCCTAAAAGAAAAGAGTCCGAGTGCCGATCAGGACGCCAAACCAGAGCAACAGAACAGCCACCTTTTCCTTAGTGAACTTTTCGGCAGATTTTTGTTGTTCAACATCCCGGGCGAAGCAGTCTAACATTTGACTTTCTTATTAGTAGTCCTCTCATGCCTTCAATTTTCTGGTACAATCCTTCAGGACAAAAAGTTGTATTTTATTATTGATAATAAGGTAATATTCGGCTAAGCGGGATACTTTTTCGCGGCCAGAATGTAGAAACGCGTATAGCTGCATATCTTAATTTCGCAGGCGGCGTCTGGTAAAGCTTTAAAGCGCATGTAATGGTTCAAGCTCTTTGTGTCGGCGCGAGAGATCAGGTTTGTCTATTCTACGGGCGATAGGCCCAAGCTCAAGTCGCCTTACCTTGTCTGTGGCTTTCCAGGCAGTGGCTACGTCGGCAAGCTTGCAGTCGACCACCTGATTGAAGAGCTGCGCGCAAAACACCTTGTAGACATTTACTCGAGCTCGTTTCCACCGCAGGTTATGATAAAACCCGACGGCACGGCCGAGCTGATGAAGAACAGCATATTCTGGTGGCAAAGCGGTGACGGCAGTTCGGATCTGCTGTTACTGACAGGCGACTCGCAGCCGGCGAACCCTGATTCCGAATATTCGCTGGCAGAGGAAATTCTGAACATTGCCGAGCAGTTTGGCACACAGGGGGTGTTCACGCTGGCAGCTTATATCACCGGCGTTTTTGTCGACAGGCCGCGAGTTTTTGGCACTGCCACCGACCTAGAGGCAGTCAAGGCGTTTTCTTTGCACAGCATTTCGGCGATGGACAGTGGGAGCATCACTGGCATGAACGGGCTTATCATTGGAATTGCAAAGCTTCGCAACATGAAGGGGACATGTCTGCTTGGGGAAACTTCGGGCTACGTCGTGGACGCCAAGGCGTCAAAGGCAATACTCGAAACGCTCCTCCAGATGATAAACGTCAGGGTAGACATGGCCAGTTTGGACAAGAGAGCAAAAGACACAGAGATTCTCATCCAGACGATAGAGCAACAGATGCTCGCAGGCAGAGGTGAAGGCAGATCGCCGCTTGAGAGCCAGCAACCCCAAAAGCCCCGCGACACGGGATACATCAGCTAGCTAGAGCTTTTTCAGCTTGCCGAACTTGCCCACGTTGAGGCTGTTTTCACCCCTGAACGTATTGATGTAGCCATTCTCCACCGAGACCCTGTCGCCTGGCTGGACGTTGTTTATCTCTTCGCCCCACAGCGAAAGCTTGATGCTCCCCGATTCGTCAGAAATTATCGCGTCTGCGACTGTGTTTGTGCCACCGGCCTTCAGGTTGACCGTCCGAGGCTCTCCCACACTGTCTATCTTGCCTGTGATGCTCACGTTGCGCATTCCAGCCTTCAGCTCGCTTATGTTCATATGATGTCCATTCTGCTAAAGGTGCATCTAATAATAAATGTTTTATTTACATGCTGGCTACCACCAGCGAGTGCCCGCAGTCAGTGCAGACCAGCTTTATGCTGGTCACTGTCCTTTCGCGGACTTCATGCACTGTCTTTGAATGGCATTTGGTGCATAGCCTTGACACGGTTTCTGGCTTGGGCATCTCCGGCATCCTAAGTATTAGATCTAGGAAAATTTAACCTTTAAAGCGGCATGCGCTGCCGCAACTATGAAATAAGGTTCTACGATAAAACGTGTGGCCGGAGGGGTAGCGAAGCCTGGTCAAACGCGCAGGACTCAAGATCAGATGCGCACGGCACCATTTCCTCTCGCGACATGCATGCATGCATACATAATGGCGAGATGAGTAATCCCGTCCCTTAGGGGTTCGTGGGTTCGAATCCCACCCCCTCCACTCCATAAAGTTCAAATTATTTTTGGCACGCAGTTTGCCTGTGGCGCGCAAGTCTGCAGTCCTGATACCAGTCATAATCGCGGCTGTTGCGGTGGGGGCGCTTGGGATCACGCTCGTCCCGGCAGAGGTGGCTGACGAGAACAGGACTGAGTTCCCAAAGGGCACCGTCACAGTGGACAACAATGTGATAACGGTCGAGATAGCCGAGACCGCCGCAGAGAAGCAGAGATGGCTGACGTTCCGGCAAGACAGACTGCCTCTTGACACTGCATTTATGTTCAAGCACCACGAGCCAGACCTCTACGAGATCTGGATGCTCAACGTAGAGTACAACCTTGACCTGATATGGTTCGACCAGAACGGCAGCGCTGTCTACCTAATAAAAGACGCGCCGCCTTGTAATAATGTGCTTGACACCTTTAGCTGCACCTACAAACCCACCTCGCCGGCGCTCTACGTCATGGCAGCAACATCCGGCTTTATAGATGCGCACGGCATCGAAAAGGGCTCTAAACTGAAGGTCATATCAGCCTAGCTTAATTAGGGCTGACAAGCTTGCATTACCCTGTTGAAGCTCATACTTGCAGACAAGGCTGCCAGAGCGCTGTCCAAAAAAGAAGTCGTACAGCTGCTGGCCCGGCCAAACATTCTGAGGCTAGCGTTTGTTGACGAAAAGGGCGAGCCGATGGTGCATCCTGTGTGGTACTATTACAGCATGGGCAGGTTCTATGTGGCGACAGACAGGCAGGGTACCAAGGCGAGAGTGCTTCGTAAGAATCCAGACATCTACTTTCTTGTCGACGAAAGCCCGGGTCCGACTTTTGGCGTTAGGGGCAAGGGAACCGCAAGGGTGGTCGATGACCCAGACTACGCAACTAGAGTTACGAGGCGCAATGCGAAAAGGTATCTGGGCACCCTACAAAGCAAGACTGCAAAAGCCCTGCTTGCAATGGGCCCAAGTTCGTGCGTACTGGAGATAATGCCGCGGTACATGGCCACCTGGAAGTTCTAGGACTTTACTACTTTCTTCAGATCTTCGTACGCCTGCTTGATCTCTTCTATCGCAGCCCCGTCTTCTAGCGTGGTAATGTCGCCGATGCTGCCGCCACATGCTATCGATTTTAGCATCCTGCGCATTATCTTGCCGCTCCGTGTCTTTGGCAGTTTGCTCACAAAATATACTTCGTCCGGCGTTGCAATGGGCCCAAGCGTGCTCCTGATGTGCGCGACCACTTCCTTGTGCAGGTTGTCGGACTGCGAAAAGCCTTCCTTCAGCACCAAAAAGGCGACTATCGACTCCCCCTTTGTGGTATCTGGCTTGCTTGCCACGGCCGCTTCAGCAATTGCCTTGTGCGAGACAAACGCGCTTTCAAGCTCCATCGTGCCGAGGCGGTGGCCTGCCACCTTGAGCACGTCATCTGTCCTACCAAGCAGCCACAGGTAGCCGTCCGGGTCCACCAGCGCGTAGTCGCCGGCGTAGTAGGTGTTTGCCAACTTGCTCCAGTACACCTGCCTATACTTTTCGTCGTCGCCCCAGAGCGTCAGAAGCATTCCCGGCCACGGCCTGCGAACCACGATATAGCCCTTGGTTCCCGGCTGAACGGGCCTGCCATTTTCGTCGACTACTGCGACATCTACGCCCGGCACAGGGAATGTCGCCGAGCCTGGCTTCATGGGGATGGTTTCAATGCCAGTGCACATGCTCAGCATGATGCCGCCAGTCTCCGTCTGCCACCACGTGTCTATGATTGGGCAGCCCTGCTTGCCTATCGTCTTAAAGTACCACATCCACACTTCCGGGTTTATGGGCTCGCCCACAGTGCCAAGCAGCCTTAATGAGGAAAGGTCAAACGAACTTGGGATTGCGTCGCCGTACTTCATGTACATGCGGAGTGCTGTTGGCGTCGTATACAGTATAGTGGCGCCATGCTTTTCTACTATCGCCCAATAACGGTCTGGCTTGGGAAAATCCGGCGCGCCTTCATACATTATTTCCGTGACCCCATGCATCAGTGGCGCGTAGACGATATAGCTATGGCCGGTCACCCAGCCAATGTCTGCAGTGCAGAAAAAGATATCCTGTCTTGTAAAGTCAAAGACCCACTTGGCGGTCGCGTATAGATGGGTGAGGTAGCCGCCGGTGCCGTGCATGACCCCCTTGGGCTTGCCGGTCGTCCCAGACGTGTAGAGGATGTAAAGCGGGTGTGTGCTCTCTACAGGCTCGGGCGGGCAGTAGTTTTCAGCTTTTTCCATCAGGTCGTGCCACCACAGGTCCTTGGTCCCCATCCTGACCTCGTTGCCTGCCCTCTTTAGCACAACGACATGCTCGACCGATGCCACCGAAGGAAGCGACTCGTCGACCACCTTTTTCAGCTCGACCAGCCTGCCCTTCCTTATGCCGCCGTCAGCAGTAATGATAACTTTGGACTGCGCGTCGTTTGCTCTGTCGATAAGAGCTTGAGCGCTAAAGCCAGAAAACACTACAGAGTGGATGGCACCCACCCTTGCGCAGGCAAGCATAGCCACAGGCAGCTCTGGCACCATCGGCATGTATATCGTGGCCCTGTCGCCCTTTTTGACGCCGAGGCTCTTGAGGGCGCTTGCGAACTTGTTGACCTGTCTGTACAGCTGGAAATAGGAAAGAGTCCTTGTCTCACCGCTTTCACTCTCCCAGATTATCGCGACCTTGTTCTTGGTATCCGAATTGATGACGTGCCTATCAAGGCAATTCACCGACGCGTTGAGCAGCCCGCCGGTGAACCATCTGGCAAATGGTGGGCTCCATTCAAGCACCCTATCCCACTCTTTGAACCACGCCAGGTTTCTGGCCTGACCTGCCCAGAACTTGTCCGAGTCCGCCAGAGCTTCTTTTGATAGCTTTTCGAGCCGCCTTCCCGGCCTGACGCTTACCTTTACCTTGCCACTCTCTTCATACAGCTTTGAAGGGCTTGACAAACATTAGGAGAAGGGGAAAACTAGCTTTAAAAGGATTTGTTCAATTCTCCACCGTTGCCTTTTTTGTGCGTAAAATTGAGGCTGATCCCAGAATTTTATTATTAGAGAGTTTGCCAATATATTAAAAATCAAGAAAAATCACTGTAATCATAGTTTGAAATACAGAAGTAGAACAGAAATAGTGGCAATGATCCTAGAGGCAGCAAATGGCGGAGCTACAAAGACAAAAATAATGTACAGAGCATTTCTTAGCTACGCGCAGCTCCGCGAATACCTTTCTGTCCTCATTGAGAACGGACTACTAGAATACATGGAAGGCACGCAGACATACAAGTCAACAGCAAAAGGACTCAATTTTTTAAAGATGCACAGCGACATCGCCGAACTGCTCCAGACCAACGCGGTCAGGGAACGCTAAAGCCTGGCCCTCTAAAATTTTTTAAAATATTTCGGATTGGCCGGGCCTGCGTTCGGCAGCAAGAAAATTATTTCGTGATTACCTGGTTCAGCCAACTCGTCTCTGAAGGTGCCTGCTCGCCGCTATCGGCAGAGACAGTTGTAACCCTTTCCTCTGTTCCTGTTGCGCTCACTTGCTGCTGCGCTGGAGCGGCTTCTGCTGCCGCAGGCTCGCTTGGAGCAGCCTGATCCGCTGCCGCCGCTTCGACTGCAGGAGCCGCCGTTGCCGCGCTGATGTTTTCTATCGTCTGGGCAGCCAGCTTTGTCCTCACGTTGCCTATCTCAGTCTTTTCGTTGTTAATTTGCTCTATCAGCTCGTCCGTCTGCACTTTTATCTGCTGGTAAGTCTCTTCCTTCATCTCATTGCTCCTGAACTGCAGTTTTGCATCAAAGAGCACTGCCTTGATGTTCCGGGCCTCTGCATCAAGTTCTCCTATACGCGAATTTAGTGTATCATTGACCTGCTTTTCCATCCCTTCCAGCTCAACAAGCTTCTTTTCGTACTTTACGTACACCAGTTCGGCGTCCTCCTTCATGGAATCGTTTTCAGCGACAATATCTTGGAGTGCCTTTATCCTCTTGAGCGTCAGAGACTTTTGCCTCAGCAGCCTCTGGGCGTCAAGCCTCCACTTGGGGATAAAAAATACGTAATCGCCCTGTATCACGAGCTGCTCGTACGGCAGTTGCTTCAAGCCGCCAGAGCCACAGTCGACCCCGACGGTCTCGATCTCGCCGTCTATCTCTGTTATTATTCCTACTACTCTTCCGATGAACGTACCATAGATGTCTTTGACTTGCTTGCCTACAAATCCGAGCTTTTCTTCGCTCATGCGAATGGTTGAGCACGATGGTATAATGATAACGGTGTTAAAATAGTTGCATAAAGTGTTCAAAATCCATTAGATAATTGCGCCAAAGCGGATTCTAAACAATACTCTTTGTGTAGCAAGGCTGTCTTATTCTTGTAGACACTGTTGTTACCTTTTATGTTTTGATATTAATTTTCTGCCCCTTTTTAAGATAGGCTCATGAACGCTTTCGTGATTTGGGATCGGGCTATTAATTACCTTAAATATTCTCCCTAAAGGTTAATAAGGAAAGTACGTAATGTTGATAATTATCAGACCTGATGTGTGAATAAACAAATCGTTATTGCGGCAGGTATTGCTGCTGCCTTTTCTGTAATTGGCGGAGTAATTTTTGTGGGCAGTGTGTTCATGGCAAAGGAGGGTGCAAATGTATCACTTACTGAAACAGAAGACAACAAGGTCAAAGTTGTAGCGTCGTTCTTTCCTGTCTATGACTTTGCCCGCAAGGTGTGAGGTGACAGGGTCAAAGTATCATCGATGATTCCGATGGGCATCGAACCCCATGATTTGGAGCCAATACCTCTGAACCTAATCGTCACACGAGAGGCAGTATGTTCAATGGCATTGGATTTGAGGGAAGGTGGATAAACGACATTGAATCCAACTTCAAAGTTGATACAAGGAAAGGAATTGCTCTGCTTGAAGCTGGGAACGAACATGGGGAAGCATGAGGTGGTTTGCAGCAGCTGCGTACATCCCTTCTCTTCCTCCATACATATAACCAGTCATCATTGCGCTCATCCAGTCGTGGGTTGGCGCTCTGTGTTGGATATTTTATCAAGCCGGGCACATCAAAAGTGTGTGAATACCCCGAGTTTTTCATTGATTGAATCGGATGGCCCAACGGTCTGGGTTATCGAGCGCACGGTTAACTCTGTAGATTACGTTTGGGTCAGCACCAGGCCTCATCATACCCGTCATTCTATCGTGCGTATTCCAGTGCATGTATCTTCTATTCACCTTTTCTTAAGGAAACGGATCCACTACGGTAACCTTGCTGTATGCTAACTTGCCGCTTTCAAGTCCTACGGCGCGGTACTCAACGATTCCAGGCAGATTCGGTGCTTTTGTAGCTGGCGTAGTATGCTCGGCGAAACCCTACACATTGGCTCGTATGGGAGTCGCTGTTACGAGAACCCATTGCCCTGAGACGTTCTGCTCTATATTTATCTGCTCGTACATAGCAAAGTTCTGAGCAACAAAATTAAAGCCCTGCGGAATGTTTTCTCCAATGTCGACATTCCAAGGGTCTACTAGAAGCATGGGCGGGCCCAGATACCTCCAAAGCAGGACGCCGGCTACAGTTACAACCAGGCCGCCCAACAATACTTTGCCTATTCTTTCTATTATGCCCAAGACTAACTAGCCA
>CAMLKF010000069.1 GCA_946480575.1 uncultured Nitrososphaera sp. | reverse complement strand
CGAATTCCAGATGGATATCGCAAGTGGTACCGCCTTCACCGACTACAACCCAAGAGAATACTGGCTTGCCCGCGGCAAGGTGTACAAGGAGCAGTTCAAGTACGACCCGGAAAAACGCCTTCAGGAAGATGTGCTTCTGGACTACCTCAAAACAATATCGCCCTTTCCAACAACTGTCCTTGAGATCAGGTGCGGCTTTGGTAGGATCTCCGACCTTGTCCTGTCAAATTTCCAGACATAAAGGAGTACGTAGCAATGGACATGTCGCCTGAGCAGCTGGCAAATGCAAAAAGCTACGTCAAGAAGTCAGACAAGATCCGCTTCATAGAGTCAGACATACAGTCGCTACAGCTTGACAGGAAATACGACTTGGTGCTTGCGGTGTCTGCCCTTTTGCATATACTGCCCGGCGAAATCGAACAGGTGGCCGGCAGGCTCGTCAGCCTGTCAAAAAGACAGGTCATCAACGTCGACTATTACGAAGACGGACCAAGCAGGCAACTCGCCCCTCATAATTTCATGCGCCGATACGAGGCGATATACCAGAGTCTGCCTTCCGTAGAGGGCGTCAAGAGGGTTCCAGTTGGCAAGAAAAAGGCATTTTCCACGCTCAACGCCAAGCAGTCACTGTTTCACGCACTGGTAGCGGCGTCGGATCAATAATATAGCTAGCCGGCGCCACATCAATACAATGGACTCGATCATCGACGCCATCCTGCAGCTGCCACAGCACAAGCTCGTCATCTCGCAAAACGACGTTTGCCTTGACGACAAGCAAGCCAAGAACGAGATTTTCATCCTGATGGTTGAGGAGTCGAGAGGATCGGCAGGAGGCAGGGCTGCCGGCTCAGGCTATCGCCGCATTAACAGAATTTACGGCTTTTCCTGCGATGGCGGCAGGTGTGACAAGTTCTTTGACATCGAGGACCAGTCAAAGATCGAGCAATTCGGCATACCTTACAGCGCGGTGGCGATGGACATCAGGCTATCAGATGGCAGGCCGTATGTTGTGCAGGGCGTCGTTGACGCCAGCTTTGTGAAGTCTTACCACTCGCTAATACAAGCAATCTAAAATAGGCTTGCCGACCAAAAGGTAGCAGCGATGTCTGAAGAGCATGACCGCCAGCGCTTTGAGCAGATGGCGTCGGCCGTCGAAGAGTTGCTGTACATGGGAGCCATAAGACTTGCAAGCGATCAGGATAGCAAGGCGTTGTTGTCGCCTCAGTTCTCGCTTGTAGCGTCAAACGTTATGGAGGGCATGAAGATAAAAGAAGACGCTGACAGCGACGAAATCATGAAGCTGATGTATTATTCGCTTCTTATCTACATGAACGAGCACCTCAAGGTCCCCAAGTCACTCATGATGGCGTTTGGCAACGACCTTGAGAAAAACAGAGATAATATGGGGGAGTGTGGCGAGCTTATTACCACCTATGTCAGTATACTGACAGAGATATGGGCGCAGAATAGAAAACAACAACAAAAATGAATATCGTTGCGGGAAGATCCGAAAATCCGTCCACGTTGTTTCCGCTGTCTGCTGCTGTTGTTGACTCATAGCCGCCGCGTTGCTTGATGATGGGTGTTGTTGTGTTGTGCTGCTTCCTCGTCATCGAAGAAGCCTTTGTCAAGCTCCTTTCTAAGCCGTTCCAACTCATCTGTTGTGCCTTCTCTATAGCGCGTGCTGCAGAGTTGTTCTCATACGCCTGCTCCTTCTCCGCAGCGATGGCTGCAAGCTTCTTCTCCTCCCGCCCTATCTCTTGCTGCCAGCTCATTTCAAACTACTGCTTCTTCATGCGGTAGTGACCTATCCAAAAGTTATACAGAACCTTACAAAGGGGGATATACTGTAGGCGGTTTTACGAGACTCAGATTATAGCAATCATGCATTACAGGTGTTATAATATTCTGAAGTTCTTCTTCAGTTAGCTTGCACCCTATGACCTTCAGTTTAATATTACCATTATTATTGTTGGTGTTCTGTTGTTCTTCAGTATTACTCCTAGATATATCCATCAATCTTATCCATTAAGCTTCAAAAGAAGCTAAAAATCTTCTAGCGCAGGTCTTCTACATTCCACTGCTTCTTTGCCCCGCTGCGCCAGAGCCTCTTTATCGACCAAGGAAGGGTGGACGTGATCGGCAGGAAGAAAAAGAAAAAGTAGAGGCCATAGAACCACAAGACGATAGTAGCAATGATAGCTACGGCAGATACTGCTAGCAAAATGATGGGCAAGAGCCTGCTTTTGTTGCCACCATCTGTGTCGCCGGGATACATTACCTTACATTTTGCAGAGTTATTTTATAACTCTAACTCCGAGACAACTCTCTCCTTATATCAAACCTTGACGAGGATTATGCTACACACATATGGTCCAGCAGCCTGCGTCGACAAGCCTGAAGACCCTCCGCGACCTTGTCATGAACATGGATTCGAGAATCCGGTTTGCGGGAATATTGGACAGAGAGGGCAGGCTGCTAGAAGGTGGCATGCGTAGTAGCGTTGTGCCGCTTCTTGCCCACGGCAAGGACGATCTGTTTTATCTGCGCACGGTCTCTCGCATAAGGGATCTGAAGGAGTTCAGGAGCAACCTCGGCGAGCTAGAGTACATCTACATTAAAATGGAAAAGCTGTCGTTCGTGTCGCTGAGCCTGCGCGATGAGAAGACTCTGCTTGTAAGCATGGAGCCAGACACCGATCCGTCGTTCATAGTCCCGACTATAAAAAACGTCTTGGTAGAATAGATGGCGTAAGATAAATCTACTACTAGTTCGAATCTGCAAGGTCTAGCCAGATTCAGGTAGGAAAACATGCGCGTCAGAAGATAAATAGCTCTAACGACTATCCGCTTATTGCATTGTCAGCCAAGAATGAACGTTTCTGGCAGCTCAAGGAGTCTGCCAAGTGGTCATTGAGCCTTGACGAGAAGAGGCGGGCTGTTCAAGAGCTGGTCACAGCAGCTACTACAGAAATGCCATCAGGCGTTTGATGAGATATAAAGGACATGACGGCAAATGACGAGATAAAGAAGTAAGTTGCGCATTGAAGCTATCAAGTCTGCAAAGGTGTCAAGCAACAATAATGATGGCGTCGGCAGCAATCAAAGCAGCAGGAGGAAACTAACAAGACCAAAGCGAAGCGGCCGAAAAAGCGATGAAAGGCAAGAAAAGAAAGCACAATTCGCAATAGATATAATATCTTTACATGGCATTGTAGGGCATGGTCAAGACCGCTTCATCACCTCAGGTTCTCAAGACGGGAAGCAAGGCTCCCGATTTTGCGTTGAAAGGCGTGGACGGTAAGGTGCACTCACTGCAGGAATTTAAGAGCAAGGCTACGCTTGTCGTGTTCATCTGTAACCACTGCCCGTACGTCAAGGCAAGGATAGGCGACATTATCGCGCTGCAGGGCAAGTTCAAGCCTTCTGAATTGCAGGTAATCGGAATAAACAGCAACGACCCCAATTATCAGGATGAAGGATTTGACAACATGGTCAAGTTCGCCAAGAACTACAGGCTGAACTTTCCCTACCTGATAGACGAAAGCCAGGATGTGGCAAGAGCGTATGGCGCAGTATGCACGCCAGACCCGTTCCTCTTTACAGACGGCAGGCTTGCGTTCCACGGCAAGATAAACGACGCGCTAGACCCGGAAGCGACTCCAAGAGTGCCGGTGATGGAGAACAACGTGCGCAAGATATTGAAGGAAGAAAAGATGGAGAAGGACTTTGATCCTTCCATCGGATGTTCCATCAAGTGGAAGAACTAGCCATACTGGTAGACTACTCCTTTTTCTCCTCTTGGGTGGCGCCACTCGGTTTCCTTCGCGCACGTCCCGCACTCGATGCATGCCTCGTGCTGTAGCGTCACGTCGCCGTCCTCCATGCTATAGCAGTTTGTTGGGCAGAGTATGACCATCTTTTTCATGAACTCTGATTTTGGATTCAGAACCTTAATGTGTGACACCCTATCGTCGTCGTATTTCAGCCGGGCAACGCGCTCTGCAAGCGTCGGTATCGACGGTTCGTACGTTGCGTTGATTGGCCGGCCCATCTTTTCTGCAAGCTCGATCGGCACCTGAACGTACGTGTCCTCAGATTCCACGAGCGGTAGCAGCCTATCGTAGCCGAGGATGTTGGCAAAGCCAACCGCAAGCCCCCTTAGCGTGCCGCTTGACATCAGCTTGAAGACCATACCGTAGCGCTGACCGATGATGTCCTTTGGCACATCCTTTGCTGCATCGAGGAATATCTTCAGGTAGTCCTTGTCTATTTCCTTCATATCCCGCGTGTAGGGACTCTCCTCCACGAGCTGGCTGTAGTACTCGCCCATGTACTGCGGCGAACAGTTGTTCCTGTCGATTGCGCGGGCAACCGCGTTTGCAGCTCTGACACCGTCGTCGATTCCTACGTTCAGGCCCTCGATCCTCGGCCCAATAAACACGCCCCTGCCGGCCGCATCTCCCACAAACAGCACATTGTTATGGTACGGCTTTTTCATCATGCAGCGCTTGCCGTCAGGCACCAGCTTCGCAGAATACTCCAGCTCAACATAGTCGGTGACAAACTTGGTGCTGTACTTGTTCTCCAGATCGCCTCTGGCAGACTCGAGCCTTGCCCTGATCTCGTCTTCTGACTTGTATTTTCCACCGTCGATCAGCTTCTGCCTCGCAGCCGGAGAGTAGTAGGCGTCGCGAAGCTCGTTCCACGTCTTTATCAGCTTGCTCACCGCAAACCGCGCTCTCAGCTGCTCCTCCTTTGGCAGGTTCCTGTCTATCTCTCCCTTGACAGCAACCTCGTCTTTGATTAATTCGATGACCATTGGGTTCTTTAGCAGGGTGTTTACCAGCCGGTGAGGCTCTGCCGGCCGGCTCATGAGTGAATCATAGTGATACACTGCACCAATTGAGAGCGTTTCGCGGTTTGTATAGAGGAATCCGCCGCCGATGTGGTTGAGTGTGATGTCGCCGGCAAAGAGGTGGGCCACTCCTTCTTCAGGCCCTATGCCAAACCTCTCCTCGATTATCTCCTCTGGCAGCTTGACGATCACCTTGACGCCTTGGTATAACTGCTCTGACGTGAACTTGCGTCTTGCGCCCGTCATCTCGGCAACTTCAGAGTTGACGCCATCTGCCGCAACCACCGCCTTGACTTCAAACGGCTCCAGCTCGTCTGTTTCAACTATTGTTTTGTTGTCACTCTCCTGCCAACTAATTGAGCGCACGTGGACGCCTGACACAATGCCTCCTCCATGCCGCTCGGCTGCTTCGCCTGCCTGCTTGGCAAACCACGAGTTGAGTCTGCTCAATAGCACAGAGTAGCCAAAGTTCGCCTGGTACTCATGCGCTGCAGTCAAGTCCATCGTAAAGATCTTGTTCCGTGAAGTAGAGTGGAGCATGTATTTTGTTATCTTACGCTCGACCGGCAAGTCTGTCAGGAACGCCGGGCCATAGACGTCTTCGACATTATGCGCGCTGCCGTGCTTGGGCTTTTTCGAATACAGAATGCCGCCAGAGACATTCTTGGTGCCGGCCTGCCTGCCCGCTTCAATCAGTATCGCCTGCTTGCCCAGGTTTGACAGTTGCCTGAGCGCTGCAAGACCTGCAGAGCCTCCGCCGATTATTACGACGTCGTAGCTTTCCATTTTTTATTCCCTCACCTCTATAGCAGGCTTTTGCTTTCTCAGTTCCTCAAGCAAAAGCGGGATGACGTCTTCCATCCTTCCCTTGATAAAGATGTCGCACTCGTCCTTTATCGGCGACTCATCGTCGGGGTTGACGACCACCACAAAGCCGGATTCTTTCATGCCGGCGATGTGCTGCATCGCGCCACTTATCCCTACTGCGACATAGAGCAGGGGCGCAACCTTGCGGCCACTCGTACCGATTACTCTGTCAGGGATCATGTATGTTGAGCTGATGCCTTCACTGACGGGAAATGGCTTTTTCGATATCGGCAATGACACACCTACTTCGGCTTCAAGTTGCTTTGCAAGCTCGGCCACCAGCTTGATGTTCTGCTCTGGCGCGTCCTTGATGCCCCTCCCAAAGCTCACAACGGCCTTGTGGCTGTCAAAGTCGACTGCGCTTTTCACTATCTTTCTGTCAAGTATTTTCACTTTCAGGTCGCACTCGTCAAACGTGGGCGCATAGTCCACTATTGCGCCGCGCCTAGTCTCGTCGCGCTCGATTGGCGTAAACACCCCAGGGATAATGCTGCATGCCTGCGGGTGGTACTCACGCGCAATGGCAGGGTTGCGGTTGTCAAGACATAGGATGGTGGTCCAGAGAAATCCCGAGAAATCAGGGCGGTACATCTCGAGTGTTTTTTCGTACATCATCGGCTGGCCCTTTGTCTTGTGCTCATGCTTTATCACCAAGTCCTCTATGACGAGCTTGTTGATGTCTGACGCAAGGCCAGATTCAAGCTCTGCAAGCACCGTCGAAGAAAGGTGCCTGCCAATGCTGTCTGCAGCAAAGAACATGTAGCGCGGCTTGACAAAAATGGAGGCGTCAGATGCAAATTTGCTCGCCAGCTCTTTGCTTGCTGCTATCTTGCTTATCACCTTTGTGTCAACAAGATTTCGAGTATAGCGCAGGACCGGGCTGTCTGCGTAAATGACGGCGTCAGCGCCATAAAATATCAGCTCCTCGCACAGCTTGCGCACATCGTGACCAAGCACTACCGCGACGACCCTTTCGTCTGCAGAATATTTCTTGTTAAAGCCGTCCATGAGCCGACGCGCCTCGCCCAGCATCTCGAGGCTGACTGGCACCAGCTTGCCATCCTCGTGCTCGATTACAACGTAAACATGCTGGTACTTGTCACTGCCGCTCATTTTATGACGATGCCTCCAAGCACTTCGTACATCTTTGCCGCGACCTTCCTCAATTGCTCGCGGCTCGATCCGTCGACGACTTCTGCCTTGCGGCTGGCCTTTGCCTTTGGAATTTTTTCAACCTTGTAGACGATGGTCGGCGAGCCGGGCAATCCCACTAGTTTTGGGTCAACGCCCAGTTGCTGCGCGTTGAACACTTTTAGGTATTGCTTGTAGTTCTGCGAGCGTGTTTTTGCCTCCTCCCGATATTTGTCAAATGCAAGCCTCTGTGACACAGTGTTAAACGACGCCTTGTACGACGGGTCAATGGCTATGAACACGGGCAATGGTGCCTCCACCTCCTCAATGACATCATAAAAGGCCTGGAGCGAGATCAGGCGCTTTGCCCTCACTACTCTGTTCTCGATGTCGACGTCGTAGTCTATGACATTGCCAAGGAACGTAAAGCCGAGCTTCCACGCAGTCTGGGGTCCTGTTTGGCCGGTTTCACCATCTGATGCACGGTGTCCAGAAAACACGATGTCCATCTTGCCGCCTTCCGCTTTCAGGACGCCAGTCTTGAGCACTTCGGCGGTGGCGAGCGTGTCGGCGCCGGCAAAAATCCTGTCGCTGTATAAATGAAGCTCGTCGGCGTCGCACAAGAGTTGCGCCTGCGCGAGCGCACTGTCCGCAATGGGTGGACCCATAGTTCCCACCATGATCCGGGCGTCATACCTCACCTTTGCATAGAACGCGGCGCTTGACGCTATGGCGCTATGCGGCCCAAGGATGCTCTTTGTCTCGGCTCTATTAAGAGTGCCGTCGGCGTTGTAACTGACGTTGCCTTCTGAGAAATCAGGCTCTAACTTGACAATAACCGCAACGTTCAGGTTTGCTCCCATATATCCCCTTTTACCTCCATTTACTACCTTTAAATGGCTTATGAAAAAAGTTATGCGGCAATGGCCTTTAGAGGCATCGCCCGCAACTCTTCATACGCCGTCCTCATGCGGCTGTAGAACTCGGGCATCTTGGGCGGGAGCATGGTATAAGCAATGTAAAAGTCCTCGGCTTCCCTCGTGTAGCGCCTTATCTTGCCGTGCCCCGGCACGCGCCTGATGAAAGCCATGTTGTTGAGCCTATCGGCAAGCTTTATCACCTTGATGTCATACTCGGCGTCGCGCAGGATGTCGCAATACTCCTGAAAGCGCGCCAGCTGGCGATCGATGTCGCTAGAGCCGGAGTAGTTTTCAAGGGGCTTTATCTTCAGCTCGGTGGCGACGTCGCGTATCCTACTGCCGAACCTGTAGGCGATGTACGCTTCAAAGCCGTACGACTTTGACTCGTGCAGATTCAAGATGCGGTCGTCGTCTTCCATCACGTCGTGCAGGATTGCGGCCGCAATTTCGACGCTTGTGATGTTGCGGTTTGCTGACCGGAAATGCCTTACAACGTCCATCGTAACCGGCCAAGTATGCGTTTCGAGAAATGGAGAGGTGCCGTCTTCCCTCATAAGACCTGAATGAACTTCCTCGGCGACTTCGACTGCGCTTTCAATGTAATTGTCGACGCGCATGCCGGCTTTGCCTTGCAGAAAATCCAAGAACTCCTGCTTGGTTACTTGCGAAATATCTACCTTTTCCATGTCTCTATAGCGCAAGGGTGGAACAAAAGATTTGCTGTCTAGGCCACTTTGGTTTCTCGGTATTCCTTCTGTCTGATTTCGGCTCGCCTTGCCCGCACGCGGCGGTATCCGCGCCTGCGCCTCTGCAATATCTGCGCAAGAAGGATCAAGGTTCCAAGTGCAAACAACGACGATATCACTCCACCTGCAATGCTACCTACTGCGAAACTGTAGGCAGCCAGTGCGATCATAGCTATGACAAACAGAGCCAGAACAAGCACGACATACCTACCTATTGCAAGGGCGATGTCTATCATACGTATAGTCCTGTCAAGGCCTGCTGCAGTCTCTTCTGACATCTATCATTATATTGCACGGCAAAGCTCTTAACGGTAACGGCGACACTGCTAACCAATATCTAGTTTGTTTGCTACACTTAGTTTGCAATGTCCGATTATACCGGCTATTCATTCAAGTGCAGGCATTGCGGCATGCAGTTTAC
>CAMLKF010000068.1 GCA_946480575.1 uncultured Nitrososphaera sp. | reverse complement strand
TTGTCCACCGCGGCCCTGACATTGTTGTAGTCTTTCTCGAATTCAAATTCCGGCGCGTGGACGCCAACTATCACCAAGCCCTGATCCGCGTACTTTTCATGCCATGCATTGAGATATGGAATAGTCCTGATGCAGTTGATACAGCTGTACGTCCAGAAATCGACGAGCACCACCTTGCCTTTCAGGTCTGCAAGCGTCACCGGCTCGGTATTGATGTAGCCGTTGATTCTAGCAAGCTCAGGCGCCAGCTTGAACTGCGACTTGTCTATCTGTACTTTTGTTATCGTGCCATTATCTTCCACTATGGCGGCAGGCACAAATTCTCCCTGCTGGCCAGAAGCCGCTTTGTTGAGAGCCGGGCTGTTAAAGTAAACTCCAAAGCCGGCGATAAGCGCGACGACTCCGATGCCCACTGCTAGAGCGCTCAGGTTGTCTGTGTTCATATCATATGCCCCTCCCCAAATTGATTATCTCGCTTGCAAGCGGAAAGTTGCCTATTACGCTCAGCTGGTTTGTGAACACAAGGATGCCAAGCGCGATCAGGATTGCGCCCATTACCGGGTTAAAATACTTCAGGTGCTTGATCATCTTTCCTATCATGCCCGTGGCCTGCGAGAAAAAGGCGCCGGTGATGAGAAAGGGGACTCCAAGACCCAATGAATAAGCAAGAAGTGAATTGTACGCAGCACCGGGCGATGTCGCTGCGAGCGTAAGCGTGGTACCCAATATCGGACCGACGCACGGCGTCCATCCGGAAGCAAACGCGGCCCCAAACACGAACGACGTGATGTAGGTTGTCTTGAATCTTGGAAGGTTGGTGGTCACCCTCTTTTCAAAGTTGAGTATCCTCAGCTTTGTCGACAGTATTAGGTAGGCACCAAAGCCGATTATTACTATGCCGCCTATCGCTTGAAATGTGCTTTGGAAGCCAGTGCCGACGTTGGCAAGGAAACTGTTCAGGATCACTCCCAACACTGCAAAGACTAGCGAAAAGCCTAGCACAAAGTAAACTGTGTTCAAAAAAATGTTAAGGCGGGTCGACCCCTTGAGCGTCATCGAGGACTGGCCGTCTGAAGTATTCTGCTGCTGCGGGGTTTGCCCCCGGAGCTCGCTGAGAGTGGTGCCCGATAGGTACGAGACGAATGCAGGGATTATCGGCAGAATGCACGGCGAGAAGAACGAACCTGCTCCTGCAAGCGCCGATACCAGAACGCTGGTCTCTACCAATTCATGTAAAATCTGGCAATTTTTGAATTAATACTTTTTTCCAAATTGCTTCCAGATCACCTCCTCCATATATAGTCAAGGGTGTATGATAAATTACAGAATAACTTTCAAAAGCGCAGCAGAATGCCAGCCGACAATGAAGTAGCTGCTTGATAGGAAATTAGGAAGCAGCCTTTGGAGTGGTTTTTTTTACTCCTTCAGGCCACACCGTGACCTTTAGCAGGGCGATTATCCCTGCAAGCTCAGCAATATGTATCCCAACAAAATAAGGAAGCAATTCGTTGGAATAGAGAGGTGCCATTGCAAAGTAACCATAAACTGCTATTATGTTATGGAGCATCAGCATGCCCGCAAATACCATGAGTCCTACTGTAAACGTGGCTCGGGTCTTGCGATATATGTTGGCATAAACGACTAGCAGTGTAATCAGTATTGCCGTGTTTGCCATGCTAACTATGGAGCTGATGTCCATCAGTAAAGCCATTAACGACCATCAGCAGCAGAAATTGGCTTATTTACTTTTTTCCAAATTTGTTCAGGTTCTTTTTATCTATGGCAGCCTTGATTTCGTTAAAAGCCTCGATGTTGGCCTCAAGGTAGTTTGAGATAAAGTAGAGCACGCCATACTTTTCGCCGGCTTTGCTGACCATGTTATTCTTCTCAAGCACGCCTATGTGGTGCTGCACCGCCTTGTAGTCTATGCCAAGCACCTCGGCAAGCTGGTTCATGTTGTAGGGGCGGTCCTTGAGGAGGTCAATTATCCTGATCCTGTTCTCGCCGCCCCGAGAGCCGGCAAAAAGGAACCAGAGCAAGCGCTTGGCTTCGGGATCGGGCATTTATTCGTTGACTAGTAGTTGGGCTAGAGATTTAAACTTGAAAGCGACACCGCATACCTTATATCTGCGTGCTCCCTATCATAGGGCAGACAAAGGTTTTACGGCGGATTTGTCAAGTGTGCATGAAAAACTGCACGGAAAAGAACTTTTCATATCTTCCGTGGCTTTTGTAGTAGTAGTTAAAAAACTACAAAGAAAAAACAACAAAAGAGTAAGTGAAAAAAGAAATGACAAAAACATTTGAAGAATTGGGATTGAGTGCTGAACTAACAAAAGCACTCCAAGAAAATGGATTTGAAGTGCCTTTTCCTATACAGGAGGCAGCTATACCCCTTGTTTTGCAGGGTAAAGATGTCGTGGGGCAGGCGCACACAGGAACCGGCAAGACAGCGGCCTTTGGTCTGCCGATATTGGCCCAGATAAAGCGCGACGGCCCGGTGCAAGCTCTGATACTTACACCGACAAGGGAATTGGCGGTACAGGTAACAAACGAGATCAACCGGTTTGCAAGGTACACAGGAATCAAGTCGGTCTCCATCTATGGAGGCCAGAGCATCAGCCTTCAGCTCGACAAGATAAGACGGGGCGTCCAGATAGTGGTTGCAACGCCTGGCAGGCTTATCGACCACATCAAGCAGGGCTCGATAATCCTGGACGATGTCAAGTTCGTGGTGCTCGACGAGGCAGACAGGATGCTTGACATGGGATTTATTGACGACATCAAGTTCATCCTGTTCTATGTGAATGAAGACAGGCAGACTTGCTTGTTCTCGGCGACGATGCCTCCAGAGATCCTGAGGCTTGCAGAGGAATACATGAGGCAGGACCAGATAGAGCGCGTGAGGCTCAACGAGGAAGAGATCACGCTCGAGACCATTGACCAGTCATATCTGATAGTTGAAGAGCGCGAGAAGTTCAAGCACCTAACCGACTTTATCAAGCAGAACCAAGACGCCAAGGCGCAGACCATCGTCTTTGCAGCAACAAAGCAAAGAGCTGACAGGCTGGCCTACCAGCTCAGGCAGAAAGGGTTCAGAGCAGTCACCATCCACGGCGACCTGACGCAGAAGCAGAGGGACAACTCGATGTTCAAGTTCAGGAAGGGAAGCGAGGACATTCTCGTCGCAACAGACATTGCGGCAAGGGGAATCGACGTCCCGGCCATCGGCCATGTGATCAACTACGACATCTCTGAAGACCCGAATATGTATTTCCACAGGATCGGGAGGACAGCGAGGGCCGGCGGAGAAGGCAAGGCCATATCGCTTGTCTCAAGCGAAAGGGTTGCCGACTTTGAGCGGATACTTGGCCAGACGAAGTTCCCGATACGCAAGCTCAACGACGAGCTTGGAATCGCAGTGCCAGTAGCGCAGCCGCGCTACAATTCATACGGCGGAGGCTTCCGCAGAAGCTACGGCGGTGGTGGAGGCTACGGCAGGAGCAGCAGCGGCTACCGCGGAGGTGACAGAAGGCGCAGCGGCGGTGGTGGAGGCTATGGCGGCTACCGGCGTGACGGAGGAGGAGGAAGAGGCAGGGGCTATGGTGGCTCGAGACGGGGCGGCTACGGTCGCAGCCGCGGGTACGGCGGCAGCTATTACTAGAAGCGGGCATAGAATACCAATCATTTTTAAAGCCTGCACGCCCTTTTCTTTTTGCAATGTCTTTTGGCGTCGATACCCTTGGAGGGCTAGTTGAGAAGCTCAAGCAGCTGGTCAATGACACCCAGAACTTGTACGAGTCATTTATCGACGCAAACCAGCTCTACAAGCAGGGCAAGATGGGCGATAAAGAGTTCTTTGCCAAGATAGGCGAATTCCTAGTTGCAACGTCTGCGCTGAACTTTCTCGCTGTGCGAGTCATACTGGAGATGAAGACTGCAATGGAAAAGGGCACCTCGATCAAGGGCCCTACTGGCGGCAGCTCTTATCCATCAGCCCCTCAGGCAGGGTTTGGCATTGGCGGCTTTGTAGGCACCGGCGGAACGGTCGGACCCCCGGCTGCCGGAGGCGGCAGCGAATACACCCTGCCTTCTCCACAACAAACAGAGCCTACCCTCAAGCCAGTCGACATCGAGTTGCCAAGGCCCCGCGCAGGCAGCGGATCTTCCACGAAGAACTGCATTATTTGCGGCGCTTCGATACCAGCGCACGCCAAGTTCTGCAGCAAGTGCGGCAGGTCGCAATAATTAATAGCCACTTTTAGGCATTTATCAACAATGACAAAGGTGTTCAACGGCAGGGCCGCCACTGAAGAATACATGTCCACCCACTCGCTTACATTTTCCACGCCCGACATGACGCTGAGAAAATTTGCGCTCTGGCTGGGCGATCAGATAAACACCCCCGGTGGTGAGCGCGGGCCGCGGCTCTTACTATACCTTGAGGAAAAGGGCAGCAAGAAAGAGTCGGACCTTGCGCCTGACGTTGACGACTCATTTAGGCCAAGTGGCGCCGTCACAGACATGTACAGCGGCATAGAGTCGGCGCCTACTGAAGTGATGACGCCTCCCCAGCTGACGCCGCTTGACAGGGGGACGCTAGAGCCTGGGATGAAATTCTGCATCAGCTGTGGCCACAAGATGAAGGCTAACGCCAAGTTCTGCAGCAAGTGCGGCAGCGCTCAGAGCTAGCTAGCGCTTACTGTTGTTGCCCTGCCTCTCCTCCTTCATTTTCAAGTAACATTCGTTGCATATTGCATTTGAGAACAGAAAGTTGAGCGAGTAGAACCTGACCCTACCGCAGGACTCGCAGGTGCGCATATGCCTGCTGCTTCTGGTCGTGCCACGAATAAATAGTGTACCGCAGAGTACAACGCTGGTTGAAGAGGCTCAGGCTCGTAATTACCGGGAACCCGGGAGTGGGCAAGCATACAAGCGCCAAGATAATTGCAGAAAAGCTTGGCGCAGAGATAATCGACATCAACAGGGTTGCAATTGACAATAATGCAATCAAGAAAAAGACTGATCGCGGCCTTGACGTCGATGTCAAAAAGCTGGGGGCGCTGCTGGCAAAATCGTTGAAATCAAAAAATGACCTGATAATAGTCGGGCACCTTGCGCCATACGTGATCAAGCCAGCAGCTGGCATCGACATGGCGGCTGTTTTGCGCAGGTCTCCCTACGAGCTGAAAACAACATTCAAGAAGAGAGGGTACAGCACGGATAAGAGCCGCGAGAACGTTGCAAGCGAGATCCTTGGCGTGTCGCTCTACGACTCGCTGAAAACTTTTGGCAAACGAAAAGTTGCCGAGTTTGACACGACCGGCAGGACTCCTGAGCAGACCGCCGGCGAAATAATATCGGCGCTGTGCAAAAAATCTCCAAGGCAGACAGGGATAGACTGGCTTGCACTTGTATCGGAAAAGGGCGACATGCAGAGGTTCTTTGAATACTGAAAGTTTACATTTTGCGACCAGCATAGAAGCAACAATGAGCAAGGCGCGCATGAGCGACATAGCGGTTCAGGCAAAGACTGGCAAGAACTGGCAGCAGTGGTTTGCCATCCTTGACAGAGCAGACGCGATGAAAATGAGCCACAAGGAGATGGCAGCATATACCTGTATGATAAGCACAGGGTGCCGGGCTGGTGATGCCAGATGATATAGCAGTCACATACGAGCAAGAGCGCAACCTGAGGAAGAAGCACCAAAAGGCTGACGGCTACGCGGTGAGCGCGTAAGCAGGACAGTTGAGGTTCTAATAAGCGTTTTGTACAGGCACTGGAGCGACGAAAAACTGCGGAACAAGTGGCTGAAAAACAAGCTTGCAGTCCGCAAGGCTACGCCAAACAGGTCGATGCGAATCACATAGAGTGACGGCAAAACAAGTGTAGATGTTAGCTGCGATGCTGGCTTGTTGAAAGCGGGTATGAGCAGTCACTCGTCGACTGCTTGGATAGAAACAGAAAGAATCGGCTCACTTGACTCTCTTTCTGACAATTCGGTCGGCGTCAAGGAGAAGATAACTAGTACATACTCTCCTTCTGTGTCAGGATTCCAATAAAACTCTAAATCCACATTTTCGTTTGCGCTGATGTCTCCACGAAAGCTTGCAGTCTGCACAAGCATGTTGTCGTCGCTGGCCGGCTGTTCTGCCGCATCACCTCCTGTTCCGTTGTGTGCCAGAGTCATTACGAGCGTGTGATCCGGCACATCCTTTTCATTTGGGTTAGTGAAATGCGCCTGAATAAAAAATGTCTTGCCTAGTGCGAGCAAACAGCAAACCCAGAACGACCTCTGTAATCACCTCTCCGGTTGTACCATTGACAGAGACGAGAGACGATAATGTCGGTCACAAATCCATCGCTTCTTGCTGCAAAATGGTCATCTCTTGCTGCGATAAATCCGAGCCTGCCGCTTGATCCCGTTCCTTTGACTGGGCAGAAGCGTCCCCTGACTGCTGACCCCCGTCCGCAATTGGTTCTTGTTCTCGTTGTTGTTGTTATTGTTGTTCAAAGAAGAATGACGAAGCTTCATTAGGTTGTGTTTCTAGCCGCTGAGCGACTTCAGGATTGTCTGTCCCCGTATTAATCGGATTATTATTATTGCTATTTAGAACTGTAAGGGCAAAGACGAAACCAATCGCAGCGGCAATTCCGACTCCTGCCATTCCATAGGTTGAATATTTCCCCACCATTACTCACTCTGCATTTTACGCAGAATCATGAACATTACCTGATTGTTTGTGCGGCTCTTATCTATTTTTCCTCTTCGTATGGTCAGGTCTGTATTGTCTTTAATAGATAATAATTATTCTGAAATTAAGTACATAAGTCACTGGATAAATCCTTTTAAAAGCAAACACGCCATCAGTTTACTAATGAATGTCACCCTTTACAAAATTATTCCCATAGCTGCCTTGGTCTTTTCTGTGTATGTGATATCGACACTATCACCACCATCATTATTTGCACAGCAGCAACAGACGACTACTACTATCGATTACTCATTTGTGACATCTTGGGGGAGCCCTGGATCAGGATTTGGTAGATTCTCTCAACCTGTTGAGATTGCAATAGATTCTGGGGGAAATGTCTATGTGACTGACTTTACTGCTCTGGCAAATCAAGTGCAAAAATTCTCTTCTAATGGAACATTCATTCTATCATGGGGCTATCTTGGAACTGGTGGTGGCGGATTTGCAAATCCGCTCTCTATAGCAATAGATTCTAACGAGACAGTATATGTGACAGATTGGGGAAATGCTGATCAGGCCGTGCAAAAATTCACTTCAGATGGCATTTTTCTTGGCTTATGGGGTTCTACTGGGTTAGGTGACGGCCAATTCATAAATCCTGGTGGCATTGCAGTAGACTCTCAAGGCTTCGTGTATGTAGGAGACTTTGGAGAGAACAACGACATACAAAAGTTTGACAGTGAGGGTAATTTCATTATGGGATGGGGCTCGCCAGGTTCAGCTGATGGTCAATTCATGAACCCTGCAGATATAGCCATAGACTCTCAAGGTGTTATTTATGTGGTGGATGGAGGAAATAGTCGAATTCAAAAGTTTGACAACAATGGAAACTTCTTGGGAAAATGGGGAACAGCTGGTTCTGGAGACGGACAGTTTGACTCTCCAACAGGAATAGCAATAGATTCAACAACTGGTAACATTTTCATAGTAGATGGCGGGAATGACCGGGTTCAAGTTTTTGACAACAATGGCAATTTCATAACTAAATGGGGCTTCCCTGGATCAGGTGAAGGTCAATTTGATAATCCTATAGGAATCGCTGTAGACGCTGAAGGAAGAGTGTATGTAACTGACGAGGGGAATGCTAGAGTGCAGGTGTTTAGTAGAGGAGGAGGAGGTTAAAATAGTTCGTTGGAGACAATACCAAGAAGAACGTTTCTGCATTCTATTTCAAACATTAATATAGAATTTGGCACTATCCTGAATTGGATGAGCAACAGATTATTTTTCTTTTTATGTTCTGCTATTGTTGCCATCGTGTTTACAGGATTGATGATAATAACACCTACTATCTCCTTTGGTGTCACTCATGTTTATGCACAACAACAACAACAGCAACAACAACAATCAAGTGCATCTGATGATCAACGACCACATGATTTTGGTGGAGGACCACGGTATCCTGTTCCATATGGTCAACAACAACAACCACCCCATGCGCAAGCAGGCAATTTTTCCTTTGGACCGATTGCTAGTATTCAGAATGACGAGTCAGGTCAACCTGCATGGGTTGTTGTAGGATATTGGAGAGGCAACTTGCTTTCATTCAACGAGACAACAACTACGGCCGCAGCAGCAGCAACAACAACAAATACTACTACCACCCAAAACAGTAATGGAAATACTTCAAGTCCTGCAGTGTTCAATACAGACTTTAGAATGATAATGCTCAATGGATCAGCACCGCATACTCATGTCATCACGAATTTTATACTGTCAAATGCTTCCTCAAATGAAAATGGCACAATGACGTATACTGGCAATTCTACAGTCAGCATGCCGAAGGCTCCAATTGTCGATGTACCTACTACCATTAAGGTTTCAGGTGAAATCATAAGCATCTTTCCAGATCCTTCAGCAGTGAATCAGCACTTTGGCAACACTCCTATCTATGGAGTCGTCCTACCTGAAGAAGATCAAAGACGGGGACATAATTATGGCCCACCACCATCCTTACCCCCTTAATTTTTGAAGGCATTTTGGTCAAAGAATCTTCTTTGAAGTTTGTTGTTATTATTATTTTGTCGACATGAGATGCTTGTTTATTAAGCCAGACTGAACAGCAAGGCATCAATGTCTTTTTCAAGACAAATAACTATAGAAAACATTCTTCCTTCTTCAAGGAATGAACTCTGAAGCAGCGCGAAGGGTTCCAAATCCCAACCCTCGTCCTTTGGTGTAACATATCAAAAAACTACAAAGCTGGAGGAGTGCATGAACCAACCACTATGACACCAACAATGTCCTTATCTAGTCTGAAATGGAACGAATAAGCCAGCGTTA
>CAMLKF010000067.1 GCA_946480575.1 uncultured Nitrososphaera sp. | reverse complement strand
AATGTGATAGTTGGGTCTACGAAAAGTTCTACAGTAATAAAAAACACATTGGTGGGGCGGCAGCAGCGGCAGCGACCCTCTAGTTATTATTACTAGCGGTTGTGTTACTGCCACCACCACCACCACCTTCTTCTGGCAGTATTATTGATGGAACAGTTGTTGTTATTGTTGTTGCTAGTCAATCAATTTCTATCAAGTCCTTCAGTGCATCCTCAAAGAGCACGTAGCCATACTTCTTGCTGTTATCGTGGTCTTCTTCATAGAAGAATATAGCGGTCTCGCGCTGGCTACCTACGTCCTCATATTCAGCGCTAAATTCAACTAGGTAAATATTTTCCTGATGTGTTGTAAATCGTCTGGCTCGTTGTCGGTGTCTCTCAACATGACAAAGAACAGCGTCATGTCTCGATTCTGTTTTTTCTGATCCGCACATGTTGTTGTAGTAGTAGTAGTAGTTCGATTCGAGAAAATATCTTACGAAATCTGGCGTACTTTGAACCCAACTTGGCATCTCTGTGACTGTGACCATTCTCACTTCTCCCCTGCTTGACCTGTAACATATTCTGCCGGTGTTAATGTTGATGATGATGATGATGCTCTGCCTATTATTGCTGCAACAAGCGCCAGCGCATAATGCTCCCCCGCTTTCCCGAGCTCACGCAGGATGCTCGCGCCGCTGGATTTATCTTTATAGTATTTCAAGCGCTAAGACTAACTTTCTCTACTAGCAGTTCGTGTGGTGCTTTGGTCGCGAACCATGTTTTTAGAGGTTCAGCTCTGCTTATTGCATCAAGCTCGATTCTATGATATTCCAAGAGATGGCTCAGATGGAATTTTGTGGGGACTCTTTGATAGCATAGCTGGCAGATATCCGAAGTGTTCGATACTTTTTTACGCATTCTGGCTTGCCCCACAGTTATTTTCCTGTTGGCAGTTCGATAATTTCCCTTAGTTTTGCTAGGCTTGTCGATTTTTCCACCAGAGCGTCTATCTTCAAAGAAGGCATGACTTTCTGAAATTCTTCCATGCTAATTTCAAATGAAGTCATCAAAACGATCCTAACATTTCCATTCAAGTTCCTTATTTCACGGACAAGCTCAAACCCTGATAATTTAGGCATGCGAATGTCGCTTATTATGACATCATAAGCTTTCGGATTCTGCCGAAAATGCTCTAGCGCCGCAGAAGGATTTACAAATCCATAGCTAGAGTGGCCAGACATCTCAATTGACTTCTTAAATATCTTCAAGATGTCTGGCTCGTCATCAACAATTAGTATGGATAATAATTTCTTGTCCTGTTCGTTTCTGGATTTTGATTGTACCTGCATGCCATGAATAGACAGTACTTCTATATCTATAGGTGGAATTTTCTGCAGGCAACAAACAGCTTTGCAACTTTTACGCATCACTAATCCAAGATAGACGCAATGCAAGAAGATTATAAATCTGCAAGTAAATGATTGCTTTGCACGCAAAGTATATTAGGGCGTTGATTTATAGAGATACTCGAAAAGCACTTGGGGAGCATAGAACAAGCTTCTTCAAAACCAATTTCGGCCAAGTCAGGCAGTGTCACCCTTAGATTTGGTGCTGATATGCTCGATGATTTGAGAAAAGAATCAGAGCACAAAAGAATAAGCCTGAATACCCTTGCAACCCAGATATTCAAGGCACATACAGAGTATGGTTCATTGTCAGCCAGAGCAGGGATGGTGTCTTTTCACAAGTCCCTACTAATCCGGATGATGGATAGGTTATCTGAAGATGAGATCCACAGGTTGTCTGAATACATTGCAAAGAACGAGATGAAAGACACAGTGCTTTTAATGAAAAAGCGCTATGACCCCTCAGCCTTTATTGACTTTATAGAATCCTGGGCTAGAGTCTCCGGATTTGAATATCGCCACGATATTGTTGATAGAACCAACTCATTTGTGATTCAGCATGACATGGGAAAAAGGTGGTCTATTTACATAGCTGACATCCTCAAGTTTGTATTTTCAGATATAGGGGCGAAATGGGCAGACTTTGAATCAACTGATAATACAGTGAGATTCAACGTAGAGATTTAACAAGGCTCAACCCCAGCCTCATAGCCAAAATGGCGTTTCCTACTAGCCCAAGCAGGTACCCGGCTCATGTCAGCTAAGCATAGAACCTCAGGACGAGCTGGAAGTGACAATTCAATGAACGATAAGATAGCAAAAGCCAAAGCAGGAGACTATCCTTATTCTATATAATACAATGGATTATTAGGCAGTCCCTCGTAGATGTTGCAATGCCAATAAAGGCTGACAAATTATCTTCTCAGCATCTTATGCTATTATACGAAACCGATGGTGCCCGCGATGGCGCTGCAATAAATTATATCAACAAAGCCTTGGAAGAAGGACAATTTGCACTCTATGCTTCCGTCAATGTAAAAGACACAAGACATATGAAGAGAATTACTTCAAAGATTCGACACTATAGGAGGCATTTGGAACAAGGTAACTTGCTAGTCGTAAATCTGCATTTATTTTATCAGCGGGCCTTAAGTGCCAATTTGGAGCCTTTCTATGACCTGAAGGCTATGCTTGAAGCAATACTCAAAGAACGAATTGCTGCAGGCAAGAGGAGAAAGGCTACTGTCGTCGCTGACTGTGCAGATCAGCTCTCTAGAAATGAAAAGTTTGATGAATGCATTATTGTTGAAAGATGGTGGCATAACACTTACTCTGAATGGCTAGACAGAAATGTCAATATCACTGTGGTATGTCCACATCCAAATATCGTACTTGGACAAGAGACTTTTATGCGAAACAAACAACAACTTTCAGAACTACATAGCCTGACAATTTCAGCTATAAGCAAGTAAATGAATATCAGTAGTGGATGATGAGGCAGGGCATCATTTGCGATGTCAAATATTCTTTTACTTTGCTGCCTCAGAGTGGAGTCAAGCACTTGCTACAAGAAACACATTTGCAGCGACTTCAGCAATCACGTCATCCCTGCCTTAAGTCAACTCTTGGAATGCCTTCCAAAGTTTAGCGTCTATTTCCAGTTCCGATAGCTTGACTTTGATTCTCTGTGATGGTTCCGCGGCGAGGTTACCGGCGTGTATGGTCCGTTGTCTATTTTGAGTTCTATGTGGCTACTAGTCCGTTCTGGTACATTACCTTGAAAGTCTACGATGACCGTTCCTGAGTCTATCATTCTCGAGTCTATGACTACACCGTTGGGTATATCCACTCCTCGCGGTGTGCGTACCCAGTTTATCCAGGTGTCAATGGTGACGTGCCTGCAGGTGTTATAATCGATGTAGGTACCGGCGATGGCCAGTTCGGGGCAGGCGAAGGAAATTTCGCCACCAGACTCGCATTCTCCGACAATGGTGCCACCTTCATTAGGGTTGTAATCTTCCAATTGCTGGTATGAAAATAATTACCTCCCAGAAGGATAACACTTATACGAGCACCAGGCTTTGATGAGAAGGTTTCTGAATCCTGGAGGACAAATTGGACATGTTCCCATTCCACAATCGACAACTTCGCAACGCTTTCCATTACACATAGTCTTCAATGGACAATTATATGGTTCGTACCCACATTCAAGTTTCCTAGGGTCTTTAGGTGGACTAACGGTGGCACTAGTAGGACAAGATTGAAGTTCATTACAATCCAAAGGTTGAACCGGGTCAGGTGGTTTAGGAGATGGTCCACAGTTAATAGTAATACCCGGGGGAGGTTGAGTATTGAGACAGCCAATATAAAATTTCACATGACTTTCATATGCCGCAGGTGTGGATTGTTGGCTAAAGAGATAAACTAGTGAGTACTACACTACGCCGCATTTCCTTTTTGGCATAAGCAGTTTCTCCGCCGCATAGTGACAAAAAGATCCAGTCTACAAATGGGTCGAGGCTGCAAATGACTACAGCAAGCGCACAGGCAGCGTGGTTGTCATGCTGCTTCGCTCTACGTCAGAAGTTGAATGGTTTCAAGATTTTATCTGAGATTAGAGAATTCACGAATGGCGACCAGGCGTTCGTGTACGATATCCAGGTAAGAGGATAAGTTTCCTCAAAGCTGCGGAGGATGAAAATGGACAGCTATCATCTCCGGCAGCAGTTCCCAAAGATAACAACACATTTGCATCGGTCATAGTCATTTTCAACCATCACAACAAAACAAACCACTACCAGCAGCAAGAGGCGAGTACAGCATACACTCGGGTCAGCAGCAGCAACTACAGCTTTCGGACTTTTTAGCGAGTGAATAGAGAAAAATCTGTCACACCACTTTTAGCTTATAGCGTCGCGTGTTTAACTGTGAGCCGTACATATAACACCGCATGGGGTGTTGTTGCCATACGACGGCTCGCTCATACATGGTAAGGGACGGCAAGGCTTGGCGCAAGCGCGGCACGGCTCGGCTAGGCAGGGCCCGGCTGGACTCGGCGGGGCCTGGTTTGGCTTGGCAGGGTAGGGCTTGGCATGGCCTGTCAAACATCGCAGGGCTGGTCTATGAGGGGCCGGCCTTGCGATGCATCATATCTTTTTCTTTTTTATATCGGCAGACAAATAAGGAACCGCATTCAATGATGAGCAGAAGCTTGTGGCGAGCCATCTACAGCGAGAGAACCAAAATTGGAGGCGGGACAACACACTGGAGAACCAAAATTGGAGGCGGGACAACACACTGGAGAACCAAAATTGGAGGCGAGCCACGATGGCAAGTAGAACCAGACAACAATAGCGAGCCGCTTACCACTGAGAACCAGAATGTGAAGCGAGCCAAACTGCCGGAGAACCATGGACTATGGCGAGCCGGCGCATCCTGGAGAACCACAAATAGACCGCGAGCCGAAAATGGTCGGTAAAATCCTTTCCTCTAAAGAGGAAAAGGTCAACACAGAGGATCTTTGTCGGAAAGGTGTGCGAAGGACGCGCCGCATTTCCTTTCTGGTCTAATTGGATTCTCCGCCCATAAAGGAAATTATGTTAAAATATCGCTTGTCCGCGTTTTATCTATATGGCTAAGGTAATGGTCGGCAAGGCTTCTGATATTGGCGAAGGCAAGATGACCCATGTCACGGCAGGCGGAATAGAAGTCCTTGTCGCAAACGTGGGAGGCAACTTTTACGCTACAGGCAATACATGCAACCACGCCGGGGCAGAGCTTCACGAAGGCGAACTGAGCGGCAAAGAGCTAACATGCCCTTGGCATGGAGCCAAGTGGGACGTCACCACCGGCGGCCTTGTCTGGTTCCCGCAAAAGCTGAAGGAGATCGGCAAGTACAAGGTGACCGTGGAAAACGGCACAGTCTACGTAGAGGTCTGATCAAGCAAACACTTTTTCTTTTGATTGCGCCACGTCTGGCTAGGTTTCTTTTTCTGCTACCATATGGTACTAGCCGGAGGCTCTGGCGGCTCCTTTTTGTATGCTATCTTGAGGCATATATCGGCGTGATTATCGTGGTCACTGCGACCATCATGATGACCGTGGTGTAAAAATGTCGGCAGAGACAGCGCGCCGGCAGAAACGCCAAGGCCTGCGACTCTCATCAGTCCTACCTGTCCCCTGAAACCATGCCTATGCCGACCTTCATGGCCTTGCCCTCGTCCTTTAGGAATATCATCGCCGGCAAGCCACAGCCCAAATCCATTTGCTATCTCAGCTTTTGCTGCACAGATTCTACCTTGTCCTGCAGCGTTTGCTCCTTGTCAAGCCGCTCATCTATTCTTACCGTTGATATTACACGCTGGGCGCCTGCAGATTTGACGGCTTGGTGTGCTGCCTTTGCAGCTCCCATGACATCGTCAACGCTCTCTGCCTCTATCTGTGTCCCAAGTGCGGTGAGTGTTGTTGTCTTTATGCCCTGCATCTTGCGAATAGCGTCAAATGCGGCAGCAACTTCTCTGCTCATGCTGGTGTCGTGGCCTTTTGCAATTGGCACGATGCTGATCTCTGCATGAACCGTCATGCCGCATTATAATGGGTACGCGCCGGGTAAAATAAGTAGCGCGTGCGTATATACACACGCACAGAGAGAGAGGCAATCACACTTTTTATTATCGAACAAAAATAAAATAGTGGTGGTAGTTGAAGATTAACGAGCTGCTCTCATCACTGCCCCAGTCAATAGTCAGGGGCGACGCTGTATCGCTTCCCGACAGCGTCGTCAAAAAGATACTAACCTTTGCCAAGCTGAAAAAGGGCGACGTCTTTTACCACCTTGGCTGCGGCGAAGGCGACGCCGTTGCGATAGCAGCCAAGGAATTTGGCGTGAAAAAATCTGTAGGAATCGAAATCGACAAAGCCGCTGCAGACAGGGCATGCAAAAAAATCAAAGGCGTCAAGAACGCTAAGATAGTCAACGCGGACATCTTGAAGGCCGACATCTCTGACGCAACCGTCCTGCTGTTCTGGTTTGCCGAGCCAAAGATGGTCGACGCAATGCAGAAAAGATTCAAGAAGCTAAAGGACGGTGCAAGGGTGATAACGATATGGGCGCCCCCTGGCATGACGCTACCTGACAGGGTCGAGTTCCCGTTCTTTGTGAGCAAAAAGCCGTTCAGGCGCGCCCGGTCGATAAGGCAGCAGATAAAGGCGATCTATGGCACCGAGTGCATCGACTTTACTGCGTCATGGCTCCTTGCAGAGCGGTACATCGACGCGCTTGAAATAGTTCCCGGCGAGTACCGACGCTTTGTCAACATGCTGCAGAGCATGGTCATCTGGATAAACGCGTGGAACATGGGGGTCGCCTGTGAACACGAGGTCCCGCCGCCGGTGCAGACCTACGTCGGGATACTAAAGACATTTTTTAGCGTCGACCTGTCAGAGATGATAATAATAAAAGAGCACGAGACTGCACACACATATAAGGAATCCCTTTAGGGGACTCTTGATCGTCGGAAGAGATCCCTTTCATCGAATTCAAAAAGGAATCCAATGTTATCGAGAGCATAAGGGATCCCTTACCATATGCTCACACACAATAAGGGATCCCTTAATGCAATCGACAAGGAACCCAATTATCCGATTGATATAGGGAATATCCCATACTTAATTGACTATATCAACACAATATGACAATAAGCACAATCTTGTTGCACACATATAGCCCGCTATATCTTTCTCTTATGCATGAGACGATATATGTACACATGCACATGCACATAACCCCATCATATTCTACCAACAGAAAGGATTTCGGCAAATGTCGCTTTATTTGACCCCTATTTGATAGTGATCAAAGGCTGGGAACAGAATATGCAGTTAGTGGTTCAGGATTACCAGAGACACCATACACACGTGCACACACACACACATACGTGCATCTTTACATGAAGCGCGTGTAGAGATTGAATATCATATACGGGAGCTGTCGTCGTAGTTAACATTCACTTTTAAATGCCACTAACTAAAGTTATATAATGTCTGAGTTTGACCCTGAGAGGATTGTCATGCAGGCTGCCTCGACAGACGCAGACACCAGAACCATCGAGGCTCTGGTGAGAGAAGCCCTAAAGATAGTCCACGCCAAGGAATCCGATCTGCACATAGGCTCGGCGGAGCAGGCCCTTGGATGGAACTTTTACATGCTTTCTATAGGCAGAGATGTCGTGAGGCGCCTTGCGCAGCTGCCAGAAAGCGACATTCTCAGGGTCAAGGGCGACTCATTTGAGCAAAAATTTGTCAATTGGCTGAACAAGCAGGCGAAAAAGAAGGACATCGACGACAGAGTCCACTTTATCCTCCTGTCAGACCTAAAGTCGTCCCGCTACGGATTATTTTAACAAGACCTTGGATTATACCACGGATTATCAATAGATTTTTAGCTAAGGGTGACTATCCAAACGGTGATGGGCCCGATCACAAATAGGCTAGAGTTCGTCAGGGTATACTCGAACGAGGAAGGTTAGATACAGTCCCCATCTGCTATCTTGTTATTGTACCTGGTTTTCTATGTCTGCCGCAGTCGTCGTCATATTGTTATTACTTCTTATGCTCAACGATTCCAACATTCGGCTAACTTCAGGCAAGTACTGATTAAACGCTGGTTCTTCGCCCTGATACGTCAGAAGGTATACTTTATTCCCTATAGTGGTCCAAGTGTTCATTTGATAGAATGTCAATGTGGTGTTTTGAGCTGGTTGATTGGCTAAGACTACTCTATGGCCCGGATGACCAGCAACAGTAACTTCTGAAGAATTCCTTACATCAACTTGTTCGGACTGATTCAATATCGTCCCCAAGTAGTTTGTATATTCCTGCAGCGATACGTTCTGACTATATAATATCACAGATATTATGAGTCTAGCCTGGGATAAGTCCGACACATTCTGAAGTGGCGAATAAAAAGCAACCACGTCTGTGTGATCTGCAAGTCCACTTGTGGAAGCTGCCCAATTCGAGGGATACTGCATGAATATACCATAGGTGGGATTTTCGTAAGGAAGGAAAGCTGTTTCTTCTTCTTGTTGCTGTGCAAAAACTGTCAATGGCAAGAACAGCAACGTAATAACAGCAGCGGATGCTATTGTGATAGTAGTACTTCTTACTCTTACATTACGAAGACCAGATGACACCACCATTAGCAGAAACAGAATGCTGCTAATTATAAGGATTTTGTGCCTGCTAGGGATCTTGCAGCTATAGATGCAATCGCAGTAGCGCAAAAACGCCGGATTCAAAAGAAGTCCTATAAGTCGTCGGCACAGAACACCTCTCTCTCTATTGGATACAAGAAGGGCTCATCCCAAAAAACATGTTCGGCTCTTGAATTTTGCCCATTCGGTCGGGAACTCGTGCCTAACTGACCTATAGACATCTTCTAAGTGTACTGCCGCCGCCTCCTATTGCTGTTGTTTCTTGGATAAAGAAGCGCGTGGTAAAAGACTGCTGCCAATCAGGAAAAAAGTTGCATCATTCTACCGAATTATAGTACCTTTTGTGGTTAAGTTTCTTTTTTTAGTCATATATTATGTTATTCTGCACCAAACCTCAAATAAATGATACCTTGGATCCAAGCCACGATGTTGTCTCTAAAAACAACAATAGCAGCACTGATAGCAGCACTCTCCGTAATAGCAACAGCCTCTGCGGTACCAGCACTCATTCCACAAGCATTCGCCCAGAACTTTATGGAAGACGACAATAACGACAACGGCAACACTGTAACGGCCACCCAATCGAACTCGTTTACGGCAAACGTTGACCAGTCAATAAGCCAATATGCCGGAGCCGAAAACGATGATGATGGTACGACAACGATTTCGCAGGAGGCAAGCCAGGGCTTCTGTCTACAA
>CAMLKF010000066.1 GCA_946480575.1 uncultured Nitrososphaera sp. | reverse complement strand
CAGATCCGTTATTCCCAAGTGTTCAGCAAGCACTGAATCAAATAGGTAAAGGGCTACCCATGTCAGTATTACCACTATAGTTGTCTTAATGGCCAAGCTGACCAACTCGTGCCTTAACGTCTCGGCCTTCGTATCTGCCTCAGATAATCTGGAGTTTGTAGAGGGCATACGCAAATACACATGGAGGGTCTTAATAAACACTGAAACTCAGAGCCGAGCTTTCAATCTTGTCGTAGAGGGATGATCTGGCTAATGGCAATTTGATGCAAAAATTCTCATTAGCTGATATAACGTCCTAAGGGCGACTGACTGCCTTCATTGTGAGCTCTCTTGAGGACAATAGTAATAGAAGTCTTTTTCATTTTGCCACTCCGCCTATATACTTAATGGTAATTGGGATACGTCATGTCAAAAAAGAAGCCACCTATTCCATCTAAAAGGCCAGGCCTTGAGATTCTTCAGGAATTTACAAACTCGTATTTTAGGCGAAACCCTCCAAAAGTTCATGGCGCAAATTAGATTGGCATGGACGACATGTTGCAGGTATGACTGTCCGCAAAAGGAACAGGATTTACTTATACCCCGAAATGACCAGAGACTCTACTGGATGTATATGATTGGCCTTGATTTTTACATACCTAAGACTCAACTACGTTTGAGGGAAGGCGAGCAATATTTTTAGACTCTCTTGCACGAGACAGGACATTTCAAAATAAAGAAAGGCATGGATACAAAATGCCTGCCAAGTACAAAAAAGTAGAGAGACTACTAAGAAAAGAGCACCCCGGCCACAGAGAGGCTTGACTGTACGTGGTCGAGGATTACATGCCAAAGAGGCCAAAAGAAACTAGTAGACAATGGTTTGCACGCATTGAATCATTTAAAGCGTATCTCGTTGGCGACACTTTTGAAGATCATGGATATGTTGAAGACTGGGCAAGGGCTAAGTTCAAGAGGAAACGAAAAGAAATTGCTTCGCTGCTATAAAAGTAAAGTAAGACCATTCTCGATAACAACAGACAAAATACCCTCTGCCTATTGAACTACCGTAGCCGTTTAGGAGTCGCCATCGAAAAAGCTATATGCCGCCTTTTTTTAGAAAGCAGTATGCAAAAGAGATTTAATCTTTTGGAGCCTTGCTGACCGGGCCGCTCCTGACCTTGCCATCAATCTTGCTTATTAGGTCGACAAGTTCTGTCTTGTGAGCGTTAAGGTATTCTTGGCCTCTGTCGTGCAGCCTTATCTTGTAGAGCCTGAGGTCGCGGTGTTCGTCAAAGAACTGCTCGACCATCGCGCTTCCATGCTTGGCTGGGTTGACAAGCTGGTCAAAACAGTCAAGAGTTGCTGCGAGGTCGCCCTGCTCGATGGCCTCTTTTGCCCTGCTGAGAACCTCGCTGATGTCCTTGAGCTGCTGCATCGGGGCTGAAACCTGCTTGCTGCTGAAAAGCCCGGTGCGCTTGGTCACGCCCACCCTGTCGGCTATTTCTCTTGAGAGCTCGTAATATTCCTCCTTGCCAGTAAAGCTCCTCCTCTCGTGCTTTATCACAAGGCCCTTCATGGCAAGCCTCATAATCGCGTCCTCAACTTCTACCTTGTCCATGCCGGTGACCCAGACTATCTTGCCGACATAGTCGTAGCCTTGCCTTATAGATTCCAAGACGACGACTTCGACGATCCTGCGAAAGCCCTCTTCTGCACGCGCAGTTTCAAAGTCCCTGTCCTTGACTGCCTTGCGGGCGTTCTGGATGTCGATTTCTATGGAGCGCTTGAGCGCGCCAAGGCCCTCGTCTACCTTGCCGCTGAGCGTAAGGTAGCATGCCTTGTTGTACCACGACATGCCGTCGTTTGGGTTGATGTCGACTGCCTTTTCGCAGCACTCGATCGCCTTATCATAATTCTTCATCTTGTAGTAAGCAAGGCCCTTCAGGTTCCACGCGGAGGCGTTGTTGACGTCCACTTCAAGGGCTCTGTCATAAGAAGCAATGGCGACGGTGTACTCGTCAAGGTGGAAATGGGCGTAGCCTCTTTCGACCCACGCGTCGACAAACGTCGGGTCAAGCCTCAGCGCCAGATCAAAACTGCGTATGGCGTCAAGGAATTTCTCGTTAGACATCTGGTTGCGCCCCTTGTTATAGAGGTCGCGTTTTTGAAAATCAGTATCGTCGTAATCGGGTTCTCCTATCTCTTCGGAAGGGCCCTCCTTCTTCTCATCGTCCCTTCCAAACAACCTGCCCATCAGGATAAATGTCTTGATTCGCAGATAAATAGATTATGATAACGAAAAAAGCCTCTAGTCACGAGGCTTTTATAATCTGTGCTGTACAGTTTTATGCGTATGAGCAGCAACTCTGGCGCGCCTGATAATAAAATACAATTCAAGATGTTGGATTATTCAGTTGTCGACAATGATGATACAGTGTCGTTCAAGCTTGAGGACTGCACTATCGTGAAGGTCAAGGTCGGCATAGAGCGAGTCGGAGTGGCCACCAACTACCGCAATCCGGACGGCTCGCTCCACTACGCAGTCAACACCTCCGTCGGGTTGTACATCACACCGCACGACAAGAGGGACACGCTTTAAAAGAGCCAGATCAAGGGGAGTGGCGCTTCAGCAGAGCAACAGCCGCCGCAGGGTAAAAAGTCGCTGCCGAGCCACATCGCCTGAAATATCACTAGTCAAGAAAGCTCCTCGATTTGACATCATCAGAAGAAGATCTAGACTAAACTTTAAATCCGCACCAACCATGCTTTTCTGCAGATGCAACAACTTGCGCTGATAAAGCTGGGCGGCTCTGTCATCACTTTCAAGGACAAGCCTCTGGCAGCAAACAGCGATGCTATTGACGGTATTTCGCGTACTCTAGCGCAAATAAGGACGCCTTGCATTATAGTGCACGGCGGCGGCTCGTTCGGACACTACTGTTCAGTGAAATACGGCATGCACACCAAGCCGGCTAGCTATGATACGCACAGTGTTTCGGCGGTGCACAAGTCAATGGTGGCGCTCAACTACATAATCACCAATTCGATGATAAAGGCAGGGCTGAACCCATACGCCATACCGCCGTCCGTTTTCACTATTGGTCACAAGCCAATTGCGACAAAGATAAAGCAGGTTCATACGATGGCTAAATCCGGGGTGCTGCCAGTGACATTTGGCGACGTAGTCCATGTGGAAGGAAGTAAATACTCAATACTCTCTGGTGACGCTCTCATGACGATTCTGGCAACTGCATTACGGCCTTCAAAGGTAATCTTTGCGACCAATGTCAACGGCATCTACAGGGACATGGCAAACAAAGAGCTTGTCAGCGAGATACAGGTGGCTGGAAAAAAGTCGATCGAGTTCTCAAAGGCGGCCGGCGCAGACGTCACAGGCGGAATGCAGAGAAAGGTCACAGAAGCATTTAAGATTGCATCCCGCGGAATGGATGTATTAATGGTAAACGGGCTAAAGCCAGAGCGAATTGCCCAAGCTATCGACGGCAGGCTAGAGGTGGGCACAGTGGTAAAAAAGAAGGGGAGAAGGAAGTAGTTGCCGCCAGATACCTCTGACGTGCCTTCTGACATTGAGATAATCAAACAGCGCAAAAAGGACGGCATCGAGATACCGCTCAACAAGAACGTGCAGGCCAAGGTGACATCGACCTACCTCGAATATGTAAGGCTGCTGCACAACGCGCTACCCGAAATCGACTATGACGACATCGACACCTCGACCAAGTTCCTTGGCAAAAAGTTCTCTGCGCCGATAATCATCGACTCTATGACTGGAGGCACCGATGAGGCAACCGTCATAAACGGCAGGCTGGGCGAGCTTGCCGAGAAATACGGCTTTGGGATGGGACTTGGCAGCCAGAGGGCCGGCCTCAAGAGCGAGGAGCTCGCTGCCACATACTCAATAGCGAGAAAGAACGCGCCAAACGCGTTTTTGATAGCAAATATTGGCGGGGCGCAGCTTGCCAAGGGGCTGACGATAGACGAGGCACGAAAGATAGTAAAGATGATCTGCGCAAACGCGCTGGTGGTGCACCTCAACCCGCTGCAGGAACTCGTGCAGCCAGAGGGCGAGCCGCGCTACAAGGGCCTGCTGGGTAAGATTTCCGAGCTTGCCAAGACAATCGACGTGCCGGTGATAGTCAAGGAAGTAGGAGCAGGCATATCAAGAGAAGTGGCAGTCAAGCTGGAGATGGCCGGCGTGTCGGCGATAAACGTTGCCGGCGCGGGAGGCACGAGCTGGGCCGGCATCGAGAAGTTACGGGCGGAAGCGGCAAGCAACGAACTCAAGACGCGCCTTGGCGATATGTTCTGGGATTGGGGCATTCCGACTGCGGTGAGCCTCTTTGAAGTCCGCCGGGCAGTCAAGCTGCCTCTCATTGCGTCAGGCGGGTTGCGAAACGGCCTCGAGGTTGCCAAGTGTATTGCTCTTGGAGCCAGCATGGCAGCAATGGCCTACCCGTTCCTGCGGGCGGCCGCAAAATCGCGTGAGAGTCTGTTCGCGTTTGGAGACGCGCTCTTAGCGGAGTTCAAGAGCACGATGTTCCTTGTGGGCGCCAGAAACGTCAATGCGCTTGCCGGCTCAAGATATATATTGACAGGAGCGTTAGCACAGGAGGTTAGTAGTAGCCGTACATGAAGACAAGCAGCATCAAAAGCGAGCTGGAATCTCATGCTTCAACAGTAAACGAATTTCTCCTCTCATACCTTGAAGGCAAGCCCAAGGAGCTCTACCAAGCGTCGTCTCACCTAATACGCACAGGGGGCAAGCGTCTGCGCCCGTTCATGGTAATAAAGGGCTGCGAAATGCTCGGCGGGACTCTAAAGAGGGGTCTTCCGGCAGCCGCGGCAGTCGAATTGGTGCACAACTTTACGCTCGTCCACGACGACATCATGGACAACGACGAGATGCGCCACGGCACGTCCACAGTGCACCGCTATTACGGCATGACGCTTGCAATCCTTGCCGGCGACATCCTGTTCTCAAAGTCATTTGAGCTTTTGACGTTTAATTGCAGAAAAGTGGGGATCTCTGACAAGGCGATAACCGACATGATGGGCAGGCTTTCGCTTGCCTGCACTGAGATCTGCGAGGGCCAGGCCATCGACGTTGGTGTGGCATCAAGCAGCGCGTTTCCAAGCGGGCCGGAGTACATAGACATGATTGGCAAAAAGACGGCTGCGCTCTTTGAAGTCTCGTGCGCGCTTGGCGCGCTGTCGGCGCCAAGCCACACCGGGCGCGACGTCGAGAACCTCTCTTCTTTTGGCAAGAACATTGGCATTGCGTTCCAGCTGGTGGACGACCTGATTGGTGTGTCAGGCGATCCCAAGCTGACCGGCAAGGCGGCCGGCAATGACATCAGGGAGGGCAAAAAGACCTACCCAATCCTGCTTGCGCTAAAAAGTGCCAAGGGGGAAGAGAAGGACAAGATCCTCAAGGTATTTGGCGCAAGAGACAAGGCTTCAAGCTCTGACATCAAAGAGGCCGTCAGGGTGATATCGGACATTGGCATAGAGCGCGATGTGAGGAACGCGGCCAGGAAATACATGTACGACGCGCTAAATTCTATTGAAAGTTATGGCAACTCTGACGCCAAACGCTCACTGCAATTTTCGGCGGACTTTGCTGTAGGCAGGAGTCTGTAAGGTACGTGCCAGTCGACGTGGAAACAGAGAAGTTCATCAAGGTAATAGCGCTGAAAAATTCAGTCGAGCACGAAGGCAAGGCGCAGGTAGATGCTGTCGTTGCCAAGTTTGTCGGAAGCCGGCCGGACCAGCGCAAGCAGATCAAAGAGCTCATACCTGAAATCAAAAGGATAGTGCAGGAAGTAAACTCGCTGATGCTTGCGGAACAAAAGTCGCTCCTTGAAGAGCTTGCGCCCGGCGAAACTACAGCTGCTAAAAAGCAAACAGGCGAGCAGCAGCTGCTTCAGCTGCCTCCGCTTGAAGGCGCCGCGCAGGGCAAGGTTGTCACCCGGTTTCCGCCTGAGCCAAATGGCTACCCTCACATCGGGCACGCAAAGGCGGCAATAATTGACGAGGAGTACGCTCGCATGTATGACGGCAAGCTGATCCTGCGGTTCGACGACACAAACCCGCTCAAGGAAAAGCTGGAATACTATGACGCGATAGCCGAAGGGCTGGGGTGGCTCGGCGTCAGGCCGGATGTCGTCAAGAATACCTCTGATGACATCGAATTGTTGCATAATTACGGCAGGAAATTAATAGAGCTGGGCGGCGCGTACGTCTGCACCTGCAGCCAGGAGAAAATACACGACCTGCGTGCAAAGGGCGTCCCGTGCGAATGCAGGCGCGACCCTGCGACCGCACTTGACAGGATGGAAAAGATGTTTGGCGGCTCGTACAGCCAGAACGAAGCTATTGTGCGTTTCAAGGGTGATATGGCTGATCAGAACACTGTCATGCGTGACCCTACATTATTCCGAATAATAGAAGGCGATCACCCAAAACTGGGCGGCAGGATTCGAGTATGGCCAACCTATGACTTTGCGGCGCCCATAGAGGACAGCCTTGACGGAGTGACGCATGCCATGAGGACAAAAGAGTACGAGCTCCGTAACGTGCTGTATTTTGCGATACTTGACAGGCTTGGCTTACGAAAGCCAATCATGATCGAGTTCTCGCGCCTCGAGTTTGAAGGGATCCCGGTTTCAAAGCGAAAGATAAGGCCGCTTATCGACAACGGCACTATCAAAAGCTGGGACGACCCGAGGCTCCCAACACTTGCCGCCTTTCGCAGGCGCGGCTTTGTGCCAGAGGCAATACGCAAGTTCGTGCTTTCGCTTGGCATCACGCTGGCAGATACAAAGCCGCCCTTTGGGACACTTGAAGCGTTCAACAGGAAGATAATAGATCCAATATCTCCAAGGCTGTTCTTTGTGAAAAACCCGGTTGAAGTACACGTCAGCGGCGCCCGGGAAACGGAGGTCGTGCTTAAGAACCACCCGACTGACGTCAGCCTGGGGACAAGGAAGGTAAGGGTGTCGGACAGCGTGTATATAGCCGGCGATGACGCGGCCAACGTGAAGGTTGGCGACGAAATCCGCCTAATCGAGCTGTACAATATCAAGATAACTTCCAAGGATCTAGATGTTGAGGGACATCAAGTTATAGAAGCAGCAGCGGGCGGCGACGAAATCCAGCAGTCGATGCCCAAGATCGAGTGGATTGCAAAGAATGATATAGTTGACTACAAGGTTATGATTCCCAAGGAACTCTACGTAGGCGAGGAATACAACACGAACAGCCTCGAGATCGCGCAGGGCTTTGCAGAATCCGTCGTATCCACCCTCAGGCCGGATGCAAGAGTTCAGTTCGTGAGGTTTGGGTTCTGCAGGATCGATGACAACAGCAGCAGCCACACCGCGATAATGACGCACAGGTAAAAGAAGTGGACAATGAAGATAGCGAGAATACGGGACAGCAAGGTAAAGGAGACGTACGGCATTATTTCCGATGACGGCAAGCACGTCGCCACAAAAGCCGAAATACAGCAGCAGACAGGCATACCTGTCCCGTCCAACATCAAGGATTTCATGTTCAAGGGCTGGCTTGACGAGGTCAGGCAGCAAAAGGGGAGGCTCAAGTACGAGCACAAAATAGGCGATGTCGAACTCCTAGTGCCGATTCCAAATCCGCCCAAAATAATCTGCCTTGCATTCAACTATTACGATCATGCCCGCGAGGCAGGGCTCACGCCATCAGACGAGCCCGTGATATTCATGAAGCCCCGGACCGCGCTGAACGAGCCCTTCAGGAACGTGATATGCCCGTCGTTTGTCACTCGCCTTGACTACGAGGCCGAGCTTGCAGTCGTCATTGGCAGAGAAACAAAGAAAGTGCCGGAGGACAAGGCGCTTGGTTCCGTATTCGGCTACATGATACTGCACGACGTTTCTGCCCGTGACATTCAGTTCAAGGACAGGCAGTTCACCCGCGGCAAGGGCATCGACACGTTCGCGCCATGCGGCCCGTGGATAACCACGCGGGACGAAGTTGCAGACCCCCAGAGCCTCCAGATAGTGACCAAGGTAAACGGCGAGGTGCGCCAGAACTCTTCCAGCTCAAACATGGTAATACCCGTGCGGAGGATAATATCGGCGCTCAGCGTGACTATGACGCTGGAGCCGGGAGACATCATTTCAACCGGCACGCCAGCCGGCGTGGCAATGTCTATGAAGGAGCCAAGGTACCTGAAGCACGGCGACATGGTGGAGATAACGATAGAAAAGCTGGGCATAATAAAGAACCGCATATTATTTCAGTAAATTTATACAAAGTCGACTCACTGGCAAAATACACCACCAACAACAGGCTGATCTCGCCGCGGACGTTCTTTGCTCGCATGAAAGAGGGCAGGCACGGGTGGATGACCGAGGGGCAGCTGGTAAAGGGTTGAGAGGAATTCTTCAAGTCAAACGGCTACGACCAACTAAACATGACAAGGTCTTTGACCAGGGCAATAAGGTTTTCAACTCACTTCTGGTCGGCTCTAAAGGAGATGGCGACGACAGGGAAACCAACCATAGCCACCTATTTCCGGCCAAAAATAGATATGTACGACATCAACTTTTTCGGCCTGCTCGAGTCGATACTCTACTACTTACTGGACAATTATGAAAACACGAATCTGATGCTCGTAACAGACTCGCTATCGTATGCGCCAATAACAAAGATAGAGGAGCTGGGAGTGGCTGTTGAAAACCTGATGGATGAGGGGATGTTCCTGCTATTCATGAATGAAAGATCCGCCCACGCGCTCTGACGGGTTCAAGAAGCTGTCGATGCCGATCCCGATATCTGACTAGGGCTTGTTTGTTGACCTGCTCAGCCTTGTTATTTCGCGCTCGAGCATCCTTGCGTAGTATTCGTACGACTCGGCAAGCTTGCCCCTGACGTTCGCAAGCTGCATCGATAGGTTGAGAGCGTCTAGGCACGTTTCAAGCGACCTCTCGGTTGCAAAGGCGTTCATTGCCCTGTTGAACTGCGCCACGATCTTTCGCTGCTCGTTACTCTGTTCGTTTATGGTCTTGGTAAGCTGGTCTATCTCGTCGTCAGAACCTCCAAAGCTCTTACCTTTGGGCCAGTCTGGCATACGCACAGAATTGCAGTCAAAATCCAATTAAAACTTGCCTATTCTGTCTATAATAGCGGTTATTGATACATACCGGGAATTAACAATGTATTTATTTGCCGGTTTGCGAACCTCTCAGACATATGGTAGTTGACAATAAGGGCAAGGTCTCCTACGTCGAGATAATGAAGGAGGATCTTGGCGTTTTCCACATTACA
>CAMLKF010000065.1 GCA_946480575.1 uncultured Nitrososphaera sp. | reverse complement strand
CGGAGTCGGTGATAAATGCCATGCCTTCGCTTCCTCGCCGTAAATCAAAGCGCACATCATTGAGATAAGTGGTCGGTAGAGCCACGTCCTGCGGTAAGAGAATGTCCTTGACGATACGGTTCGTTGCTAGGTCTACACAGACGAGCTTTGGCCCGCCGTACTTGGTTGGTTGGAACAGCGGGCTGCCAGTATCGAGAATCCATAGCCGGTCCGCTGGATCGACTACGACCGATTGCACCGACACAAGTGCTGCTGCCGGATCCTCTTCGTTGGTTTGATTCATCGCCTCATCAGGGTAGGGAACTGCCTTGCCATCACGGATTTCGGCTACTGTGAATGGGACATCATCGCCCCACTTTGGAAAGTTAATGAAGATTCGTCCTTTCTGCGACACCGTCACGCCAGTCGGCATCGCACCGTTAAAGTAAGCGACCGGCTCCAATGCACCCAAGGGCTCGTCGGCTGGCAAATCCTGCGCCGCCACCGGCGGGATGGTTGTAGTCGGCGATGTGTCTTTTGGATGACCAATCGACATGTTGCCTTTATTCCTCCTCCTCTTTCTCTTTTTCTGCTAAAAGAGGGCTGCCGCGCCTGCTTCGGCGATGGCTTGATCCTGCTCGCCCATGCCGCCGCTAACGCCAATGGCTCCAACAACCTGACCATCCCGTTTGAGCGGAATGCCTCCAGCAAAGATCATTATATTGCCATCATTGGACGCATGGATGCCAAAAAACTGGCCGCCCGACTGCGCATGCTTTGCAAGATCCTTTATAGCAATATTGAATGCTCGAGAGGTAAAGGCTTTTTTGGTGAAGATATCGATGCTGCCGATCCAAGCCCCATCCATACGTTCGTGTGCGACCAGATTTCTGCCAGCGTCAATAGCGGCGATATTCATTGGCTGGCCAATCTCAGCTGCCTTTTTTTCGGCTGCGGCAATGATGTTTTTGGCATCGTTAAGTGTAATCGTGGGAACCTTTCCTTTCGATGCTACTGATTCGTACGAAGCACCATTTGTTGTCATGGCAAAATCCGGCTAGCTAAATTACTTAAGACTTTGTCCAAGCCAATCCGGACCTGGGTTCCAGGGATCATCTAATGTATATGTATGTGTGTGAACATGCCCATCTTGTTGCAGCTTCAAATAGGCTCTCACCAGAATATTGTCACTATAAGTGATGATGATGATGATGATGACGACGACGATGACTTGTTGAACAGATTAGTAGAGTTGGAAATCGGGGGCAAAGTTGAACCTCAGATAGTCCGCTGTGAGGGGCCTGCAAGAATGTGTGTATATTATGTGATTGTTCGATGAATTCTTGTCGAATATCTGACAATCTCGATGATATATCATCTATGCAACACTTTCAGCATCATGTTGTGTTTGCTATTATTATCCTGCCGCCCAGCTTTGCCACTTCTTTTTCAATTATTTTGGCAATAGAGTTCAGCCTCTTCTTTACCTCTTTTTCGTTGTTGCCGCGCGACACCACCTGCACCCTTATCTGCGGGGTTTTCTTTCTGAAATAGCCCCGCGGGTGCGTCTTCAGGTAGACGGCCTGTCTCGGGTGTGACTCGACTATCCTGACGAGCGCCGGAGCAATCATGGCCTCTGTCACACCGCGCACGTCGTAGTTGATCTCTTTTATTACAAATTCGCCCACACTTTCCTTTATCGCAGGCAGTACGTGCTCGCTGAATATCGCCTGCATTTCCGACGGGACGCCGGGTAGGCAGAAAATTCTGGTGCTGCCTGATCTGTCCATGACCGCAGGCGCGCTTCCCACCGGGTTCTGGATGGGGGTCGAGCCCTCTGGGATCGTGGCCATCTTCAATCGCACCTCGTTCAGCTTGTAGTTGTGATGATGACCAAGCGAGCGCCTTCTTGCATAGCTCTTCTTTAACATCCCAACAGCCCTGTCGTCCAGCTTGGTTTTCTTGCCAAGCGCCATCGCTGTTCCTTCAAGCGTCAGGTCGTCGTATGTCGCGCCAAGGCCGCCAGTGGTTATCAAAATATCAGGCTTTCTTGCCAGCGACTCTTTGATGGCTGACGATATTTCCTCGAGATCGTCGCGCACCACTGTGACCCGCCTGACCGTGCCGCCTGCATGCGCTATCTGGCCGGCGAGCCAGTGCGCGTTGGAGTTCAGAGTAATGCCGGAGAGAAGCTCGTTGCCCACGCACAGGATCTCTACTATAACAATCATGCCTTGAATATCCTGCTCAGCATGATAAGCTCAGGGCCGCTTGTAAGGCTGCCTACTACTATTGCCCTAGTGTTTGCGACAATGCCTGACGACAAAAAGGGCACACCGCCGTTGATGGTCACCGGCTCCGCTGGCACCTGCAGGATTTCAGAAACCTGCCTGATCTCGTCCTCAGTGGCTTTTGGGTGCACGCCCGCGCCGGCGTTTGTAGCAACGACCATCGACCCTGTCTGGACAAAGCCGCCGACCGTCATCGAGTGCGCTGGCACGCCAAGCACGTCCTGTACCTGGCGGTCTGCCTCTCCCCTGAATAGCGGCGACACGATTGCCCCGTTGTCGTTTGCCGCAATGAGGTTGCCGATTGCCGTGAACTTGCTGTTTATCCTCTCCACGTTGAGCTGGCTTGACTGCCCGAGCGCCTGCACCTCCTCGTCAGATGCGATGGAGGGCAGAAGAATGCCATTGTTGTTCATGACAGTCATGGGCCCTATGAGCCGGGTGCCTGCCACTGAAGCCATCACTTCCCTTACCTGCAGGTACTCGGCAAGCTTTTCCGACTTTGTTTCGGCAAACCCGTGCGGCAGCAGCATGATGCTGTCGTTTGCCTTGACAAATATGCCTATGTTGGGGCTCTTGTAAACGGTATAGCGGTATGTCGCCAATCTAGTAGTCGGTCTCTCTGGGTGAAAATCGCAGAGCAAAGGATATGAACCTATTGCGCGTGCGTACGCGCAGAGGCGAGAGAATATTCGTGCGCGGCCATGGATTAAGCGTAGTGGACGGATTCAGTCATCGGGTCGTTATTGTTGCCCTGCTGTATCACTTTTGTTGAACAGAATGGTTATTAGGAGAAAGCATAGTCTGCTAGTCTGCATTCGACGATATGCAAAATGATGTACTTGAAAGGCCGGCCGCGTAGTACATGCTACTATTATTTATTATTCTTCTTCAGTCTTTCGGATGAAATCCTGACAAACATCCCGACTAATCTGCTGGCTATGCTATTCCAAATATCCGGATAATAATCTATGAGAGTATCAATCAGACCTCCAATGTCCTGGATGAAATATCTGATGATCCTCCCTTCCCGGACACCGACGACTATTCCTGCCGATATCAGCCTTGACATGTACCAGTTTATCGTGGGTGCAGATAACTGCTTGAACCTAGCAATGTCGCCTTGTGTTGAACCCGGGTGCTCGATTAGGCGAACCAGTATATCGCGCGCAGTATCGTGCATCAAGAAAGCCAGAACTATCTCGTCTTTTTCATCGGTAATATCTGCAGGATAATAATGCCTGTGTGCGCCAATCTTAAGGGATTTAATCCATCCTTCCCTCTGCAATTTATCCAGATGGTACTGCGTATCGCCTGCAGCCAGTCCAAGGCTTTTGATAATTTTTCTGATATGTACCCCGGGGTTGTCCTCGATAAACTGGTACACGACTCGCCTATTGTCCGAACTATCTACTATAACATTGCTGTCATGATAATAGGTGGCGTCGTGCCTCTTCTTCAATTCTACAGACGACCTCTCTAGGTTGGACTACTACTACAACAAAACAATGACAGATACATACACACACAGAGAAGACCATCATCTCACACCCATCCGTCTACCCGGTAGATAGCCTATATGTACATATTAAGCTTAAAAAAATAAATGATGTGCACTACTATTCTTTCTCTGATAACCTATTATACGCTTCTTCTTTCTTTTCTGCGCTGCGAAAATATCACGATTGCAACATATGCTGCCAAGACCGCTGCGAGGCTTCCTATTATTACCTGTGCGACCTGGTTTCCTGTCAGGCCAGGTACCTGTAGAATCAATCCTGTCAATTCCATAGTGATTCTCTCTTCCTCCCACAGATAATGGACAAATTTCTGCTTATTACGTTTGAGGTACGAACGTATAAGTGAAGCAACATGATGCAACCATCAGAGGCATCTATCAGCAACACACGACATTTAGTGTAGTGTACCAGAGGGGTTACCAAGCACTTCCCCACGTTGTTCTTGCTAATGCTATAATATTATAATAAATAACAGATCTGAATGGCCAAAGCAAGCTCTGTACACAGAACACTATGATGTAGTTGCTGCTGCAGCACCTGTAGTTGTTGCACTGCTCGTGTTTACTAATATGTCACCAGTGCCTTCATCAACCTTTACAGGAAACGATTTCTGATCCATTGCCCATACTGTCGTTTCTGAAACGTTTCCATCGCGTACGTCAAAAACCGCGTGGTGCCAAGGACATGTGAGGTTATATCCTTCTAGCTCGACTTGATCCAAAGGGCCGCCTTGATGTGAACAAACAGCATCCATTGCATAGACCTTGCCGCCAACCATAGCCAATACAATTCTGTTTTCATCTAGTTCAATTCCCAAAAGGCCGCCTTCTTTCAAATCCTTCTTGTTGGCTACTTTCCGGAAGCCCGCTTCTTCTTCTGACATTTAATAATATTAATGTCAATTTGGAACGAGTTTTAGTGTAGTAGTAGTAATAGTAGTGTTGTATTGCGCGAGCTAGCTAATCTGCCGACCCTCCGCATGCGCAATAACCAAATTCATCTATCCTTGAATTGCATATGTCACAGTATCCAAATAGATTATAGTTGACTTCCCATGGCGCTTTTCCGAACCTTTTGAGATGGTCGTCTATCTCCCTTGGGACACCACCATCATCTTCTGGAAAGGCAGCAGCAGTAGCGGTAGCAGCCATGTATTCATGCAAGCGGCAAATCATAAAAGATTTACTATTAATAATATAACATGTCAAGGACACACAAGGTTGGAAGAGGGTTTTGTGCGAAGCTATGAAGCAGGTTTTGTCACTTGGCCATCATCATTATCATCATAATCAAGTGGTCGCCACGTCATCATCATGGGCACACAGCAGTGTTTATTACGCTCCCTCAAACTATGGAGAGCAGGATACCTAGATGCCATCATCATCATCTTCTAATCCTTTCTTTGACAGGGACATAGTCTCAATAAAGGATTTTACAAAGGACGACCTTGAAGTCGTCTTTGACGCAACCGACAAGGTCAGCAGGCTCAAGCCCAGTCAGAGGGGCGAGCTTGGCAAGGGCAGGACTCTGGGCTACATCTTCTACGAGCCGAGCACGAGGACCAGGATGAGCTTTGAAGCCGCGATGGCCTCGCTTGGCGGCGCTTCCATCGGGATTGCCGACCTAAAGTCGTCGTCGGTGGAAAAGGGCGAGAGCCTTGCAGACACGATAAGGATTATTGATCTATATTCTGACGTGATAGTGCTCCGGCATCCGATGGACGGCTCGAGCAGGTTTGCCGCCGAGCTGTCACAAAATCCTATCATAAATGCTGGCAGCGGGAGCGAGGAGCACCCGACGCAGGCATTGCTCGACTTGTACACGATGCTAAAAGAGAAGAAGAGGCTCGACGGGTTGTCGATTGCTATAGTGGGCGACCTGAAGTACGGCCGGACCGTGTATTCGCTGCTGTACGCGCTTGCCAACTATAAAGTGGACACACACCTCGTGTCGCCTTCTTCGCTGCGCATAAGGAAGGAGTCGATATACGAAGTGCAGAGCAGGCTGAAGGTGAAGGAGCACAGCGCGCTTGACGACGGCGTGCTGTCAGACGCCGACGTGATCTATGTCACCAGGATACAGCGCGAGCGCTTTCCTGACATACAGGAGTACGAGAAGGTCAGAGGGACGTACACGATAGACGAAAAGACGCTGGCAAAGGCCAAGCCGGATGTCGCGGTGATGCACCCGCTGCCAAGGGCGGACGAGATTTCGCACAACGTGGACCACATGAAGAACGCGATATACTTCAAGCAGGCGGCGTACGGGAAGGAGCTGAGGGCCGCGCTACTGGCGCTCATGCTCAACGAGAGTTTGCCGGGATAAGCAAAGTTCTTTCGCTTTAAAAAGGGTAAGAAATACCTAACTGGACGACCTTTCGCTCAACTAGTTTATTAATAATTCCCATTGTATCTAACTTGCTTTTTCCTACTTGCTTTGTCAACAGTTTCAATTAGGCTAGCGTAATTGCTATCTGGTAGACGTTCAATAAGCTCAAACAGAACCTCAGATTCCTCGTTAGGTAGAAGCTTTAGTTGGTCTATCTTGTCATAGATTATTTTCCTAAATCTGTGAATTCCTTCTAAAATCTGTGGATCAAAGCAGTCAGAGAAAAATTCGGGCGGCACCGTCAGCCTGTACTGCCTGCCGTACCCGTGCCTGCTTTGCCAGAAGGTCAGAAACGCGCCTGTGTGATAACAGCAGCCCCTTCTCCTCTTTGGCTACCTTGAAGTGGTGCTGCCTGTAAAGCGCCAATATAGAGTGCCACAACTGCGAAGAACTGCCGCCATCCTGCGTCATAGGAAATATCAGCCTGACATACATGCGCGTTTCTAGTCCAGAAGAAACCGTGCAAAAATTAATTCATTGTCAGGCTATTTCCGGCTAACTAGGCTGATGTACTCGTACGCCTTGACCGCGTTGTCAAACGCGTACTGCACCTGCTGGAACTGCTTCCTGAAATCAGCGACGTCCTCGGCCACCTTTCCCGGGTCCTGCCTGTCCACCACCACGCGCTTGATAAAGTTCGCTATCTCTTTCATCTCGCTCTCCTTCATGCCAAGCCGGGTCGTCTCGGGGACACCTATCCTCACGCCCCCAGGGTGCATGTAGTGCCTGCCGGCCTTGATGTCGCCAGGTAAGAGCTGTCTGTTCAGTATGATGCCCGCCTTTTCTAGGTCCTTCTCGATGGTGCCCCCGTCGCCGAATTTCGTCATATCGACAGCAATCTGGTGCGACGCGGTATAGCCACGCTTTTCTCCAAGTACGCCAAACCCATAGCCTGCAAGCGCCTCCGCCAGCGCCTTGGCGTTCCTTATCACCTGCTTGGCATACGCCTTGCCAAACTCCAGAGACTCTGCAAGTGCTATAGCCTTGCCTGCCACGTGGTGCAGGTGATGGCTGCTTGTGTTGCCCGGAAAGATAGCTTTCTTTATCGCCTCCGCGTGCTTTTCGTACGACACAATGATGCCCCCCTGCGGGCCCCAAAGCGTCTTGTGCGAGCTCATGGTCATCGAGTCAGCTCCTTCCCGGAGCGGATCTTGAAACTCGCCTCCCGCTATCAACCCCGCAACATGGGCGCCGTCATAGTTGACGTACATGCCGTGATCGTGCATAAAGCTGGCAAGCTCCTCCACTGGGTGCGGGAACAAAAAGAGGCTGCCGCCAAACATGCCTATCTTGGGCGCCCTGCCTTCGAGGCCCATCTCCTCTATCTTTTTCTTGGTCGCGTCAACGTCGATTGTCATCTCTTCCTTCGAGAACGGGTAGTGCTCGATGTTCAGGCCGTGCACCAGCCCCGCGGTGCCGGAATGCTCCTTCTTGCCGTGCGAGATGTGGCCGCCTGATGGGATGGAAGCGGCCATCATGTAGTCACCCGGATTTGAAAACGCCGCATAGATAGCAAGGTTTGCCACGACGCCCGATGTAGCCCGGCAGTCAGCAAACTCTGACCGGAAAACCTTGCGCGCAAGGTCGTTGCAGATCAACTCTACCTGGTCGATATAAACGCAGCCTGCGTAGACGCGCTCGCCGGGCCAGCCTTCCGCATAGCGGTTGCCAAAGTCAGACATTATTGCCTCCCTTACGGCCGGGCTTGGCACGTTTTCGCTTGCAATGAGCGGAATCGACCTGTTAAACCATTCATGATGCTCGCGCATCAGCCTCAAAACGTCGTCGTATGATTTTCTGGCACTCATATGAGTGGTAGACTAACTGGGTCTGTATTAATTTAGCGTATCGCTAGCTTGCAGCAGCAAGCGACTTGACCACCTCGACCCACGCGCTGGCGATGTTTGCCCTGTTGTACCCGCCGCCTCCAAGCGCAATCATCCTCCCCTTGCAGTGCTTGTGCGCCAGCCTGTGCAGTGCATCCGCAGCGTGCCTGTGCGCTCTAGCAGTATACTGCAAATGCGTTATCGGATCGCCGGCGAGGCTGTCGGCGCCGCACTGCAGTATTATGAGCTCGGGCCTGTTGCTGTCGACAAACTCTTGTACCCTGCCAAACGCCGCGATAAAGTCGTCGTCATTGGTGCCCGGCTTAACCGGCATGTTGAGCTTGGTGCCCACTGCTGCTCCTCTGCCGGTCTCGGCTGCAGAGCCGGTGCCCGGGTACAGGTACTGCCCGTCCTCGTGCACGTCCGCAAAAAAGAGTTCCGGGTCGTCCTCGAACTCGTAAAAGACGCCATCGCCATGGTGGGCGTCAATGTCGACGTACGCTATCCGCCTGACGTTGTAGCTTTTCCTTGCAGCCATGATGGCTATGCCGATGTCGTTGAACACGCAAAAGCCGCCGGCGCCGTCGCGCCTTGCGTGGTGCAGACCCCCTATCGGGTTGAACGCATGGTCTATCTTCCTGCCTGACGCGTCCCTGCCTGCCATGACCATGTCGAGCGCGGCCAGTGTCGACCCGACGACGTAGAGCGTCGCTTCGAACACGCCCTTGAACGCCGGCGTGTCGCCCCTGTCCAGAGGCACGCCGCCGCGCTTTGACGCCGCCTTCACAAGCTCAACGTATTCCTTGTCGTGGAACGACAGCACCGCCTGCTCGCTGCCCAGAGCAGGGTCCTCCACTACTATGTTGTCTGGATTTTCGCTATAGAGCCTTGACCAGAACGCATAGATCCTGTCAGAGCCCCATGGGTGTGAGCCTCCAAAGCCGTACCTCGCAAGCGCTTCTCCAAAGAACACGGCCGTCTGGCACATATGTACAGCGCGAAAAAGGCGGCAATTGCAAATAAATATTTGAGGGTCAGTTAGTGCTAAGGGATTTTGGAGTGTATTTGCGCTGAACTGAATCAGCTGCGGAAATGAAAAATTTGGCTGCCGATGCCCTTTGGACTGCTGGAATTTCATGTCATGTGTTCAGCACATATCGCTAGCGATATATGTGTACGCTTGCTAATGTAGCAATGGAATACTAGCATTCAGAGCCATTAGTAGGATTCTATTCTGTGAGGAGTTCTAATCAGTTTGAGAGTCCTTTTTCCCTATTTGTCAGATCATTCATACCCTTTAGTGGGACCATCTCATTCATTCTTCTTCTTGCTCATCCTGTTCTATATGGTGGTGGCGACGGCCTGGCACCAAGAACAAGATCGATTGACATCATTTCGCCATCTCTAAGTACC
>CAMLKF010000064.1 GCA_946480575.1 uncultured Nitrososphaera sp. | reverse complement strand
ACGACAAGGCAATGGAATACCAGCTACAATGCGAGTTGCATTCAAAGCGAAACTATAGCAGTTAGCCGTCACAAGGCTGCCTGCAGTAACAACGGGCAGGGCAAGCACTGAGGCGATAATAGCAGAGTTATATTTTGCCCGCAATGGGAAGCATCGGTAGCATTGTATCACGGGCGACCAGGTAGCCTAGATCGCTTCAGCAAGGCCCTTGCAGATAAGGTAGACTGCCACATGCGACGGAAGCTCGGCAGATTCCTTTGAAATATTGTAGGACTTGCTCTTTAGCTTCAGCTTTACCGGGGTCTTTATCTTGACGTTCACCTTGCCATCGCCAAGTATACACGCGTCAACAAATGGATCAAACGAATCAAGATCGTCGCATCTCACCTTTCCAAGGCCGCTCTTGCTGTTGAGCGTGCCGGGCATCCTGAACACCCTGTGGACGTCAGTCGTTACCTGCGGGTCTATTCTCACGCCCATTTCTCTTGCCATCATGTCAAGCTCGGCCTTGAATGCCGCATAGCCGCCTTTTTGCTCCACAATATTTTTCAGCTTGATTACGGATGAGCTGTCGATCTTTAACTTGTGTGCAATCCTGCTTCGCCAGCCGTATGCAAGGCCGCTTGCAGGGAACTTGATGAAGGCCAGATTTTCGGCCTTGCCCTTCCGGACGCCGACGCTCTCTGCCATAAGGCCCGTCCCTGAAATGTAGCCCGCCAGATCGGATCTTGCAGAAGAGTCAAGGGTAACATACGAGTCGTCTGCAACATGGACGTGAAAGCCGTTGTTGCCAGAGAAATAGATGTTGATGTTTTCTTTCTGTATCCCGAGGTCGCCTGTCAGAAATTCCATGAGCAGTCTGACTTCTTTCTTCGATCCTTGTATGCACTTGCCGCACGGTATTGAAACGCGCTCGATCTTCTTGCTGCCGCATGAAAGGCACGAATATTCTTTGCTCTTTTCTTTCTCCGGCGCAGGAGCTGACGCGTGGCCGCAGCCTGCGCAAACAGCATATGAGTGGGATGGGATACAAGGCAGCTCAAGGTCCTTGCCGTCGATGTCAAATATCAAGTCAGCCCCAAGCCACTGCTTTTCCTGCATCGGCGCAGTCGGGAAGAGGTAGTACGCGTTGGAGCAGTAAACGTCGGACGGCACTTCCCTGACCAGAGCCGCCGTGAGCTCGCCCATGACCCTGAACGACAGGTGCCTTACCATGCCTGCTTGCCCAAACTGCATGTAGCCAAACTCTCGCTGCTCTATCTTGCCTAGCTGCTCGACGACTCCCTTTGCATTGAAATAATATCCTCTGAAGGCGCTCTTGGCGGTCTGCACGCTCTTGGCGTTCATTCCTGCTGCTGTTTCCTCCTCCTTCCAAACTGGATAGGGTTGACTATGCCGCTGCACTCCTCAGTTGCAAAACACAGGTTCTCATTGAGGAGCTTTTCACACGATGGCACCGAGTATTTCGTGCGGCTTCCTTTGAGGCCGGCCAAGTGCTCCACTTGGTAACGGGTTATCTTTTCGTTAAAGTCAGGTGCGTTTTGGTACATCATGACGATTTCGTCGATCGGCTTGCCTATCGCAAGCATGTAAGTGGCGAGCATCACCCTTGCAGAGTGGGGAAGGTTTTCGCCTCTGCCCATCACCTCCAGCGCGTGCTTGACGCACGGAGGGTAATCTGTCACCGTGTAGGCTCGGTATTCGTAGCGCGGAGCAAGCCTTGCTTTCAATTCGTCAGCCCTTGTCCTGATCGCCTGCGGGAGCGTCGGGAGCGTCATCGCCTTGACCTTGTCATATATTAGCACCGACAGTTCGTGCCTTACAAGCCGGACAGTCTCGTCTGCGTCAAGGTAGACATATCCCTTGTCAACGAGCCTGTTGATCATCTTCCATTCCTGCTCGTGAAAGTGTGAGGATCTTGACAGGTAGTCTGTCACTGTGACCTTGAAGAGCCTGCCGTCTTCCGCCACGTCAATCTTAAGTTTAAAAATCTCGTCAAAGATCTTTGGAAATAGCGAGCGCTTTTGCGCATCGTTCTGCCTCTTCAGGTCTTCAATCAGGAATTTCTCGGCCCGTCTTGCCTCCGCCAGCGCATACTTTCTTAATACCGGTTCCAAGGCAATCGACTTGACCATTATCAGCGTAACCAGAAAAGTCAGGATCTCGATTTCGTACCTGTCGAGCTTTTCATACACATTGCCGCTAACTTCTACTTCTACTCGCTCGGCAGCCCGCTCGATAATGTCGCGCATGTCCGGTCTGTCAAGCTCCTCCCAGCCAAAGCCGGACTCGCGCAGATACTTGCCTGCTTCGTTCAGAAAGGGGTACTTGGCAAGGTCGCCCGTTCCCATCCTTATTGACGACAAATCGATAGCTAGCTAGCTTAGCTCACACTACAATAAAAATACAATTGCCCTATTGCGACGACAGGTTAAAGTAAGCAGTCTATCGCATGCACATATGGCGGAGCAGAACAGAGCAATGGGGATCAGGGTAGGGTTCCATGTGTCGATAGCCGGCGGGATATCAAATTCAGTGGACAGTGCAAAAAAGATAGGCTGCACTGCGTTTCAGATATTCAGCAGGAACCCGCGCGGATGGGAGGCCAAGCCTCTTGCACCTGACGACGTGAAATTGTTTAAAGAAAAATTGGCGGCAAGCGGCATTGACAGGACTTCTGTGATGGTGCACATGCCTTACCTGCCAAACCTGTCGGGACCTGCAGGGGAATTTTACAAAAAATCCGTCAGGACTTTGGCAGGGGAGATCCAGAGATGCAGCGAGCTTGGGATACCATACCTTGTCATTCATCTTGGCAGCCACATGGGCCAGGGATCGAAAAGTGGAGTCGACCAACTGATAAAGGCAATCACGATTGCACGCGACATGTCGAAAATAAAAGAAGAACACGTAACTGTCCTCCTTGAAGATAACGCCGGGCAGAAGAACAATGTCGGCGGCACATTTGAAGAGCTGCGGCTGATCCTTGACAGACTTGGCAGCAGTTCAAATGCATATGGCATATGCCTTGACACGTGCCACCTGTTTGCTTCCGGCTACGATCTGCGCACTCCGGCCGACGTCGAGGGAACGATTGAAACTTTTGACAAGGCAGTTGGTCTGCAAGAGCTCAAGGTAGTGCACCTTAATGACTCTAAAGGCGGCCTGAAGTCGTGCCTCGACAGGCACGAGCACATCGGCTTGGGCTCAATTGGAAGCGAGGGAATGGCGGCATTTATCAACCACAAAGCCATCCGCAGCCTCCCAATCATTCTGGAGACACCGATTGATGAAAAAAGAGGGGACGAGCAGAACCTCCAAGTCGTTCTCAAGCTCGCAAGCGGAACGCGCTAGCTTACTTGAGCCTGTGGGAATCTATCGCTGCAGCGCCTTCGGTATATGAGATAACAAGAGTGTCGCCCACGCTGTACGGGCAGTCATGGATCTCTCTTGGCTGGTCGTCGGATGGCTCGACGACGCACACGCCCGCCTGCTTTATTGTCACAGTCACATCTTCTGTGATCTGCTGCCTGGTAAAGAGTTCAACGAGGGGAAAACCCTGGATCATCTGGATGAGCATGAATGCGCCAAAGAATGCAAGGCCGAACAGTATCGCCAGTTTCTTTGTCGAGATCCTCTCAAATTCTGACGAGTCCGACTCGTAGCCCACGGAAGTACTGGGAAGACATTTCTAAAAAACTTATAGGGTGAATAGAAAAAGGGTTGGGCATTCAATGGCTAGCGGCCAAAACCCCGCGTCTCGACTTCTTCTATCGCCTCTTGTTACTCGAGCCAGTCGTCAAAGTACGCCAGCGGCAGGTCGGTCACAAGCTCTTCTTTAGAGTGGTCCACCTTGAGATGAATCGGCATGTAGCCCAGTGTGAAAAAGAGATTACGGATGTAGCAGAACGGGTTTCTTTCATGATCCGCCAGCGGCACAGCTCAGCTTTTTGTCGTATTGTCTCTATGTAATCTGAACTATTTGTATCTGCATATGTCCAAGTCCTGACACTTATTAGCTACCGGAAAACGCGAGTGTGCTGTGTCAAGACAACAACATATCATATCTCATACCTTGATATATTTCTTGTTGGCAGACTCTCCAGCGCTTTATGGCGACGCGCAAATCGATTATTGAAGATTCGAGAAAGCTCAACGTCAAAGTAAATTAGATTCTCGCATACCACCTGACAGACAAGCAGATCAAGGACATGAGGGACGGGCTCATGCGGCTGAACAAAAAGCACCCATGAACTTTTTATGTAAGTATCAGTCTAATCACCTTCAGTATAGTCGACTGTCGCGCTGTTTCTCCTAGCTTTTGCAGTGCGCGGCTTGCTCCGTGGACTTGCGACATCTCATGGCACTCCTGAACTCATTCCACTAAGCCCGGCAGAGCAGGCAAGCCTGTTTGATGACCGCATCGAGCAGGCTAGTAGCGACGGCGAGCTCGCTGAGAACGAATACTATGCCTGCGCCTACAACATCTATTCATGATAATAACACGCGACATTTAAGTAGGGTCGAAAAAGAAGTCTGGTATACCATATGGTATTTGGCAGGGAGGTCCGGCTTGGCAGGATACTTAAGGGCGGCAAGATGCTGTGCATTCCGATGGATCACGGCATTAGCAACGGCCCGATAAAGGGACTTGAGGATGTGCACGGCATGATCTACCAGTGCGCCCCGGCCGGCCTCACCTGCGTGCTAGTCAACAAGGGGATAATCAAGACGCTACCAAGGCCGCCTGACATTGGGCTTATCGCCCATTTCTCGGGAAGCACTTCTCTCGGCCCGGCGCCAAACAGAAAGATGCTGATGGGAAATGTCGAGGAGGCGATAAGGCTTGGAGCCGACGCGGTTTCTCTGCACATAAACATCGGAGCCAAGGAGGAGCCTGAGATGCTGCAAAAGCTGGGCATGGTGGCCGACAAGTGTGATGAATGGAGTGTGCCACTTGTCGCAATGATGTACCCGCGCGGCGAGAACATCAAGAACCCGCACGACCCGGAGATAGTGGCTCATGCCGCAAGGGTTGGCGCGGAAGCAGGAGCCGATATCGTCAAGGCAGTGTACACAGGCGACCCAGACTCATTTAAGAGGGTGGTCAAGAGCTGTCCCGTCCCTATAGTCATCGCTGGAGGGCCCAAGGCCAACACCGACAGGGACATACTGGAAATGTGCGCCGGCGCGATGGCGGCGGGAGCCACAGGCGTGACGTTTGGCCGCAACATTTTCCAGCACAAGAACCCGCCTGCGATGGTGCGCGCCCTGTACAAGATAATAATCGAGAACAAGACTGCGAAAGAGGCTCAGAAGCAACTTGACTACTGACGCAAAACCAAAAGAGCTGATAATCCGGCCGACAGCGAGCAAATCTGCGCTGGTCGGGTTTCTGTCAAAACTAAAAGAAAAGAACATCTCAATAATCAACATCGACCCAAAGACAGCCGGCAAGAATTTCAAGACGATATTCGCGTCGGAAGACGCCGACATGGTAATTTGCACGACCATCGACCAGCTGAGAACTATAAGGTTGTCAGGCAAGGCCGCGGGCTACTTCAAGAAGGTGCTGAGCAACGCCGACGTTGACGAGATCGAGAGTGCTTCTCAGGCAGGCGCCGAGTTCGTCATCGTGGACGCGTCGGACTGGAAAATAATCCCGCTTGAGAACATTATCGCCAAATTACACAAATCAAAGACAAAGGTGTTCACCACTGCAAAAAGTTCCAAGGAGGTCTCGACTATGTTTGCTGTCCTCGAGCTCGGTGTCGACGGCGTCATACTGTCGACGGACAGCGCAGAGGAAGTCGAGAAGGCAAGAGAGCAGCTTTACTCTACCAAATTTCCAATAAAGCCGGCAAAGATCTTGGAAGTAAAGGATGTCGGGACTGGCGAGCGGGTGTGCGTCGACACTGCCTCGATGATGGGGATGGGCGAAGGAATGCTCATCGGCAGCAGGTCTAACTTTTTGCTTCTTGTCCACAACGAGTCTGTGGGATCGTCGTTCACATCTCCCCGGCCGTTCAGAGTGAACGCGGGAGCAGTATACTGCTACACGATAGCGCCAGACGGCAAGACAAGATATTTGTCAGAGATCGAGTCTGGGAGCGAGGTGTGGATCGTAAACAAGGAAGGGGCCGCAAGGCGCGCGGTCGTCGGGAGGTCGAAAATAGAGACGCGCCCTCTCCGACTGATCAGAGCAGAGATAGACGAAGAGCAGGGCACTGTTATCCTGCAGAATGCCGAGACGATACGTCTGATGACAAAAGACGGCAAGCTCCTGTCGGTGACAGAGGTCAAGGCCGGAGACGAGGTTCTGGGCTGCGCCAAGCGGGCGTCCGGCCGACACTTTGGGATGGAAGTAGACGAATACATTGTCGAAAAATAATGAAAACCATCTAACCTCTTTCTTCCACTGCTGCCCTTCGATAGGCTGTCAGGCTAACCCGAATAATTGGAATTGGTCTCCTCCGGCCGGAGCATTCGAAGACATGTGGCTTCCCCTTCAAGACTGCATCTTAGGTTCCTGGCAGCCCTGTGGTTTGCCCCTGCCAGAATGCGTTTAGACTATCGATCGCCCGAAGGCGACAGATTTTACCTATTTCCGCATCCGGCAAGCACCATTTTTCCCGGGCTCAGCAGGCCTTTACCTGCTGAGCAGATCTGAATGGTGCATCAGCCTCTATTTCGGCTGGCCGGAGGCAATATTGTATTGTAGCGCTTTATTCTTAAAGAGTATTCTACTCTCTTCAAAAGCGCAAATACAAATTCAAGATAAGGGCAGCGCATCCAGTGATTTGTACCAAGTCAACTGACGATGACTGAGAAAAATTCGGTTAATAGGCTTCGGTTGTCTCGAAAAGCTGCTACTAGAAAATGTTTTTGAAATGCTTATAATTCACACAAACGAAGTTGAGTAATGCAGATTTTTCTGCAGAGCTGGAGCAAATAAAATGTCTGGAACACCTTCGTGGAAGATTGAAGGGGACTACTTCGAAGCATGCAACTGCGATACTGTGTGTCCTTGTGTATTCTTGGGTAATCCCGATAAAGGAGAGTGCGATGTAGTGCTAGCATGGCACATAGAAAAAGGAAATTATGAAAATACAAGTCTCAATGATCTAAATGTTGTCGCAGTGTTTCATACCCCCGGAAACATGTTTACCGGTCCCAAATGGAAGGCAGCACTTTATCTTGATGAGAAAGCGAACAAAGAACAGGCAGACGCTCTTGGCAAGATATACTCCGGACGGGTCGGTGGTTTCTTTGGCGTTCTTGCGGGGCTTATTGGCGAGCTAGCTGGCATTCGCTCTGTTCCAATAACTTTTGAAGCCAACGGAAAGAAAAGGTCACTGCATATTCCAACATCAATTGATCTTGCCGTAGAAGGAATTGATGGAGCAGATAAAAATAAGGAGGTGACAATCAGCAACGCACCGATGCTCGTTGCACCAGGGTTTCCAGCAGTTGTCGCAAAGTCTACCCAAAATAGGTATAATGATCATGGTATGAAGTGGGATAATTCTGGAAAGAATGGATTCTACTCCAGATTTGCTTATGCGCCCTAGGAGGCCCCACATATGCTGCCTTTAGCCTTGGTTGATAGTGGTGAAGAGATAATTATTGACTGTATCAAATGCAGGTAGGTGATATAAAAGGTGCGCAAGGCGGCGGAAATTGGCCGGTTAGGCGGTGAAATTTGAGCGCGGGCGTTGCAAATGCCGCTTTCGAGGTGCGGCGGATGGAGAGGAAGTCCAAAGACTCAAATCTATTCTGCTCGCGGCTCACCTATACTTCCCATAAACAAAAGATGTCTCCACTATCGTTTTCTTGTATAATAAACATGAATAGGTGGCCCGCGGATCATCGTCATTCCAAAGGATTTTCGGAATGAGGTTCTGAAACTCGGGGGCAAGCAGCTCAGAATCCAGGTCAATGACGAATAGTAATTGTTCTGGCTAGCGACGTTCGCACACGTGTAGCTAATAGGCTTTTATGCACAGTCTCTAAGCATGGTCTTTCACAAAGCATATAGCTTGACGCTTGCAAAATCTTGCAAGATTTTGGAAAATGCTTATATGGTCATCCGCTTTCAACAGTTGTCCGTGCTCTATCATAAACAATTGTCGAGGTGCGGCGGGCGAATTTGGGATATGCTTTTGATCCTAAGCCTTTCCAACATTGTAACGCCGCATTTCCTTTTCGGCATAAACAACTAAGCAGCTGCATTTGAAATTTGCCGCGTGCAGATTCTAAATTCTAGCTCGAAAAAGCAGGCTGGTGACATAGCAGTTTTTTAGTTTGTTGTTTATTACTTTAAAGCATCCCGGATATGGACGAACTATAAGAGCAGGCGTAAGAATGCTTGCTCAGGAACAGGCGATCGCAAACCAGATAGTCGTCGGGAACTGCAAGGACATTTTACGCAAAATGCCGGCAAATTCAGTGCAGCTCACGATAACTTCGCCGCCGTATCGAAATGCCATCGATTACGACATGCATGCGTCAGGAAGCGACGGGTGCTACCGGGGCAAGCTCAAGCTCGACACCAACGACTACCTGGACGACATGGCAGAGATTTTCGGCGACACGGTCTACCGCATTACAAAGGAGGGAGGCTACTGCTGCATCGTCATTGCAAACGAAGTGGTCAACGGCACGATACTGCCGCTGCCGCACATGCTTCTGTCAAGGCTCGTCCAGCCGTTTGGCATGTGGAACCTGCACGAAGAAATCATCTGGCACAAGGTGACGGGCGGTACTAACCGCTACGGCTCGTTCGTGATAAACCCGTACCCGAAATATTACCGTGCAAACATTATGCACGAATTTATCTTGATACTGCGCAAGGGCGACGTCAACAGCGGCAGGACACAGAGGAGGGATGCGCTGCCTGCTACGCACGAGGAATGGACAAAGGAAATAGCCAACTCAGTGTGGCATATTGCCCCAGTCCCGCCGGGATACATCGACCACCCGTGCCCCTTCCCGGAAGAGATCCCGTACCGGCTGATGAAGCTGTATTCTTATGAAAATGACACCGTTCTCGACCCGTTCAACGGCAGCGGCCAGACCACGAAAGTGGCGCACCGCTTTGGCCGCGGCTACGTTGGGGTCGATATCGTCAAGGAGTACGTCGAGCTGGCAAAGATGAGGATCGCAAGCGAGCCACTGCACATAAGAAACGAAGCACTCATCGCCAACTGGAAAAAGATCCCATCGCACTACACGAACCTGCAGTAGAAGCTTTTATTCTCTTGATGCATATTTACATATCGTGGTTATATCATCAACAGCTGGATACAATCAGAGCAGGTAGCCAAGCTCTTCAAGGACAAGAATTTTGCATACCTAGCTATGCTGGTGAAGGACGGATCGCCGCGGGTCACGCCGGTCTGGGTGGACATCGACAACAACCACATTGTCGTCAATACCGTCAAGGGCAGGGTAAACTAAAAGAATGCTGCACGAGAGCCGAGCGCGTGGCAGTTTCAGTTGCAGACAGCGCCAACCCGTACGAGATGATGCTAATCCGAGAGTGGGTAGTCGAGGAGACGGCAAAAGGCGCTGTGAACGCATTGACAAGATGGCAAAAAAGTACCTTCGCGGTGACAAGTACCTCCGTTTCACAGGCCGGGCGAAAAGC
>CAMLKF010000063.1 GCA_946480575.1 uncultured Nitrososphaera sp. | reverse complement strand
AGTAATTACACTATGATAGTAGGGTACGCAACTCCAGCATCACCATCACCAAGTTCTTCTTCTTCTTCTTCTTCTGGTTCTGTTGAGGAGAATTCCAGGTCAGAGGTACAATTCGTGTTTGCTTATGAGCACCTACCACCGCCGGAATAAGAGGGAGAAGCAGTGGCAACAACAACAGCAACAACAACAATCTCTCCTCCAAGAAGACATTATTCTGTGAAATGCAGATATTGTGAAATCTTGCTTGTCGGGAGAGAGCAGTTCATTGGCCACATGATTCACAGCCATGAACTAGAGCTAGAAAAATTAGAATTGGCGTGGAAATCGCTGGAAGTCAGACATGATAGATTGGTAATGTTCAAACAAACAAATGTTCCAGCAAGCAAACCCGATTTGAATAATAATGACCATAACAATGCACCATTATATGCCGCAGAGAACTCGGCTCGTCCCCAGGCCGCGCAGTTCAGAGCTTAAAAACAGGAACCTACTTTTCCACTGCGACAACCTTAACTGCATTGATTATCTATTGGAGCAAGGCTTTGAAAGCAAAGTTGATCTCATTTACATCGATCCGCCTTTCCTGAGCGGCGAGCGCTATTTCCACCGAATCGAAAACGACAGCAGCCTCGCATTCGAGGATGTGTGGAAGGAGAGCAAGTACCTGGAGATGATGCGCAAGCGCCTTGTCAGGATGTGCAGGCTGCTCTCACCTGAAGGTTCGATATTTGTCCACCTTGACTGGCACGCCGTGCACTATGTCAAGGTGATGATGGATCAGATTTTCGGCCCTGAAAATTTCAGAAATGAGATCATTGTGAAAAGGGGTCGCAGGAAAAGCCTGCAGTACCAGTTCGAATCGATTGACAGGATGCATACGGCTTGCGACTCGATACTGTGGTATTCCAAGTCGGCAGGCACAAAATTTGCACTTCCGCTTGCAGAACATAATTCAAAAGCAAAGTGGATGGGGTTCTGGAGCAACGTCAGCAGGCCGACCATGCGCTACGAGATCTTTGGCTACACGCCGGAGAGAGGACAGTGGAAGTGGGCGAAAGCAAGGGCGCTTGCGGCAATCGAAAACTATCGGACATTTGAAAAGAAACTTTCCTCGCGCATGACGCTCGAGCAGTACTGGGAAGCGAGTGGGAAAAAGCTGGAATTCATCCGCAAGCGTGCCGGCGTGAAATACCCTGAGTACTGGATTCCGCCCAAGACGCACAAATTACTCGACAATGTCTGGCTCGATGTCGAGGCGTACAACTATTCAACAGGCTACGGCACGGAAAAGCACGCCGAGCTTTTGGAGCGGATAATCGGCCAGTTCTGCAAGCCGGGCGGCTTAGTGGCAGACCTGTTCTGCGGCTCGGGCACCGCGCTTGCCGTCGCAGAGAAGCTTGGCAGGCACTGGATCGGGTGCGACTCGTCGCCAGCTGCGATAGCGGTGACGAAAAAGAGGGTCAAAGCTGGCTTTATGCTGATCCGGCCCTGACTGCCAGCAACATACATTAAACAGCAGCGCGGTGAATCTGCTGTGACTACGCAGTCTGCTGCCGATTATGAAGCCCTGCTCAAGCGCTTGCAGGACAAGCTGGGCAACACTGCAAGGAAGACTCGCTCTAGGCTTGAAATCCCGGCTCCCCAGATAATCTGGCTCGGCAAGAATACCATCTTTCGCAACTTTATGGAGTTTCCAAAGGCGCTGCGGAGGGACCCAGAAAAGTTCCTGCTCTACCTCAACAAAGAGCTTGCTTCTGCAGGCTATATCGCCGGCGAGCGCGTGATATTCCTTGGCCGCAAGACGCCTTCCTCGTTCCAGGCGCTAATCGACCGATATGTCAAGGACTATATCCAGTGCCCTGTGTGCGGCAGCCCCGATACTCACACTGAAAAGAACAAGAAGGTGGCTTTTCTTATCTGCGAGGCATGTGGCGCCAAGTCGTCGATAAAGGGCAACTACGCCTAGGTTCTGCCTGTCGACAAAAAGTCATAATTGTAAAGGTCACTTATCCACGCTCTTACTACCGATGTGTCGTGCTGATACGACGACTTTACCTGCGCGTTCATCTCGTGGAACTCGGCCACCTTCTTCTTGACCGCGTGGTTCCTGCCCGCAACGTGCTGGGCGACTGCGAATGAGCCTATCATTTCGTCACAAATGTTGCACCTGATTATGATCTCTTCCATGCAGGCTAGCATCACGCTTGCGTTATCTATTGGAGCACCAAGCTGGGTTTGCATATTCGTCAGCTATTTTTGATCCGGCGTGGTGGCAGCAGGGTCACGTATCGTGTCAAGCACGTATTTCAATTCAGGGTCGCTTGTCAGCTTATCTAAAAATCCCCTGACTACCTGTCTTGTGGTGCGCTCGGCAGTGCCCTGTCCCCGATGCTGAGTATTGACAACATAGTCGTACACGAACGGGCTGATGTAAAGCGAGCACACGTCAGCAATCCAGCTAAACAGCGTCTCGGTAGTCTTGTCTTCAAGCATCGCTTGCCGCTTTTCCTCAAACATCCTGCCAATGATTCGCACGTTGTAGAGGTACAACTTTTTGCCAGTTTTCTGGTCAACACCAGTCAATAGCACTGAGTTGCGCTCGTCGTAAATGAGGCCAAACGAAACGTTGTACGGCATCTTTACGTGCTTTGACTTTGGCGCGTACTCGAACAGCTCGTCCATCAGTGCCTTGAGGAGCGCGTAAAAGCGCTCGACGCTCTTTTTCTTTTCTTCGTCGTCCTTTTTGTTCTTCTTGAATGGGCCCACGCTTGCACCAGTCCATGAGTGGAAGAGGCATAAAAGTTGGCTGTAGGGTAGCCAAGCTGAGAAGCAGCAATAACTTTGTAAAATATATGGGATGTACGCTCTCAAACACTAAAATTTGGAAAATTATGCCTCATGGCTGTCGCCGGTAGCAAGTGTTTTCACTCATAAATTGGCAAAAGTTGACTATTGGTGCTAAGTATCAATCAGGAATTACCTCAGCATGACAGCCATAATGTCACTTCAAAACGAAACTGCAACAACAGGGGGTAACTTTACGACCGGACAGAGCTGGGGCGCACTGAGAAAGGCATGGAAGGGATACAGGATTGCCAAGGTACATGGCGACAATGCAAAGATGAGGGAATACGCAGCCAAGATCAGGAAGATCCAGGGCGAACTGGGCGTAAGCGTTGCATCATTCCCGCACTTAGATATTCACTAAGTGCGTTCTTTTTCTTTTTCTTCTTCTTCATTATCTATAAATCGAGTCATTATTCGAAAGTTGCTGGTTTAGTTTCGTCTCTATCTGCCCTTTTGGCAGAGCGCCTATCATGACGTCGACTGTCTTGCCTCCTTTGAATATCATCATCGTAGGGATGCTCTGTATGCCAAACGATCCTGCTATTAGCTGGTTCTCGTCGACGTTGACCTTGCCAAAAGCTACTCTGCCAGAATATTCTTTTGCCAGCTGCTCGATTATTGGCGAGACCATCCTGCATGGCCCGCACCAGGGCGCCCAAAAGTCGACTAGCATCACCGGGTATTTTGCAACCTCGCTGCTGAAGTTAGAGTCGGTGAGCACTATTGGCTCGGTGAGTGAAGACATCATTGCCTTTGTGGCAGCCGCCTTTTGCAGCTCGGCCAGCTTTTTCTGCTTGATAGCCTCAAGTTCGTCGTCAGAGCTCATGTATATATGGATAAAATACGCCTGAGATTGGCTATAATCCTTGCGAGGCGATATGCAATTATATATATATATATATTATCTGACGGGCATTTTTGATCTGCTTTGGAAGAGAAGGACGAGACACTAGTCGGGCAACAGCCTCGTGAGGAGGAGGAGAATGAGAGGCCGGTCGAGGAGGACATCGAGGCGCTGAGAAAGGAGCTCGAGTTGGTTAGGGGCGAGCTCCGTAAGGCGAAAGAGTCGTCCGAGGGCAGCCTCAATAAGATGAAGTACCTCATGGCCGACTTCGACAACTACCGTAAGCAGATGGAAAAGCAGGTCGCCTCAAAGGCCGAGTCCCTCAAGGCTGAATTGCTGCTAAAGTTCCTCAACATCCGCGATGACTATTTGAGGGCGCTCTCTGTTGCCAAGCAGGGCGGCAAATCCGAGCCAGTGGTCATTGAGGGCCTTGAGGGCATACTGAAAAACATTGACTTGCTCCTTGCCTCGGAAGGCGTGAGGGAGATCGAGACGGTTGGGACACCCTTTGACCCAAACGTGCACGACGCCATAGCTTACTCGACGAGGGAGGACGCGCCTGAAAACACAGTGACGACCGAGATTAGGAAGGGCTACCTGCTTAATAATAAGGTGCTTAGGCCTAGCCTGGTCGAGATTTCAAAGAAGATAGTTAAAAATAGCGTTTCTGACAGTAGTAATAAAGAGACGGATAATCAACAAGGAGAGTAATAGAATATGGGCAAAATAATAGGCATTGATCTTGGAACGAGCAATTCGGCGGCCGCTTCGATGATAGGCGGCAAGCCGACAATAATACAGGCAGCGGAGGGCACGTCCATCGGCGGTAAGGCATTCCCGTCGGTCGTGGCGTTCACGAGGGAGGGCCAGCTTATCGTGGGCGAACCGGCAAGGCGCCAGATGATCTCAAACCCGGAAGGGACCGTCATTGCGGCAAAGCGCAAGATGGGGACCGATTTCAAGTTCAGGGTGTACGGCAAAGAATACACGCCACAGCAGGTGTCGTCTTTTATCCTGCAAAAGATAAAGAGGGACTCCGAGGCGTTTCTGGGCGAGCCAGTCGATAGGGCAGTAATCACAGTGCCGGCGTATTTCAACGACAACCAGAGGCAGGCGACCAAGGACGCAGGCGAGATCGCTGGGCTCCAGGTGGTCAGGATAATCAACGAGCCGACAGCCGCGTCACTTGCGTACGGCCTTGACAAGGCAAGCAAGGATCTGAAGATAATGGTATTTGACCTTGGCGGCGGAACGCTCGACGTCACAATGATGGAGATGGGAGGCGGCGTGTTTCAAGTCAGGAGTACTTCGGGCGACACCCAGCTTGGTGGCACCGACATGGACAATACGCTCGTCGAGTACGTCATGCAAGAGTTCCGCAAGCAGTCCGGCCTTGATGTGAGAAACGACAAGGCTGCCATGATGAGGATAAGGGAGGCAGCCGAGAAGGCCAAGATAGAGCTGTCAAACGTCGTCCAGACAGAGATCAACCTGCCGTTCCTTGCATACGATCCATCGTCGGGACCCAAAAATCTGATATTGCAGTTGACAAGGGCCAAGCTCGAAGAGCTTCTCCGGCCTATAATCGAGCGCTGCAGGCAGCCAATGATGCAGGCACTGCAGGATGCCAAGATGAGCCCTGCGGACGTCGACAAGATAATCCTCATAGGCGGCCCCACGAGGATGCCGATGGTAAGGCAGTTTGTCGCTTCTGTACTGAATAAAGAGCCCGAGCGGGGCGTCGATCCGATGGAAGCCGTAGCAATGGGCGCAGCGATACAGGGTGCTATCATTGCCGGCGACGTGTCGACTGACATACTGCTTGTCGACGTGACGCCGCTCACTCTCGGAGTAGAGGTACTCGGTGGCCTGAAGGAGCCATTGATAGACCGCAACACTACCATCCCGACAAAAAGGAGCAAGGTGTTCACTACCGCTGCTGACTACCAGACCGCAGTGACAATTCATGTCGTGCAGGGCGAGCGCCCAATGGCAAACGACTGCGTGTCGCTTGGCATGTTCAATCTGTCTGGCATCCCGCCGGCTCCAAGGAGCGTGCCCCAGATCGAAGTGACGTTTGACATCGACGCAAACGGCATACTGAATGTCGCGGCAAAGGACATGGCCACGCAAAAGGAAGCCAAGATCACGATCACGGCAAATAACAAGCTGTCCAGGGACGAAATTGAAAAATTAAAGAGGGACTCAGAGCAGTTTGCCGATGCTGACAAGAAAAAGAAGGAGGAGGCAGAGGTCAGGAACGAGGCCGACAACCTCATCTACGCCGCCGACAAGCTGGTCAAGCAGGACCTCAAGGACAAGGTAAGACCAGAGCAGGCAGAGAGGGTCAACAAGATCACACAGGAGCTCCGCGATGCCATCGCAAGCAACAACCTTGAAAGCGTCAGGGCCAAGATACAGGAATTAAAGAACGTCTTGGCAGAGATAAGCACTGCAGCATACCAGAGCGCTGGAGCGTCGTCGGCCGCTTCTTCTGCTGGCGCTGCAGGCGCAGAAGCAGCAGGAGGAGGCTTTGGCGGCGATGCTGCCGCTGGTGGTGGCGGGCCGACAGGAAGCGCAGCAGGACCTAACCCCTCACCATGACAATAATTGAAAGGCGATACATACAACAACATAATACAGGGTGAAAAGCAGTGAGCAGCGGCAAGCAGGACTATTATGAAGTCCTTGGGTTGCAAAAGAACGCAAGCAGGGAGGACATCAAGAGTGCCTACCGCAAGCTGGCGCTGCAGTACCATCCAGACAGGAACAAGCAGCAGGGCGCGGAGGAAAAGTTCAAGAAGATATCCGAAGCCTACGCTGTGCTCTCAGACGACGAAAAGCGCAAGCGCTACGACACGTACGGCCATGTTGGTCCTGAAGAAGTGTTCCGCGGCTCCGAGGCTAACTTTGACGAGATATTCCGCGACATCGGCTTTGGAGGCTTTCGCGACATATTTGAGCAGATATTCGGCCGCCGTGGCGGTGGCTTTTTCGGCGACGACCTGTTTGGATTTGGTGGGTTTGGTGGCCGGCGCAAAGGGCGCGACATATTCTACGATATGGAGCTTTCTCTTGAAGACGTGCTCAAGGGAAAGAAGGAGGAGGTCGAAGTGCTGCGCCTTGACAGGTGCAGGGAATGCGGCGGCAGCGGGGCCGCGCCGGGAACAAAGTCGCGCAAGTGCACGGTGTGCGATGGGCAGGGGCAGACGAGGCGAGTCTACAGCCAGAACAGGTTCTCGACATTTGTCACGATGGAGCCCTGCAGGACGTGCCAGGGCAGAGGCCAGATAGTCGAAAGGCCATGCGGCAACTGCAAAGGGACAGGCAGGGCGCGGCAGACTAAAAAGATCAAACTGGAAATCCCGCCGGGCGCAGAGGATGACATGGCGTTCCAGCTGCGGGGAGAGGGCGAGCTATCCGATAAGGGAATACCTGGCGACTTTGTAGTGAGGATACGTATCATGCCGCACCCGCAGTTTGAAAGGCTCGAGGATGGCCATCTGCTTTACAACCTTGACTTAAAATTCACCGACCTTGCGCTTGGCACCGAATTGAAGGTGCCGACTATAGAAGGCTCAGAAAAGCTAAAGATCCAGCAGGGCATGCCTTCAAACGCAGTCCTGCGCATGAAGGGCAAGGGGCTCCCGCGCTATGGCAGCACTGGCAGGGGCGATCAGCTTGTGAGGATAAACGTCAGGGTACCGACAAAGCTGACTGACAGGCAAAAGTCGCTTCTCAAAGAGCTAGACAGGGAATTCGAGAAGGACTAAACAAATACTTTAAAATAGAAATTCCGCTCATTTCCACCCATGTCTTCACCATTTGACGAATGGTTTGGCAGCGGCCGGAGGAAGCGCTTTGGATCGTGGTTCCCGGACATCGACGAGATGATGCGGGAAATGGAAAAGATGATGCAGGAAGCTTTCAAGAACGTCGAGCAGCAGGTCCCAAAGAACCTTGTCAGAGAGCGCAAGATGGACGACGGCTCCACAGTTCGCGAAATGGGACCCATTGTTTATGGGTACTCTGTCAAGATAGGCCCTGACGGCAAGCCGGTCGTGCGCAAATTTGGCAACATCGACGCCTTTCCTAACGTTCTTGGCGGAGGGCTGTCAGTCAAGGAAGAGCGCGAGCCCCTAGTCGACATCATAAAAGGGCAGGGCGAACTGCGCGTCGTCGCCGAAGTGCCGGGCGTCAACAAGGAAGATCTGCGGGTGACTGCGGATGAAAGCTCGATTACCATGGAGTCGATCACGGGTCAGCAGCCGCACTACCACAAGAGGGTGGAGCTGCCGGAGAAAGTCGACCCCAAGACTGCCAAGTCGACGTACAAGAACGGCATACTGGAAGTGTCCTTCAAGCAGAAGAGCAAGAGCGACAGCGGCGTGCCAATCAACATCGAGTGACGCAAAACGATATTATTCTAGTTGCCGGATAGCAACGGGAGGATATGATGATGGTGATGGGCGGGGGTCGCCAAGCCCGGTCAACGGCGTGAGATCAGATTCTGTGTATATGTGTGTGTGTATATGCATGTCTGACATGATGCTCAGATGTTGTATCCTGACTGGGACACCTCATCCCTTAGGGGTTCGTGGGTTCGAATCCCACCCCCCGCACCTTTTATCTCACGACGCACTAGACACTGTTGGAGCAAGTTCTACAATCAAGCCCTGATCCCATCCGTATTTTGCACCCATCAACTTTGAAACCTCTGCAGCTAATCCCGGCTCTTTCCTTTTATCGACTATTCGTGCAGTGCCCTCAAACGCGTCATTGCTTACTCTAAAGGAAACTCTTGGATTGTGCACAATGTTCTGGACCCAGTGCGCACGTTCCCGAAGCTCTGACATTACGTAGTATCTTTTGTTGTCATGCTCGACAAACCAGATCTCTATCCTGTGCTGCCTGCCTGTCTTCCATCCTGTAGTGGTCAAATATAGGAACTGTTGTTGTTGCTGATCAGATCCTCCTCCTCCTCCCCTCAAGCAACCACGCTCTTTGTGCGGTCATACCAATCCCTTATCTTTTTCTCCCTTTCAAGGTCATATTCTTCACCGCTTGGCAGATCAGCGTCAGCGTCCTTGTGCGTTCTCCTCTGTAGGCTTCAACAAGGTACTTTTTCCTGCCTGCCTCTGTCGGAATGCTTTCATGTAACTCGTAATTTCTTTTTAGATAGTAGTCATAGATGTCGTCGTAGTCCTTGAGCGGTTCGCTGAGCTCCTCCTGTATATCGCTCTCGTTATCCTTTATGATGGGTTGTTACTGGATATTGTCGTTATTGTTATTGTTGTCCGCCTCATTACTCATTTTTATGCCATCATATCCTCCAGAGATAGGTTTGCTACTGTTGTCGTCTTGGATGCTGTTGTTGGCTGCTGTTTCCTTGGCTGTTGTTTTGGTGATGATGATGGATGTGTCTCTGCAAACTCCCTCTCGAGCTGTTCTCCCATTTCCTCCTCTTTTGCAGTTTTTTTGCATCACTTGGAGGGTGGAATTATCCCATTTGTGCCAAGCCTCCTTCTCTGCAAGGATAGCTGCGAGTTTTCTCTTCTCTTCGTCTATCTCTTGCTGGCTCATCGCGAACTGTAGCTTCTTCTGGCGATAGTGGCCCATCCAGAACTGGACACAAAAGCGGAGAAACGATGTCAGGGTATCATGGTCAATGATACCCATGTCATAGCAGTCATGCATTACAGGGTATATAATATTCTGAAGTTCTTCTTCAGTTACTCTGAACCCTATGATCTTGGTTGTTTTATCAAGTTGTTTTTCGTCTACAGACATCTTTTCTAATCGATTTTTCTATCTATAGGGGAGGATTTAAAGTTAGTGAATATTGTTGTACAACATGTTTAACAGGAATTTTTCGGTTTTGTTTAACAAAAATCTACAGGAGCGCTTCCGGATATCCATACTTGTGCTATGCATGGTTGAATTAGCCTGCAAAAGAACATCCTAATAGTCCATTCTCATGAAGGTTCCATATTAGAAGAACGAATTTCGCAATAATGCATAGGGGGTTTTTGACTAATCTGCATGGTCGTTGCACATGAAAATAGAAGGAGTCTTGTTAAACAGTTTAAGACTTTTTGTTAAACAGTTAAACAGCAACTGGAAGGAATATACTGAAAAGAAATACGAATTTATGATATTATCTTATTAAGAAGCTCTATAACATAGATAGCTTTTCCTTTTTCTAGTTCGTCTACACCATTCAGACTTGTCCGTAAAAATTCTATCACCCGTGCAATAGAAAATAGCGCTACCCCCTCTCCCCGGAGTGCTAGCTAAGTTAAAAAATGCGCGTTGCAGCTCGTAATAATGAGCTGCAAAAATATATGCCAGCGACTGGCTATTAGTCGCACTAATTTTGTCAAATCAAGCCCATATCTAGCTGGTCTGC
>CAMLKF010000062.1 GCA_946480575.1 uncultured Nitrososphaera sp. | reverse complement strand
ACATGTGTAGCAGACACGAGACCACAACCCTTATCTGAGCTGGAGGCGACAAAAACATGCACACAAAAGAAATGCTGTGGGAGATCATGGTGACCATTTTCGTGCAGGCGCTTAGCGTCGCCTATTCTTGGCTCAACCAGAACTTTGTCAACCCATTCCTTGCGTTCACAAGAGGATTCGAGTTCGCAATGATCTTTACCGCTGCAGCGCTGTTCTTCCTGATAAGCGTCTTCCTTCTGCTTAGGCAGGCCAAAAAGCTGCCAGAGTCGTATTTCGTCGAAATAATCGATCTATATGGTGATAAAATTTCAATTGACGGCGTTCGGCAGACCTTTACAACACACGAAGCGGCGGAAAGCTATGCCAGGATGTATGAGGGCGTTTTTTGCCACCAGTATCGGTTCAAGGTAGTCGGCGTCAAGCAGGAAATTGCAAGCAAAAGTTAATAGCCGCTTGCTAGCGTCGCATTTCTAACACTAATGGCCGATCTGTCGCAATACCTCGCAAATGCCTCTAAGGTGTTTCTGGCGCCAAACACTTCAGATCAGGAGCTGGTCGACAGGGCAAAAAAGAGGCTTGCCGAGAACGGCATTTCAAGAGACAGGATTCAGATCAACTACAATATGCAGGAGCTGGGGACTGGCGACCTGTACATCAGCTACGACCCGCCCGACCTTGTCGTCAGGGTGGTATATGAAAAAAAGCCAAGCGGCATCGTGAAGATGAAGAGCGCGGCAATGATCAAGCTCTGAGCATCCTTGTCAGTATTTCTTCCAGATTTTTAATCAAGTGCTTACTTTCCGTTCCTTCCTTCATTGACCTGACTATCACTTGGCCTTCAGAAATTTCTCTTGGGGCAACGATCACTGTAGCCGCCGCGCCTTTTGCCGAAGCGTCGTCCAGCTGCCTTCTTAGAGCTCTACCAAGGATGTCGTAATCTGCGCTGATGCCACTACCGCGCAGGGCCGATGCAAGCTCGAGCGCTCTTTCCCTGATGTCGTCTGAAGCGTACGCGACGTAAACGAGCGGCGTACCTGCCTGTTTCAGTATGCCGTGTTTCTGGAGCGCCATGACTATCCTCTCGACGCCTCCTGCGACACCTGTCGCCCCGATGTCCTTTCTTCCAAACGCCTCTGTAAGTCTGTCGTATCTCCCGCCACCCCCGAGCGCACCCGTGTCTGCCGATGGGTCGAATGCTTCAAAGACAACTCCTGAGTAATAGTCTAGGCCGCGCACGATGCCCAGGTTGACGCGCGCGCCTTCCACCTTTCTTGCCTTAAGCGAGTCCATGAGGCTCGCAAATTTCTGCCAGCTTTCGAGGTCTGCTATGTTTGCATTGCCGGCGACCTCGTCTACAGTGCCCTTCACTTTTGACAATTCGATAAGCGCCTGAAGCTTTGCCGGCTCTATCCTGTCCTTATATTCCTGCACAACTGCCTGCGCGCCCTTTTTTGGCACCTTGTCTACTGCGCGGAACATTTCCAGCGTTGCATCTTCGCCTGAAATGCCAAGTTTTGTCCTAATGTATTGCTCTAGAAGCTGCCTGTCGTTGATCTCGATTGTCACCTGCAGACCGAGCTTTTTGAAGAATGCATAGACAAATTCTATCACCTCTGCATCGGATTCTTCTTGGCTGAGCGGACTGTAGACTTCGACGTCCCACTGGTGGAAGTACCGGTACCTGCCGGCCTGGGGCTCGTCGTAGCGCCAAACGCCTGCAAACGTCGCGAGCTTGACAGGCATTTTCAGGTCGCGCCTTGCTGTTACGTATCTTGTAAGGCCTATCGTCAGGTCAAAGCGCAATGCAACGTCTCTGCTGCCCTTGTCGGCAAAGGAGTAAATTTCGTTAGAGATTGAAGCCCCGCTCTTTGCCTCCAATGTGGCAAGCATTTCAAGTGGCGATGGCTCCATCAGCTTGAAGTTGAATAGCTTGGCGGTTTCAAAGAACCTGTCCCTGACGTAGGCAATATTGGCAAATTCCTCTGCCTCAAGGTCCCTCATGCCACGGGGAAGCTCTAGCTTCACCACACCAGTAGCCAGCAGTTCGTTAGCATTTAGATTTTGCGATGATGAACGTACGTATAATAATAATAATAATAATAATAATAAACAGTCCCAAGGGTACACAGCAGGCGTTGGCAGGCGGCTATCGTTTCCTTGACCACATGACAGACGCAGTCATAGAGGCGTATGGCAGCACGCTTGAAGAAGCATTTGAAAACGCCGCCAAGGCGCTCAACGACACAATGGTAGACCTGAAGAGCGTCAGGCCGGACAGGGAGATAAGGATCGATGCCACGGGGCACGACCTGCATGAGCTTCTCTTTGACTGGCTTGACAAGGTGATGCTCCTGCTGGTGGCAGACGGCATTGTGATGTCCGAGTTTGCAGTCAAGATCAAGTGTGATAACAACAACAACAACAGCAGTAGCAGCTATTCGCTAAAAGGCATCGCAAAGGGTGAAAAGCTGAACCTTGAAAAACATCCCTACAAGGTAGAGATAAAGGCAGTAACATACCACGAAATGCAGGTAAGGCAGGACAAGGACGGCGCAACTGTTAGGTTCCTTCTCGATCTTTAGGCTTTTTTTAAAATCGGAATTCGCAGAGACTTACATCCTCCATTGCCAGGCTTAATTAATTAATTGATTAATTAACGAGTTATTTTTTGCATAATTCAAATAACTAGCATGATCTAAACGATTAATGAATATATATACAAATGCCGAAATTTGTTGTCATCGAAGCTCCGTCGATCTTGGGTTTAAAACCTACGGGAGTGGAACGCCTTCCGGATGCGTTGAAAAGCGCTAATCTGCTCGAGCAGCTTGGTGCGGAGTTTGCTGAAAGAATTGAAGCGCCGCCATATAATCCAGAACGAGACAAAACAACGCTCTTGCTTAATCCACAGGCAATCCGCAGTTATTCATTAAATCTTGCTGAGGCAGTCACCTCTGCCTTGCTGACAAACAAGTTCCCACTGGTACTCGGAGGTGATTGTAGCATTTTGATAGGTAACCTCTTGGCTTTAAGGCGCTTGGGAAAGTATGGGCTTTTCTTTATCGATGGTCACGCTGACTTTTATCAACCAGAAGCCTCAATAACTGGCGAGGTCGCAGACATGGATCTTGCAATTGTTTCCGGACGGGGTCCGGATGTCTTGACAAATATCGACGGTCTCAAACCGCTCGTTCAGGACAAGAACATCGTTTTGTTCGGCTATAGAGATGCTAAAGAAGCTGCCGGCTACGGTTCTCAGGATGTAAGAGAATCAGACATTTACGCTTTAGACTTTGAAGAGGCAAAAAGATTAGGAATAGTTAAAGCTGCGTCAAACGCTCTTAATAAGTTGCTCCATGAAGAACTTGAAGGTATCTGGATTCACCTTGATGTTGATGTTTTGGATGATGCAGTAATGCCGGCAGTTGATTACAGGATGATGAAGGGCGGATTAAACTTTACAGAACTTGGCGAGCTTTTGAAAGTCCTTCTCAAGTCAGGTCAAGTGGTGGGGATGGACATCACTATCTTTAATCCTAGCCTTGATAAAGATGGCTCGATAGCGCGCAAGCTTGTATCAAGCGTCGTCGAGGGCTTGTCATAGAATTGACAGAAAACAAGGGACTGTGCCAGATAAGGTTGTTGTTGTTAGTTACACAATAAAATTCTTTTGAAGGCAGGCTGTAGCTGTGATATAAAAGAACTAACTTTAACTTCGTGGAACCACTGGAAACGCACGCTATAAAGACTTATTAGCGCCTGATTTTATTCATGGATCACTACTTCGCGTTCATATTGCGGAAAAGGGATCTGTCTTTTCCAAAATTTGAAATATCGCTAGAGATTCCTCGCATTGGGGATCGTTCTGCTATGCTGGGGGACCACTTCTTTCCTCATGCTTGAGCGTGCCCGCAAGCTTCCATCCGAACTTGATGACGTAGGGCGATAGGAAGGTAGTGATTATCGTCATCGCGCCGACCATCGGCAGTATAAAGGCGCTCGTTGCCCCAACGTCGGCTCCGCCCTTGGCCGTGACCAGTGCCAGCTCGCCGCCAGACGCCGACAGCCCAAAGCCAGCCTGCATTGACGTCTTTTTTGGGAGGCCCTGCGCTCTTGCAGAGAAATAGACCGTCACGAACTTGGCTCCAAAAGACGTCGCTATGAGGACAAGGGCTGGCGCTATGAAAAGCGGCAGAAGGGTGACGTCCATGAGGGCGCCCACGGAAACAAAGAACAGCGCGGCAAACATGTCTTTCAATGGCGTGGCCAAGATTTTTGCAACAGCCTGGGTCTTTGATTCTGCGACTAGCACGCCGGCAAAGAATGCCCCAGCCGCAACAGAAACCCCGAGCTCGTTTGCGATAAAAGCAAGGCCAAACGCTACGCCCAGGATGGCGACTGTTACCAGATCGTAGTGGTTCGTCTTGCCGACAAGGTCGACGAACCTTGGCACCGTCTTTGAGCCGATGAATAGCGCGCCGCCAATAAAAGCCAGCACAAGCCCGACCGATATCGCTATTTCCTGCAGCGACAAGTCGCCGGTCGAAGCCACCGACTGGAGCACAGCCAGCATCGAGACTATGATAATGTCTTCTATTACCGCGACGCTGAGGAGCAGGTACGACGCTTCCTCCTTGAGCATTCCAAGCTCTTCTAGCACGCGCATAACAATCACCGTGCTTGTCACTGATATCGAGAGCGCAAGAAAGAGACTGTCAAAAAGCGCCAATCCCATCGTTTGACCGACAAGGTAGCCGAGGGAAAAGGTGCCAAAAGCCTCGGCCGACGCTATGACCAGCGCCTTCCTCCCAACTGAGCGGAGTCTTGCTATCGGGTACTCTAGGCCGACAACGAACAGGAGCAGCACTATGCCAATCTCTGCAAGCATGTTTAGGACCTCAGGCTGGAGCACAAGGCTGAATGGCGGCGTATAAGGCCCGATAATCATGCCCGCGCCTATGTAGCCGATGACCATCGGCTGCTTTAGCTTGTATGAGATCAAGGCCATGACGGAGGCAACGATCATTATGATTGCAAAGTCCTGAATTACCTGGGTTGCTTCGATTGCCATGGCCGCTACAACTACTACTGCTATTATTTTGCATTCAATACAATTAATGTGTTAGGATTTTCCGCAGCTTTTTTTGTAAGAAATTATAACATTTAACCGAACCACTGCTCTAGCGATTGGCTGCGGTTTGCTATCGACTTTTGCAGCTTGTCCAGCATGCCGCTCACCCTGTCAGTCGAAAAGCTCTTATCGACGCAGAGAAAGTCCAGCACCTTTTCCCGGTTGACCTCGCCAAACTCGATCCTGTCGTCGACTTTTGGGACCTCCGGGTTGAGGAAGATGTTCCGGATTTCCTCGTACGGCACTTCGGAAAGCAGGTGCTTGATCTTGTCTACGTTCTCCAGTTTGCCGGCTTCTTTTATCAGCTTGAGTGCGGTCTTGGGGCCGATGCCGGGAAACCCGCCAGGGTTAAAGTCGGTGCCTATCAATATGCCAACGTCGACCAGCTGCTCGTGCGTCAGGCCGGTCTCCTGCAGTACCTTGTCATGCTCAAGCGTCTCCGGCTCGACATCGACATACACGTTGCGGTTTGGCACTTTGCGCTTGCCGCTTATCGCAAGGTTGCGCGCCAGCCTTTTTGCACCAAACAGTATCGAGTCATAGTCTTGGCTTGCGACGGCAAAGGCTATGTCGCGCTTTGTAAGGTAAGCTGCAGCCGCCTCGCCATCAGAAGGGGCCTGAATGAGAGGTATGCCAAGGTAGGACAGGACCTTTTTTGATTCTTCGACCATCGTGTCTGTTAGGACGGCCGTGCGGGTGCTATACTTGCGCGCGTCTTCAATTCTACCCTCTTCGATTGCAAGCTGGTACTTTTCAGTTGCTTCCTTTTTCAGCTTGCTTCTGCGCTCAATCTCGACCATCTTTAGCTCGTTTGCCTTGCCGTCAAAAACGTAGACTGGCTTGATGTTTTCCATCAGGAGGTTGACATTCCTGTAAAAGAGGCCGCTTAGGTGGCTCGTGACCTCTCCCCTGCTGTTTGCAAGTGGCTCGCCCGTTGGCCCGCGTATGATGCTCAGGAACTGGTAGATTGTGTTATAGGCGTCGATTGCTACTACTTTGCCTGACAGCTCAGGCAGCTTGAGCTCTACAGGCGTCACGAGGGGCTTGAGGTCTAGGCCCATTTCCTTGCCATCTGACATATTGAGGCACCACAAAAACTTTTAACTTTTCTTCATGATGTCTGCCAGCCAGCATTTGAATGCCAAAATATAGAATCTCTCTCTGCATTGACAAATCTTTTCCATCAAGCTAAACAACTATGACACCTTTCAATAAATCACCATCCGTTGAAACATCACGTTATATGGTATTGGATGATTTTCTGCTGCCTGCTGAAAATATCAGGTTTTCAAGCAGAGACGGTCTTGTAGAGTACGCCGACAAGAGGTACAGGGTCCTTGTTACAGACAAAAGGCTGATATTTTACGCTCGGAGGGGGATGCTGATGAAATCTGACGACATTGTCAGCGAAAGGCTTGATTCGCTGCATGGGCTGAAATATTTAGAAGAAGGGATGATTTTCCGTTACGCAATAATCTCTGTGCAGGGAAGCATGAAAATGGACATCCGGGGGTCGCCCTCGGACCTAAAGCCGCTATTTCACAGTCTGCAGGCTCTCGTTAGTAATAACAACAAAACGTAATAATAATAATAATAACTTCTGCTACTGCTTGTAGGTCCTAAGCGTCTGGGTTATCCACTCGACGTCTTCTTTTGTCTTGGCAAGCCGCCCTATCTTGATACAATCGCGGATGTCCTTTGACTTGAGCTTTGTCCACACGGCCTCTGCAATCGCTGCAGAAACTTCAGGCAATACGCCTTCGCGGGAGAGTATGTGCGTGCACACCTCCTGAAATGAGCCAAAGGAGTACTGCTTGAAGTGCAGGACCATGAATCTTGAAAGCAATGGAGTCAACATCTTTTCCGTGCCGTTGCTCGTGGCAAAGACCCATATTTTTAGTTGGGTGTTGCGGGTCTTCTGGAACTTGGTTTCGGCGACGATGCCAGTTTCCATCAGGCTGAGCAGTGCAGTCTGGTCCTTCATCGGCATGTGCTCTATCTCGTCCACTATCAGGTAGCGCGGCCTCTTTTCAAAGAGGTAGTCTATCATGCCTGACTTGGTACTATGGCTTCCAAGAGTGAAAAATGAGCGCTCAAGCTTCATGCACTCGAGCATGAACAACGTCTTTGCAGATGCCGGCGGGCCGACAAGCAAAATGTGGACTGGCTTGTCAGAAGACAGCGACATGCTGAAGAGCTTTTTCACGTCATTGTAGCCGACGATGCTCTCAAAAAGGGGGTCGGGCTTGGTCACCTTCTCTGCCGCTGGCCTACTTCTTGCCGCTACCTCTAGATCTGCAGGAGAAGCGTCTTCCTGCTGCACGCCCACGGGCAATCCTTCGTCCTCTTTTTGCACTGCATTGCGACGCGCAGGAAAGGGTTTTAGAGGTTCCTACTAAATTGTCATGCCTTGGAGCTGAAATTTTCTAGACTCTTGTTGGTTAGTTGGCAAACGAGCGTATAGTGGCAATCACATCGCCGCTCAGCTTGACCGTGTAGGCGGCCGCATCATCTGAAGAGAATTTTGAGAGCTGGTCGAGGAACTGGGCTTTGTCCTTGCCGCGCTCGAACGTACCGCCTGACTCTTTGATGCACAGGGGGAACTTTTGCATCTTTATCCCCTTTGAGTTGAGGTGGCTGATAAAGCGGCGGTACGCATCAATGTCGTACCAGTCCCACTTACGCTCGTCGCTGTACGCTATCCAGATGTCTACCGTGTTCTGGAAGAACGCTTTCTGGCGCAGCTCCTCAAGCGTCATCTGTTAAAAGTCTGCCCTGCGCATCTTGGAGCCGCATCGGGGGCACGCGCCTCCCTTGAATCTGTGGCCGCAGGCGATGCAGATGTAGTTGATCCCTCCTCCGCCTCCGCCCAGCATGCCGCCAAATCCTCCGCCTCCGCCCGGGCCGCCCATTCCCATGCGAGCCATCGCGCGCCTGCGCATATAGTAGGAAATGCCTATGAAAATTGCAATTGCAGGTATGATTCCTATCCAGCCAAGCCACCAAGTCAAAGCGAGGCTTATGGCAAGGGACACCATTATCCATGCCATCTGTTGACCTATCCAGTTCAACTATGTATCAATGGTTATTGGAATTGTTCTTTTATTAAGTTTTCCAGCTGCACCGCATATAAAGTACGAGCCATATCAACGAATGTGAATATCAAACATAATTAACCACCTTTTGGTACAAGTGCCTGTTGCCCCCCAAAAGAGCAGCAGCAGCTGCTCCTCCTGCGATATTCCTGCTATGTGAGAGGTGCTACTGGTGCGCAACATTCTTTGATAGGACCCGGGTTGCGGACAAGTGTCCGATATGCTCAAACGCAATGCTGTCGAGCTTTCCGATAATGCCTGACGAATCGTTTGTGTTCAGCTACGATGCCAAGCGCGGGGTCGAGCTCGACTTTGGCCGCAGAAAATGATCATCATCATCATCATCACGCCGAATCGACGATCCTGAGCTCCAGGCTGTTGCCGTTTCTGTCATATGCCCCTATCGTCTCGTCCTCGTAAGGGTGGCTGATTATTATCGAGACCATGCCGTAAAAGTGGTTGAGGTCATCAAGCGACGGCCTGTTCGAGCCGCCGGGGTGCGAGTGCGCGGTGCCTATGTACGACAGGTCAAATGGAAGGTCATACACCGGAAAACCAGAGTAGAAGGGGCCACTCATCGAAAATGGCGGGATTATGAGACTGTTGACGACTATCTCGTCCTTGTCCTTCTTGCCCTGCAGCACAAGGATTGCCTCATTTGGATGGTGCGTCTTGGAGTACGTGATGATGCCGTCAGCTGCCTGCCTTGTGATTACGATCCGCCTGCGGGGCGCTTGCCTGCTCTTGAATATCACTGAAAAATTTCAGCCTGCAACTTTTATTTTAAGCTTGGTAAAATATTTTGCAGCGCTGCATATTAACATTGCACAGATATGAATAATAACCAGTTGCGCCATAGTAGTCACAGCTGGGGCGTAAAGAGACGTGATGGCGGCATGTTGTTGAAAAAGGAGATCGAGGGTAACAGGATAATTCTTCGAAGGGGCGCAGTTGGCAACGACCGCGACGGGACACCACTTTTGATAAACGGCAAGGGCGAAGCCTACCGCGTCAACGATACTGCGATCTCGCTCTGGAACATGTGCAACGGCATCACGTTTGACGACCTGCTGCTCGAAGTGCTGCGGATTTCAAGCGGCGACGAAGATGATGTAAAAAAGTCGCTTGAGCAGATGATAAGACAGTTTCACAAGATTTCGATGATTGAAGTAAAAGAAATGAAATGAAATAGAGCAGCAGTGTTTTTTTAGCGCTTCCCACAGATCTGGAATGCAAACATCATGTAGCCGACTATTCTTCCATTCCGTCTGTACGGGTAAAAGTTGTTTGTCTCTTTTGGCATCAGCTCGTGCTTTAGGGCATATGCCTCCTGCTTGCCTATTGGCTCCTTGACAAGCCGCTTGCCCAGTATGGCAGACCATGGCAGCTGCGGGAGTGGCGAGTCCTTCTTGTTGACAAAGATGGCCACCACACTGTTCGGGTTCTCGGTGTCAAGCACTATTGAATAGTTGTAATCGTCCTTTTCGCTAAACGGGTCGGGCACGCAGTACGGGTCTATATGGATGTGTTCTCGGAGCCTGTCGCGCAGTTCGTCCGCGAGGCCCGCGGCAATCGCAATGTCTGACATTGACAGCTTCCTGACCTCCTCTGTGGTTGGTAGCCTTATTGTTGTCGCCAGCACAGTTGTTACTTGCATAGGTCTGATTATATAATTTTCACTGTGTTTGTATGTGTGCTTGTAGATACATAATATGTGCGCATGACACATGTACGTACGGATGCGCGTGTTTCCAGTGGTTCCACGAAGTTAAAGTTAGTTAGTTCTTTTATATCACAGCTACAGCCTGCCTTTAAAAGAATTAATCGTGACAGACCAACAACTTCACGAAGACCGATTCGACAAATTTGAAGATCCCTTTGGGTACATCTGGTACATCTCGAGACACATATGCACACACACACATACACATACACATACAAGGAAAACATGTCGTCGCTCCAAGAAATACAGAAGCGCTTTGCTGCCCTATATGGCTGATCGCAAGAGGAGCCTCCTGCTGCTGCTGCTGCTACTCATATAGA
>CAMLKF010000061.1 GCA_946480575.1 uncultured Nitrososphaera sp. | reverse complement strand
GCCTTCAGTGACGTCGCGCAAAGAATGCTGCTGCCAGGCCAGGTACAGGCTGCCACCAGATCTGGCTGCTGTTGTCACGTCAGTAGCATTATTTCCGCCGTCCACCGTCATTAGGTCAAACGTGTCTCCGCCATCTGAGCTTGATGCCAGCGTCAGGTTGCCAGCAAACTCTTCAAAGGCTCCCGAGATCCACGCCACATAAATTTCGCTTCCAAGCGCCACTGCTACCTGCGGGTCCAAGCCCTCGCTGTCATGGTTGCCAAGTATCGTCGTGTCGCCAAAGGTCTCACCGCCGTCGCTGCTTGACCGGAACGCCATTGCCGCCTGCTCGTCCGAGTTGTGGTCTTCCCATACAACGTAGACGTTGTCGCCTTGGGCGGCTATAGCAGGCCACAGTAACCTGCCGGCGTTGTTACTTATGTTCACTGGCGCGTCGCTGGTTTCCGTGTCGTCTTCGCCGTTGTCGTAAGACAGCGCCGTTCTGCCTCCCACGCCAGTCGGCAGGTGCGTGACTACAAAGGTGTAGTTGCTTGTGCTGTTAAAGATTCTTGGTGCCTTCTCGCTTCCGATGTAAAGCGGAAAGACGGGCTTGGTGCCGAACTCTATGCCGTAGTCCTTGACTGGCTGACCGTCAGGATCGAGGATCTCGACCGACACCTTTTTGCTTGCAAGGCCGCCTCTCAGCAGGCTAAACAGGCTTTCTCGTGACGACTACTAATATTACATCACGTTCACGTCGTGCGGCTGGCTCTCGATGTAGCCAGCCGACGTCATCTTGATGAACTCGGCGTTCTTTTGCATCTCCGGTATAGTTTTTGCGCCACAATAGCTCAGGCCGGAGCGCAGGCCGGCGGCAAGCTGGCGCACGATCTCTACGACGCTCCCCTTGTACGGCACCATCGCTTCCACGCCTTCCGGCACGTAGTCGTTCAGGTCGTCAGAGTCGACCACCTGCGACCCTTCCTCACGGTACTTGCGCCCAAGCGACGCATAGAATGAGGCCATGCCCCTGTACATCTTGAATTTCTTGCCATTCTTGACAAGCGTCTTGCCCGGGCTTTCGTCGGTGCCGCCAAAGAGGCTGCCCACCATGACTGACGATGCACCGGCGGCGAGCGCCTTAGTTATGTCGCCCGAGTTGCGTATGCCACCGTCCGAGATAACCGGGATGTCGTAATCCTTTGCCACCTTGACGCTGTCGATCACCGCGGTCAGCTGCGGCACGCCTGAGCCGGTGACGACGCGGGTGATGCATATCGAGCCCGAGCCGACGCCCACCTTGACTGCGTCCACGCCGGCCTTGATAAGGTCTCGGGCGCCGTCGCCCGTCGCCACGTTGCCTGCTACGAGCTCGCAGTCAGGGAATGCCTTCTTTATCATGTGGACAGTGGTAATCGCATTTTCGCTGTGGCCGTGCGCAATGTCTACGACCAAGACATCTGCACCTGCCTCAAGCAGCGCCTCGGTGCGCTCGAGGTAGTCGCCCTTGATCCCGACGGCCGCGCCCACTAGCAGCCTGCCTTTCTTGTCCTTTGACGCGTGTGGGTACTGCTCCATCTTCAGGATGTCCTTGCTGGTAATGAGCCCCACTATGCGCTTTTTGTCGTCCACCACGGGCAGCTTTTCAATCCTCTGGTTGTGCAGAATTTCCTTGGCCTGCTCTATAGTGGTGCCGGCCTTGGCCGTGATGACGTCCTTTGTCATCAGCTCTGACACTTTACGCTTGTTATTCTTTTCAAACGTAATGTCGCGCCGGGTAATGATGCCGGCGAGCTTGCCCCCCTCTTCGACCAAAAGGCCGGAGACGCCGTACTCCGCCATCGCTTTCCGGGCTTCTGCCATTGTCACGTCCGGCTTGATGGTGTACGGCTGCTCTATCATGACAGACTCTGATCGCTTGACTTTGAGGATCTCGTCCACCTGGTCCTCGATTGTTATGAAGCGATGGATAATGCCGATGCCGCCCTCCCTTGCAAGCGCAATCGCCATCCCTGACTCGGTGACGGTGTCCATGTTGGCGCTGATGATTGGTATGTTGAGAGTGATTTTGCGCGAAAGCTTCGTGCGCAGGTCGGTCTGCGATCTGGAAACTATGGGCGACCGTTTAGGAACGAGAAGTACGTCGTCAAATGTCAGACCTTCTCTAATGTCCAACTATTCCCTTGCTGTTTAGGTGGCTGGTAGCATTATAAGCGTTTGCCATCAGCAGCTATGGGCTTTGAAAATAAGCATTATTTCTCGTCAGCCTTCTGCTGCTCTAGCCTGTGGCGCCGGATGATTTCTTTATCAACCTCTTCGTGCTTTATCTGCTCCCTCCTTCTTCTTGGTGTCTTCATTGCCTGCTGCTTTACGTTTTTCCTTTCTTCCTCTAACTCGTCCCTTCCTGCCTGCTGCTTCTTTCGCAGCTCCTGAGTGTAATTCTCCCGAAAAAGTTTCTCCTCTTCTGTATATTCTTTATCAACCATATTGTATCTGTTGCTACTTACAAATGTTCCATCAAAGGAATAATTAATGACTTGCTGCACATATATCCACAGTATTGTAGATGCTGTTTGCGATGTTGTTGAGATGAAAAATTGTGAAAAGAAAAAGAAGTAGCAAGAGCATGAAGGTCGAGTACTTTTTGAAATAACCATAACAATACCGACACAGATTCTACACCGAGCCATGCGCGGCTTATTGCTATAGTAGGACAATGCAGATAAGGCGACGGCATTGTAAGAGTACAGGGGTTTGTAGTCTTTGTAAAGAACGTCAAAGTTGGTCAAAACAGCAAAGGTCACCAACGTAGATGCCAGATTTGCTACAGCAGAACTAGTACAGCAGCAACAGTAAGAAATGCAAATCCAAAGAATAATGTGGCTACTGCCTTTTGATGGAAAGTACCAGAGATGTTTTTTCTCTCTATCTCGGTGTATAGTATTAATTATGATCATTTGCCTCTTATTACTGATTGAAAAAGAAATATTCCATGGGCGGAAAGTGCGAGTGTCTATGTCACAGAAGACCAAACATCGATTATTGTGGCTACTGTTCTCAGTCACACACTAGACAACAACCTTCTTTTAGAAGGTAAAAATTGCAAGAGAACGCCTCTTTCTTTTCTGCTTTCATCCAAGATATCTAATTCTAAAAAGAAAATGGTTCCCAAGAAGCCTATCACAATTTTCATCTGGAAAAAGGCAAGACGTTAGTTTCCTCGAATTCCCTGCGCCACAAGGATAGAGTAACATCCAAGGCCGCAGTCTTCGCAGATAGGCCTCATGCTATTTTTGGCATCTGCGCTCCCTATGCAGCACGGCTGCTTTATCCGGCCCATGTGGTCAAGCGACAGTATGGCCCAAGACGGACAGCCTACCGGTGCCGTTCCAACGCCGCCCCAGTTGCCCTTCATAAGAGTGATCTGTCGGACGGGATTGACTACATAGTCAGGATACTTTTTCTTTAGCGCAATAAGCTTGTCGACCACGTCATTTCTCTTCTCTCCGTATGGCAGCCAAAGAGCGTCTCCTTTGACAAAAGGAGTATGGAACTGGAACCCAATCTTGTTTGCCTTGCCGCGCCACTCTTCGACCAGCTCTTCGATAGTCGCGTAGTTTTGCGAATTTATAGTCATTGATATCCAAATCTCTTTCCAAGCAGGCTTGCCGTTACGGTCCGGCCCTGCAATATAATCGAGGATGTTCCTCTTCGTCTTTCCATACGTTCCTTCTCCTCTAATCTTATCATGTATGTGTTGTGTTCCATCCATCGACACCCAGTAAAAGTACAGGCCATCGTACCTCTTTAGCGGAAAAGTGGCGTTTGTGACAACGCAGACCCGCTTGGGCATCTCCTCACAAAAGACCTGAATGATTTCTGGTCGTAGCGTTGGCTCGCCTCCTACAAGCGTAGTGAGGAGTATGTGCTGCTTGTTGAATTTCTCCCGGATTATGCGCCGCCAATCCTCCACCGACATGTCCTGCTCTTCCTCCTTGCGGTTGAGCCACCAGTAGCAATGCGTACAATGAAGATTACAGACGTTGTTTACGTCGACAGAGCCGTACATTGGCTGCTTTGTCTTGAACAGCCTGTACGCGGTCATTTTCTTGAAGATGCTAATGTAAAACGGCATTTCGCGCAAGAGGTCGGTTACGCCGCGGCCATAGACAAGATCGACCATCGCAATTGATTGCGTAACGTGGTAGATAAGCATACGGTATTGTAAGTACTAGTCACAGGCGCGGCACCAAGTAATAAGAACCTCATAACGAGCTTCTTTACGTTCTTCAGCTTAAGAAACTTCGTTTATTCGCTATCATTGCTTCTAACGAATGGGCCTGATACAGCATACAGGGTTGTTGCAGAAATATTGCATTCCAAAATATATATTGCTTGATGCGAAGGATGCTCCTTCTTTATCCATTAGACATCCACAAAGTGGGCAATGTGGTTTGCCTTCAAGCACCTTCTGAAGAATTGACATACGAGAGACACTGTTGTTCTTGTGCTTATTAATGGTTCTCGTCAAACATATCGGACGTTGTCGTCGCCCTACTTGACATGAAGAGTAACTACGCCGACTCTCTTCGATAGTTTGATTTTGCATTTACGCTTTTCTTTGTCGAGCTTTTCCTTCTCTTCTTAATCTTCCCCATTTTTACTATAGATGGGAAGGCGTTATATTTAAGGACATGACGAATAATAGTGCAGCAGTTTTTCTCTGTTTCTGTCATCATCACTTCATAGCTGAATCAAGGTAATTCTTGCAACAAAGGTCTGAGCAGAACACTAGAAAACCTTTAGCGGCGCTTGAATATTGCACGCCCTCAACAAGGTCTTGAAACCCTTTTCCGCATGACTTGCAACGTACATACATGCTCTAAATTGTATCGTAAACTCGTCTTTCATAAGGTTGTTTGCATTACTGGAGAATTCGACAAGTTAGCATCCAACAAAATGCATCCTCTGGATTAAACGCTTAACTATGGCGAATGCAATTGTTCATTGTACTATCCTCGTGCCTCAAAATATTCAGATATGCAATACATGTGGCATTATCTTTGATGTACAGTATAGACCTAATCGAGACTGTCCGGTATGCCATGGTGGCAAACATACACCGTTTAGGATAAGAAGAGTTGAAGAACAGTAGCTAAGCATTTCCTTTATGGCGATCGCTGTTGGCATATGTCGAGCGATATACGGTACCTTATATCGTGTCGGAAGCAACTGATCTTCATGGCGTGGTGTTTTTATGAATGAGAAATGACGAGTCAGACCTTTCATCAAATGCTTCAATTGCAACCATCCTACTGCTACGGCATCAGCAGCTGCAGCATCGTCAACGCCTGCACGGTTTCTTTGACGTTGTGCGTCCTGATAATGCTTGCGCCACTGAGCGCTGCCATCGCTTCGCACACTACGGACGGCACAAGGCGCTCTTCTGCATTCTGCAGGTTCAGCAGGTGACCAATGAACGACTTTCTTGAAACAGAGACGCACACCGGCTTTTTCAGGATCGCAAGCTTGTTCAGGTTTGACAGTACTTCGATGTCGCGCGTGTACCAAGGCAGATCGACCATTTTTGTAAAGAACGGGTTTTTGCCTTCCTGCCGGAAAAAGCCTATCGATGGATCAACGATTATGCTGCCATCATCATCATCTTCTTCTTCTTCTTTGACACCAGCCTTTTTTGCCAAGGCAATGCTTTCCCTTAATGCTCTGACTGTGCCCGGCATCTTGCCTGTAGTGGCAGGCGAGCGGCTGTAGGCGCCCACAATGACAGGCACGCCAGCCTTTGCAACTATGCCTGCCATGTTGTTGTCGTACTTGAGCCCAGTCACGTCGTTGATAGCGTCTGCGCCGGCTGCTATTGCCTGCTCTGCGACGGCGGCCCTTGGCGTATCTGCCGAGATGGGCAGGCCGCAAGCGCTTTTTATTATTTTAATTGCGCGTATCATCCTCTTCGCTTCCTCCTCTATGGGAATGATTGTTTCAAGGTAGGGCGCCGTCGACATTGCGCCGACATCGATGATGTGCGCACCGTCCTGCTGCATCTCCCTAGCAGCTGCGGCAATTTCCTGATCAGTCGTTCTGACAGAGCCCTTGTAAAACGACTCTGGACTGACGTTGATTACTCCCATCACTTTTGCAGCGAGCCTGCGCCCAATAGATGCCCTGCCTATCCTTGCCAACAGCCGTTCTTGATTTTTGTAGTATATATTGAAAGCTGCTGCAACGCTAATCTGGCTTGTCTGCTATTGCTTGTGTGATGATTGAGGAACAGCAGCCGCAGGCGGACAACCCGGCCTTCTACGTCCCCAAGATGATGTTCTTTACCAAGGGCAAGGGAGTCCACAAGGAGTATTTGACGAGCTTTGAGCTGGCATTGAGAGACGCCGAGATTGCAGACCTCAACCTGGTTTCTGTGTCAAGCATCATGCCGCCCCACTGCAAGGTAGTGAGCAGGCAGGAAGGGCGCAGGCATTTGCGGCCGGGCCAGATCGCTTTTACGATAATGGCAAGGTCTGCCACGAACGAGCCCAACAGGCTCATAGCAGCGTCGATAGGACTTGCCCGCCCTGCAGACGAAAGCCAACATGGCTATTTGTCTGAGCACCATCCCACAGGCGAAACCGCGCAAAAGGCCGGCGACTATGCGGAAGACATGGCAATGGAGATGCTTGCCACTACTCTCGGGTTGCCAAACGACCCGACCCTTGCGTGGAACGAAAAAGAGGAGCAGTGGAGGCTTTCAGGAAAGATCTACAGGACGCAGAACTTTACGCAGTCGGCGGAAGGCCACAAGGACGGCCTCTGGACAACGGTCGTCAGCGCAGCGGTTCTCATCCTGTAATCTCGAAATTGACCTGTGCGGTTATGATGCCTGAGTTCGAAGGCGCCGTCGTGTGCACGGTTGCAGAATAGTCGCCGGGGCCGGCGCTATCGTCCTGCCACGTTATTTCCTTTGACTGCTCTGGCTCGAGCTCGGTTATGACCTGAGCTGCCGGCGCGCCGTATTCCACTCCCGTGTTTGTGTTCTGGATCTCAAGCCCAAGCGCAGAGTCGGGAAACACCAGTGTTTCGTCGCCGTTGTTCTTGACCGTAATCACTACCGGCTCGCCCACGCTGTAGGCGAACTTGCTCGTGGTTATTACCAGAACGCCGTCGCCACTTACGTCAGGGTCTATCCTGTCCTGGACGAATTCTTGAGCCTCCTCAGAGGCGTTCTGCACAGCAGGGTTTTCCGCGACTATCTCCGCTCCTCTTATCAGCCCGGAAAAGAACACGCCCACTCCTAGGCCTATCACTACCAGTACTATGACTCCAATGGCTATCCAAGTTAGCAGGCCCATCAGCCATTGCCAATTCTGCAAGCATCTTAATGATTTTGAATTTCTGCTCTAATGAAAACTGATTAAACTATCGTTGTTGGCACAGGCTTATCAATGGCTGCGCCAGCAATGCAAATTAACGATCATTGAGCATCAATTGGCATGGGTCACTTTTGGGTCGGGTCGATGTGCCTTGCCGCATCATCATCCTCGTTTCCAAGAGGCGTTGCTGCAGTGACTGACACCATCACGATTCGGGAAGACATGGGAAACCGCATGCCGGGCAGGTCGTGGATGCTCTACCTGCTTGAAGTGTTTGACAGGCGGAATGTGCCAATCGAGCTGAACCTGATATGCCAGTTCAACGACAGGGACAACTTTTGGGCGATTTTTGGCGGGGTCAACCGCTACAAGTTCACCAAGGTGCTGCCCATTGTCGGCCATTCATACTTGCGGCAGATAGTAATGCGAAAGGACAGCAGGTCTATAGAGTATTCCGTCACCGACCAGAACACAAAGGAAACTGAGAACTTTGTCTTCAATGCCGGCGGTGGAAGAGTAGGAATTACCTATGAAGGCAAGAACCAGTTTACCGGGATAGAGTGGTGGAACAAGGCCGGCGGCCCGCCGTTTCCCGTGCGGTACAGAGTCGAGGTCTCAAACCTCATGTACGGCATTCCCGACGATGTCTCCTTGGCGATAACTTACCGGCCGTACAGCAGGCTCGTGCCAAACAGCGACAGCGCAGGTGCCGGGTATCCGGTATTGTTTGACAAACCGATGATCAAGGACGGCTGTATCTGCTATGCGGTGGCCGATGGTGCAAGCAATGCAGGCATGAAATTTGCGCTTGTGTAATGATCATCATCACCCGACCTTGGGCGGGTGCGTTTCCTGCCATTTCTTGCCAAGCTCTGCCAGAAGCTGAAAGTTCTCGCGGTATCGCGGCTCGTTCCACTTCTCCCGCAGGCCGTAGATTATCGGTCTGCACTTGCCCCATTCCGTCCGGAGCGAGCCGTAACGGTCAAAGAAGAGGTCCGCGCTCAGGAATCCTTTCTTTATCAGAAGGCCAGCGAGCTCGAATTTCGAGGTGAACCTTTCAAGGAACTGGTACTCCCTGCTCCCTTGCGGCCACTTGCTCGTGAACTTCTCGATGGTGTCTTCATGAAAGCTTCCCCAGAACCATTCTGTTGCCTGAAAGTCATAGTCGGTGTTGTACAGCTTGGCTATCCTCATCAGCAGGTCGACATCCTGCATCGTTGCCTTTTTGCCCGCTTTTCCCTTTCCGGAGGCGGCAGCAGCTGCTACCATGATTGTGACGAGCTAGCTGGCGTACCATATCTAATAAATCTGATCTGGATGGGAGAAGAAGCTGGCTGGTGGTAAGGGCTCTTGTCGACCAGAGTGACGTCAAAAAAGGGTGTTTTCTTTCATTGCACAGGTTGCCGCCGCAAATATTCCGCCGTATCCTTCCTGCGCCAAATATCAATACGCTCTTCTTTTTCTTAGTCAAGTTGTAGTCGATCTACCTACCGATAATTTTTTTCGAACGAAATTATTGTTTATATGAGTTGTTACTCATGTGTGCAAATGACATTGCCATTCCAGCGCCGGCAGGGCAGACAGCAACAACAGAGCATACCCGGAAAAAAAGCAATTGTACTCTCCTTTCCCGTCTGTACATTCATTAGCAATTTTCGCCATTGTATAAAGCGGTCTAAGATCATGGCTCCGGATAACTCTACTACGATAACGCTCAAGGCACTCGAGTCATACACGAGGGATGTCGGCCGCGGAATTGCAAGGATTGATTATGACGTAATGGACTCGCTCGGCATGAGCACCGGCGATGTAGTCGAAGTGAGAGGCAAGCGCAGGACGGTTGCCAAGTGTTTACCCCTTTACCCCTCCGATGAGGGCAAGGGCATAATCCGTGTAGACGGCCTTGTGAGGAACAACGCCGGCATAGCAATAGGCGACACGGTGATTGTCAAGAAGATAAAGGCAGTATCGGCCCAAAAAGTTATGGTGGCTCCCCTAGAGCCCATACCGCCAATCGACGAAAGATACCTTGCAGACGCGCTTGAAAGCATACCGGTTGTTAAGGGCGACAACGTGATGGTTCCATACTTTGGCGGCAGGCTCACGTTTCAAATTGCAGGTATAACGCCTGTCGTCACTTCCGAAAATGCGGCTCTCGTGACTCCAAAGACGGTATTCAGCATCACAGAAGTCGGAGCAGAAACGATGCGCGGGGTCCCTCAGGTGTCTTACGAGGATATTGGCGGCTTGAAAGAAGAGATCCAAAAGGTGCGCGAAATGATAGAGCTGCCGCTGCGACATCCAGAGATCTTTGAAAAGCTTGGTATCGAGGCTCCCACTGGCGTGTTGCTGCATGGGCCCCCCGGTACAGGCAAGACTCTACTGGCTAAAGCAGTTGCAAACGAGAGCAACGCCCACTTTATCAGCATTTCCGGCCCCGAAATAATGAGCAAGTTCTACGGCGAGTCGGAAGCAAGGCTGAGGGAGATATTCAAGGAAGCCAAAGAGAAAGCACCCTCAATCATATTCATAGACGAAATTGACTCCATTGCTCCCAAGAGAGAAGAAGTTACGGGCGAAGTCGAGAGAAGAGTCGTGTCGCAACTGCTGTCGCTGATGGACGGCCTTGAAGCAAGGGGCAGAGTCATCGTAATCGCAGCGACTAACAGGCCAAACGCGCTCGACCCGGCGCTCAGGCGTCCTGGGAGGTTTGACAGGGAAATAGAGATCAGAGTTCCTGATAAATACGGCCGGCTGGAGATACTTCAAGTGCATAGCCGCAACATGCCCCTTGATCCGGGCGTTGACCAGACAAGGATTTCAGCAGTGACGCACGGCTTTGTGGGCGCGGACCTCGAGTACCTCTGCAAGGAAGCGGCAATGAAGTGCCTGAGGCGCATGCTTCCGGAAATCAACTTGGAGAATGAAAAGGTTCCTCCGGAAACACTTGACAAGCTCATAATAACCCAAAATGATTTTGACCAGGCAATAAAAGATGTCATGCCTT
>CAMLKF010000060.1 GCA_946480575.1 uncultured Nitrososphaera sp. | reverse complement strand
GTGCTGCTCGAAGAGTCGTCGTCAACCCTTTCCTGGTATATCATCAAGCCCAAGACGCCAATTCCAAATGAGGAGCGGCACAGATAGACAACGATGGCCATCAGACGCAGCTTGTCGTGTCTCTTGTAAAAAACAATGAGGACTACCTTGGCAAGGTAAGCAAGCTTTGTCATGGTGCGCCAGGAGATGGCTGACGTGCTCTTGTTCCCAATGCCGGGCAAGAGCAAGAAGAACAGGGTGTTCTGCATGGTGGTTTCAAGGCCGTACGACATGGACAGGCTGGTGGATAAGATCTGCCGCTTTCTGGCAGCCGGCGCCTAACGGGAAAAATAAAAAAGCCCTTGGTCTCATACGGGTCTCTAGTATGACCGGCCAATAATAATAATCATCATCATCTTACGACAGGCTCAAGCTGTTCGAGGAAATGGAAAGGCAGTTTGAGGATATGAATGAGCAGTACTTCAAGGGCTTGCTAGGCCACCATGACAGCGTAGTGCGCACCCGCGCAGTCTCTGCATCCTTGCAGACATTGCCGGCGAAAACGCTGTCGGGCCAATAGGGCATGTGCTAAAAAGCACGACAATAACACCCTTGTAATAGACAAAGCCGCATTCTCGCTGGGCCAGCTTGGATTTACAAGCGGTGTTGCTGCTCTTGCAGACGCAGTCGGGTCGGACCTGAGCCTTTTCGTCTGCCACGAAGCTGCAGTCGCTCTGGGAGGGAGTGATAGGCCCAGAGGACGCGAGAAGAATGCTCGACGCTGCGCTCAAGGACGAAAGCGAAGAAGTAAGGGAATCGGCAGTAGAGTCGCACTTGCAAACCTCGACTACATCAAGACAATGAACAGCAACAACAGGTTCACGAAAATGACTGGCAGATAAAAATAATAAAGCGAATGGAGCAAAAACGTGATCGTATTGACTGGAGTGAGCCCTTGGCTGCAAAACATAGGTGGTAGCTGGCGCGACGTCAGGTGTCCCTGCGGCAGTACCTTTCATTTCAAAGGCAAGATAGACGAGCTGTTTTCTTGGGAGCGCATTCACCTGAGGCATATGGCGTCTGATTCCAACAACCACGAGATGCTCTCGTTCTACCCAAAGGACATGGTCATAATTTACCATTCGACAAGCGGCTACGTCCTTGAGCGCAGAAGGCACAAAAAAGACGAGATAAGCGAGCTCCACCAGGCCCGGCTTTATGGGCATGCCAAGCTGGCTGGCGTCTGACTCAGACAGCAATCTTCAATAGCACGCAGGCGGATTCTTTCTGATTGCTCTTTAACATCCGGCCGCTCAAAGGCACCGAAGAAGTCAGAAACGAAGTAAGAAAGCTGGTTGCAAGGCAAAAGAAAGGAAGCATCGACGACCTGACGGCTTTTGCAGGCGAAATAGAAGAACTGCTGGTGCTGCTCGAGTTCAAGCCAGAATGGAAAAAGCTGCCAGTGGTGGCGCGGGCGGCAAGGGTAGACATTGCCGGCAAGGCGATGCCGTACAGCGAGAACGTTGTTTTGCCAAATACAAAGCACGATCTAGAGCTTGTAATCAAGATGCTCAACTACATGCGAGAGCAAAAGCAACTCGCAGCGGTCAAGATGCCGCTATTTGTCCAGCCTGATGAAATTTCGCTTGCGCATAGGGAAGGCAGGATCTCGTACGAAGGCGGCAGCATAATATCCCAGATAGCTATCGTACTCCAAAAGGGTGCCGTAATGTACGCTGGTTTTGTATTTGGCAGAAAATATGTGATACTGCAGAACTAGTTTGCTGGCTGGTAATAACCCGTATATTCGATACTTTCTATATGAATTTTGCATGGGAATTTCTGCAGTCAAATGGAGATGCCCTAGATGCAACCGCGACGTTGGCGGGAGCATGGGTGAATTGAAGAACCATATGAAAAAAGTTCATTATCCGGCACGCGCTGTCAAGACTGAAGCCAGAACTGCATCGGCGGCATAGATTATACTTTTATCTAGAATGTTTTCAAACTAGGATCAATGCAACAAGGGGTAGTAGTAAGAATAAACGGCGTTTTGCCTGACGCCGGCGGCGGCAAACCAGACGCAGGCGCAAACACTTCATGCTCGGTATTTGACATTCAGCAAAACGAAGTTTTCCATCTTCTTGTGGATGCCGGCAGCGGTGTGCTTGAGAGCATCAGGCAGGGCGCATCCGAGCTTGGCCGCATGCCGGATGCGGTACTTGTCACACATGCGCATAGGGGTCATACAAGCGACCTGCCCGCACTGGTTTCGGCAAAAGCTGATTGCAAGATCTACTGCACAAAAGAATGCCTCGACCAGATTACAAAAGAATTTCCTTCCCTTTCAGGCAAAATATTTCCGGTGCAGCCGGGTCAGGCATTTGATGCCGGGCCATTTTCAATTATGCCTGTTGCGGCAAGCCACGGCGACATCTCCGGCTGCGTCATATACATCGTCAAAATACGTGACACCAAGATAATAGCGGGATGGGACTTTGCATCGCTCCCCGGCGCTGACCCAGACTTGCTCTGGAAGCCGGATCTGCTTGTCCTTGGCACAGAGACGTACAACGACCACCAGTCTTCAACCGGCATGATCTCGGTTTCTGAAGCATATAACATCGTGAGGGGGTGGAACGCAAAAGACTGCTTTATCGTGCATTACAGCGGCCAGAAGGACACTGAGGACGCCAGAAACCAGTGGTTCCGAGGCCCAACTAGGCCGCTTGCGTCAGATGAGCTTCAAAAGATGGTAGACGACCATCTGCGGATCTCCGGCGACAACGGCCGGTTCAGCATCAGGGTGGCCAAGCAGGGCATGACATGGGCGCCTTCAGCAGCATACGAAGAAGAACATGAAGACAATGCAACTGGCAACATGATAGAGATCGAGGGCCTTGAAAAGTACGTGATGAGCATTGAAAAGGCAGAAGGCAGCAGGCTGAATCTGACCATAGAGGACAGCGTCAACAGGCTGTCAGCTGAATTTGCCAACCCGCGCAAGGCGGGCAGCACGCTCGAAGCCGAGCCACTCAAGAGCTTCATGATGAAGGGGCCGGAGCTGAAAATGTCGCTTGTTCCTGGAGATCAGGACTCAGTTGTTCGGGTGAGCATAACCAAGGGCAAAAAGCCAATATTTGCAGACGAAATAAGGATAAGTGGCAGGGACGCCAAAAGGCTGGAGCGTTACATGGCAAAGAATTTTGCAATGGTCGCGTGAATTTTTTTTATAGCGGGCCCGGTGGGCTTCGAACCCACGACCTAACGCTTAGGAGGCGTTCGCTCTGTCCATGCTGAGCTACGAGCCCGCGCAGTGTTTCAACTTTGCCAGCGCCAATTTAAGGCATTCGTCTATTTGGGTGCAAGAACGACTACCTGCGGCCTTCTGCCAGCTTTGAACTCCGGGTCGCGCCAGTCCCTTGGGAAATATGCCTTGCCCGGGTTCCCGATCAGCTGGAACCCTGCTTGGCTTGCGATAAGCGCAAGCTCGCGAAAGGCCATGCTGTCTTTCTCCAAGTCTGTAAGTATCCTGAATGCCCCTCCTTGCACCAGCTTTTTGGATATCGACCCGAGCATAGACCGGAATACGGCCTTGGCCTCCATCGTCGCAAGCGGGGCAGAATGCTCGGGTAGCACCATCAGAAAGTTGTCTATCGACCTATCAGTTATGGCCGGCAGCAACTTTTCAGTGCCGCCCCAGAACGCAGAGGCATTCTGCGGATCCAGCGCGGCAAACCTTGATTTCGCCTTGAAAACCTCGTTCTGGTCCTTGCCTATGCCTATGAAATACTCTGCGTAGTTCTCCTCTGCCATGGCCTGAAGCATTTCGCCCTTTCTCATGTCTATCTCTAGGTTGATCCTGAGATACAACTTGCGCGCGGTTGCAATCGTCCTATTCAATTGTGTTGACGGGTTGCCTTCGTGGAAGAACTGGTAGATAAGGTTCCACCGCTGCCGGAAAATGTACGGGAATTGCTTAGAGGTGATCATCTGCCTGAAGAGCTCGTTCTCTGCAAAATCTGCAAAAAATGCATCGGTCCGGGGCACCGCTTCAAGCTTGGGCAGGTTCAGCTCATCGTACAGGTTTGTCACCCTGTCCCACGCTCTGACAGGGTCGGAGCTCATGTATGTGACTGCCAGATCTGCAAGCCAGAGTATTTCTGCCAGGATCTTGATCTTATCGGCGTCGCCGCCTCTAGTTGCCAGCTGCGATAAAAGGCGCGCAAACGTTTCCTGTGCAAGCTTTTGCTTGAAAAAGGGAAAATCGGTCCTCCAGATGAGGGCCTCCGCCACTATGCTTTCGGTGGGGCTCCAGTCGGCCTTGACGTACTCTGGATGGGTAGTGGCAAACTCGGTCGGAGGCAAGAGCGCGGACCTGTACTCGCGGAAATAATTCTCAAATTCGTCCCTGCTCATGGTAAAGTAAGCGTCTAAGATCCTTGACCTCTGGATCTCTTCGACGGTCCTGACGACGTTTGGGCCCTTGGGCGCCCCAGAGCTATTGAAGAGCGCCTGGGCGGGGTCGTAGTCATGCAAGAGCCCTGCGACAATCATGAGCTCGTAGTCCTTTGGGCCGAACTCGAATTCCTCGAATTCTCTTGGCAGCATGTGAAGTGTCATGTACGACACTTCAAGCGAGTGGTGGAAGCTGTGATACTCGCTAGCGCCTTCACCAAGGCCTTGGCGCGTATACGCGCTCTTCAAGAACTTGATCAGAATTTGCAACATTTCAATTCTGTTCTGCGTAATTCCTTTTTCAGACACAAGCTCTAGCAGCGACGCGACAAGCTCATCGTCCTTGATGTTTGCAAGGTTGGCGTTTGTTTCATCGATGCTGCGCTTTTTTGCCCCCGGAAAATTCCTTACCACCTGCCGGTAAACGATCCTGATGGGTAGGCTCTTGTTGAGGTAGATGCCGATGGTCATCGCCTTCCAAGGGTACCTGATTCTCTGCCTTTCCCACTCGACCATCTCGTCAGTGGCGGCTACTATCTTTTTGTTGAGATCTGCAATGAGTGCGCTCAGCTCGATGTCGCTCATGTCTTGGCCGGCAAACCTCTTGCGCTCCGTGTTCATGACGAGCCATTGCGGAACCTTGACAATGTAGATGTGCCTGCGGATCTTTCTCATCTCCTCGACGATCACTTTCTCTCTTGTAGTGACAGCGACGTTTCTCGGGCCGGTGTGAAACGGCAGGGTCTGATCCTTTACTACCTGTAGCCTGACTTCCTTGCTCCCGCCCTGCAGGCTGAGCAGTATGTGCCAGTACTTGCCCTTATCCATCCATGCAGGCACCTGTGTTTCCTTGTCCCAAAAGTCGATAGGGCCGGAGGGGACAAAGCCTTCGTCGTAGTCCCTCGTAATGGGGTTGTACGACCTGTATTCGTATTCTCCTATCATGAAGTCGAGCCTGCGCGCTGCGTCCCTTGCGTCCAGGACAAGCTGGATGGACTCGGTAAATTCGCGGTAGGCCATCACGCCCCAGATAGTGCCAAGGGCGCTAAAGAGCGTAAAGATGCCTGCCAGCAGGTCTATCTCGTTGTCGATAAGGTACTGAGGGATCAGAGGTATTCCAAACCAGCCGGTCGAAAGGAGGCCGGCGAAGGCAAGGGTGACAAAGAGGTACCTTGCAATATTGTGATAATGCATGCTAAAAAAAAATAACAACAAGCTGTTGCCGTATGCACAGCAATCTTGTTTTTCCCGTCCTCTGTAGCCAGGTTCAAATCTCCAACGCATTTGGCTGCCGATATCTTCATTATCGATTGGCGCCTGATTATTATATATTGTCTTCACGTGCCTCCCTGGCGTCTATTTTGCCGACGGCGCTACAAAACCTGGACCACTGCTCTGGCGGCTGGTAGGCGTCCCACCGCTCGTAGCATACTACCTGCGCAAGCCTCATCCTCGGAAGCCAGCCAGCGCGCTCAAGGTCCGGCCTGTCTCCAAACTCGTTCACGTAGCCAAGGCACAAATACGCGATTGGCTTGATGTGCGGCGGTATGGCCAGAATTTTTTCAAGGTCTTCATTTGCAAGGATGCTTACCCACCCAACCCCGATGCCCTCTGCCCTTGCCGCAAGCCAGAGGTTCTGGATGGCGCAGGCGACGCTGTAGACGCCCGTCTCCTCTATGGACGTCCTGCCAAGCACAAACGGACCAAAGCGGGTGGGGTCATAGGTGACGCAAATGTTGATAGCCGACTCCATTATCCCTTCAAGCTTGAGCTCAGCATACTGCTTTTGCCTCTGCCTATTGCCATCGAGCATAGCGATGGAACGCTCTCGCTCGCGCGCAAACGACTCCTTTACCTTCTGCCGTGTCTGCTTGTCCTTGATGAGGATAAAGTTCCAAGGCTGCGAGAATCCGACAGATGGAGCATGGTGGGCGGCGTTCAAGATGCGCAGCAAGACGCTGTCAGGAATTTCCCTGCCAACAAAGTGGGAACGCACATCTCTTCTTAAAAATATGGCCTTGTATAGGCCCTCCTTTTCAGCATCTGTCAGCGCGTAATCGTCATCAACTGTCAATGCTGCCTATTGGGTGCAAGTCCCATTATTAGATTTGCGCCGCTGTCGTCTGCCTTGGCGATGTTCCTGCCGGCCTTCTCCACATTTTCTTTGTAGAGATCGATGCCGACAAACTTGCGGCCAAGCGAAGCCGCAACTATTCCTGTGGTGCCCCTGCCTGCAAACGGGTCGAGCACCGAGTCGTCCTTTTTAGTAGCAAATCTGACAATGATGTCAACCAACTCCTCAGGGAATATCGCAAAGTGCTCGTTGCCATAGTGTGCCTTTGTGGCAATTTCCCACACGTTTGACGGGTTCTTGCCGCGGGGATTGCACACTGCAAAAATGGGGTAGTGCTTGTGGTCGCCTATCCTGCGCCTTGTCGCATGCCTCTTGAACTTCCGATAGCATGTGGGGCAGAACTTTTCTGGGTCGTAGCCGTATGCCCTCGCTATCTCAGACGTTGTCGGGAGCTCTGAAATCGGAGTTGAGGGCGACGCGCTGTGGATTGTGCCGGCAATGCGCGCTATTTCGCTCCTATCGGGGCTTGCCGGCTCGTGCTGGATCATGTGCGGCGGGGGAACTTTGTTTCTGCCAGTTGCCGCCTCATTGCCTTGCACCCTCACCGCGTCGAGGTTTGCGTGCGACCGGTGGCTCTTTGAAAAGAACAGGATGTATTCGTAGGCCTGTGCAAAGTTGTCACGCGAGCTGCTGCTCACGTTGTTTTTCTTGTACCAGACAACGTCGTCCCGAAAGACATAGCCTGCGCCGACCAGCCTGTCTGCAAGCCGGTGAGGAACGCGCAACTTTTCATGCCGCCGCCTCGTGTCGCCTATCACTATCCACAGGCTGCCATCAGCAGTCAGGACATCGCGGCACGCCACAAATACTTTGGCCAGCGAATCAAGGTATTCTTCCACGGTCTTTTCCCTGCCTATCTCGTTTGGGTTGGATCCGTAGTGCCGGTGACCATAGTATGGTGGAGAAGTAATGATTGCGCGGAACAATCTGCTTTTGCCAGAAAGTTGCTTGATTATTTGAAGAGCATCACCCTGAATTATCTTAAAGGATTCGCTATCCAAATATCAAAATAAAAGCGACTAAGGTGACTCTTAACTTTTATGCTACCACAGGTTGCCAATGCCTGACGCCGATCTTTCTCACCCTGTCGTTGTCGTCGATGCTGCTGACGACGACCACCACCGAGTTATGCTCCTTGAGCATCGAATTATTCTCCTTCAACTCTCTGCGAGGATCTCTCATTAAGCAGTCGCAGCATTTCGTCGTAATGGCGGGAGACGTCAGAGTTAGTAGACGGCTTCAGTGTCGTATACGTCGTACCAAATTGTTGTATATCTGACTTGTGAACAAAGCTAGTAGAGAGAGAGCTCTTTCACGGCAAAAAGACGAATCTATAACATATATTTGGGCAGCAAAAATCTGAAATAAAGGGCCGGTGGTCTAGCCTGGTTAAGATACCGCCTTGACATGGCGGGGGTCGCCAGTTCGAATCTGGCTCGGCCCACTACTTCTTGACACATTGTCCGTATGTAATGTTCCCATTACCATTCGCATTATTCTTCATTATCAAACAACGAGAATTCGCCATAGGTTTTTGTCTCTTTTTGGAGCCTAGTAACAAAACCTCTTAAAAAGAAGAACAGCTTCTTCTAATGGTTTAGAAATGAACGATACATCAATAGCAGTAATTGCTGTAATAGCAGCACTGGCATTGCTCGGAGTGGTAGCTGTCACAATAGTTACTATTCCCCTACAACTACAACAAGCAGAAGCACGTGGCTGTATTAATCCTAATGCACCAGGTGGTGGAAGCATAGCAGTTAATGCTAGTCAAGGACGATGCGTCAGGTAGGAATAGTATATACTGACACACATGTATATACGCACTAAACAACCACTTCCTCCCTATTTTTTTCTTGCAGACAGACGCTCTGTGCTAAAGATATATTTTATCAAGGAGCAAGAGCAGAATATCACGAGCAGCAGAACAAGAATCTCAATTATTAATTCCAAATATCACTTTGGATAATTATTCCGAGTGCGTATTAACATCATTTATGGCAGGCTGGTGAGGAAATATGTATTGTGCATCGCCAGAAAACAATAATCCCCTCTGACTGCTACTACCTCCTCATTATAGGCTCAAAAAGAAAAAAGAAAAAAAGAAGAAGTTAATTTAGACTTTTTACTGCACCACTACTTGACCAGTCATCCAGGGATGAACTAAACATATATAGTCATACGTTCCTGTGTTTGCAAACGTGACGCTGAATGATTTGATTGGTGGTGCACCTGGCGGCGCCTGACCTGCTGGCCACATCCAACCTGAATTAACATACAGTTCATCTCCAGTCATGGTATAATTAGCATTTAGCGGCAGGTATGTCACGTTGTTCTGCTGAACATCTATGACAACTGGGTTTGTAGACCTGGCATTGGCGGCAACTATGATATCATTGCTAGCAGCAGCAGGGGTGCCATCACCATTCGGCGGCTGACCTGGAATTATAAGTGGTTCTGTATTCTTCTCTTCAGGATTTGCTGGGGTTAGTTCTGTGCCATTAGGAATCAGAAAGGGTGATTGGAAGTTGGCAAAATAACCCTGTTCTCTGATAAAGGTAACAGTATGAGGCTCACCTACCACCGTTGGATTTGTCCAGACGACTGTTTCACCCGCATTTATAGTCACATTTTGTGGGGTAAACCAAGTAACCACAGATTCAGGCCCTCCGCCACCTGCATCAACTGTAGTTGCTGTTGTTGTTGTACCGTTTTGAGCAGCAGCTGTTGCGCTTTCTGTTTGTTGCTGTTGCTCTTGTCCTTGTTCTTGGGTTTGAGCGCTGCTAAGAGAAGGCATTCCTGCAACTGTGAGCAGGAACCCTACAGCAACAGCAGCCCCAACCAAAGCCAAGTTTTTCTTGCTACTACCTTTTGTTGTGCTTGTCATATATTTTTCAGTCAGTCTAGAAAGGTTGAGAGGCTAATAAGTCAAGCCGAGTCTAATATATTATCATTAGATGAAGAAGAAACATACATTACTTTTCAATAGAAAAGTTTGGAAAGGGATTTGGCATGATTCCGCGCTTTTTCCGCAGGCTAGCAGAAAGGGTCTTTGACATAGAGGATCTTAAATTTCGCACCAATGAGCTAGCAGATTTTGTTGAAAAGGCCTCTGCAGCCATGGTTTGATGCAAGAAATGTCATGGCGGTTGGTTACTCAAATGGTGCCAATATTGCTACAAGCATTCTCCTGCTTCGCCCTAAGACATTGTCCGGTGTCATACTCTTCTTCTCCGAGCTATGGTTCCTCTTGTTCCAGATAGGCTCTGCCCAACTTGTCTGGCAAGCTGGTATTCATATCATCAGGGCTGGAAGATCCTATTGCCACAAAAATGAAGCTGAAACCCTCTCTAACCTGCTCAGGCAAGCTGGAGCTGACGTGACTTTGCAATGGCAAGATAGTGGTCACGAACTAATAAAACAAGATGTTACATCAGCAGCCAGGCAACGGCTGGCGCAGAGACCAAATAAGGATCTCGTCGTCTGTGTCCCACTGCTAGTTTGCAACGCTCATAGAATCATGTATGCGTATACAATCCTGACACAGCATAATCTGTTCTCTCTGGCATTTTTTCAAACAAAGGCTTTGCTCTTTTCACAAGGTTTGCCAAGCTGCTATTCTGTTGTGAATAAAATCTGTCCATATCTTCCCTTGTCTCCCAGAATGTCAAGACGATTGCCTCTTTAGGGTCGCTCAAACTTTCAAGTATGATATGACCTGTCATTTTTTGTTCCTTGTTGTCTTTTTCTATAGTTTTGAAAAACTCGTTAAACATCTGTATGCCATTTTCTCTATCCTCTGAAGATTTGAATCGAACC
>CAMLKF010000059.1 GCA_946480575.1 uncultured Nitrososphaera sp. | reverse complement strand
TCAGAGGCTGACTGCGAAAACTTTTGATTGATAAATCCAACAACATATATATATTATTATTATTTTTTTATTGCGCTGCCTCAAGCCTCGCTGTTGCCGCGTCTATGTATTCTTTGTCAATTTCAAAGCCTACAAACGAGACGCCGAGGCGCATCGCTGCCACCGCAGTCGAGCCGATGCCGCTGAACGGGTCAACCGCCAGTTTTGCATTGCCGTGCAGCTTCATGCACATCTTTGGCAACTTCACCGGGAACGTGGCAGGGTGCGGCCGCTTGCTCTTGCTCTGTATCGTTTCATAAGGTATGAACCATGTGTTGCCCCTGTCGCGCCTGTCCTCTTTAGCCGCCTTCCACCTGCCGATGTTTGTCTTGTCTTGATAGGGAATGCCGACTGCGAGCTTGTCCAGTTTCATATCGCCGGCTTTTGTAAAGTGGAAAATGTATTCGTGGCAATCATTGAGGAACCGCTCGCTCACTATTGGCTTGAAGTGCCCAACTGCTATGTCGCCGGCGATGTTTGGGTAGCTGCCAACGTCTGCCTTGCTTATTGCTATCGACTTGACCCAGTGGATTACGTTTTGCAGGACAAAGTGCTTTCTCAGCGCCGAAGCGACGTCCCATGCTATCCATTGGTCCTTTGGCTTGTTGCCGATATTGAGAAAGAACGAGCCGTCGTCTGCCAGAGCGCGCCTAACGGCAACGCCCACCTCTTCCATCCACAAGAGGTACTTTTCGCGCGGCAACGCGTCGTTGTACGAACCATAATCGATGCCAATGTTGTAAGGCGGCGACGTGACTATGACATCGACTGATTTTTCGCTGATGTTTTCCTTCAGGCCGGTTATGCAGTCCTTCTGGTAAAAAGTTGCAGAGCAGCCGTTTTTCTGCACAACTCTGTAGGGCGCGTCCTGATTCTGCAACCAGATACAAGCATGCAGCCCAGCATTTATCCTTTGCATTTTTCTTCGTACTTTTGTTATTGTAGAAAGTCGTATTGCCGTTAAAAGGCAGTCTGCCTAGCTTTCGGCATTGGCAGAAGCAGCAGTGAGGGCGTGCCTCCACCAGTGCAGAAGATGCGGCGTCGTATACGGCTGCAACGCTGCAAGGTGCGGCCAGCCCTTTGATAACGGCTACTGCCAAGTGTGCATATCGCCTGCCGCTACTGCAGCAGCAACGATGGATCCCTCTCTCATGTCGTCAGCAGCTAGCTAGAGCGTATAGAGGCAAACGCAAGCTTCACCCCGCGCCTCTTGTCGTAACTGAACGTAAAGCTCTCGTTGTCCTATAGCGGCAGCTTCGAGACAGTAGCATTGCATTGGGGGCAGGTGACGATGTCGTGCCTTCTCGTGCTAATGGCAGAAGCTGCCCAGAAGCAAAAGTCGCATATCAAAAACTGCTGGGGTGGTTTCTGAGAAGAATCGACATTGTAAACTTCTAGTAAAGGTGGCATTCCTACATGAAGATGGAGTCACAGTATTAAAGGAGTCCGAAGTGTTTTTCTAATTGATGCTATAGTCACAATATTATAGAATTTTATTCTTGGCGATAAGCTTGTCAGCAGTCATCGCGCCAAGGACGCCCATTGCAGCGGCGGGGACGGCCGTAAAGAGAAGCACGGTGCCTATCATTTCAAAGTATGTTGGCGCAGTCAGGCTCGCCCAGAGCGCCGGCTCTTGAGTCAGCACTTCATTGTATGTGTGCGTTATCAGCGGGTAGTACAACGTAAAGAACGCAAGGCCGGCTATTGCCCCTGCGGCATATATGGAGATCTTGAATGGCCGCCAGTACCGGTACGACATTATCGCATCTGCAGCCACGATTGGAATCATGTTAAGCATGTAAAACGGTAGCGTGGGCACCAGCGCTTCATTCGGGGCTATGGATGTCAGGGCGCCTGTCACAATGAACGTGGCACCGGTTATTGACATGATGCCAAAGCGCCTGCCTGCAAGGGCAGACGCAGTATACAGCATTGCAGCTACCAGGAACGGAAAGCCAAGCGTGGCGTTAGCTGCCCCAAGAGCTGGAGGCGGGTTGAAATTAAAATAATCACTCTCTGAGAACGGCAGGGAGAACATGTCCACGACCCCAGACAGAGCGAGCCAAATTGGCAGTATGCCAATGACAATGAGCGCAGGTGGGAGGCGCAGCTCAGAGCTACTACTACTACTGCTGCGCATGAAGGTCTTGTTGTAGTAGACGACGCCGGCAAGGGCACCTATGCTGCTTGCGACCATACCGCTTAAAAGCACAAAGTGAGGCGGGCTGAGCAGGCCATCAAGCCCAAAAGCCGAATGCCAGGCAAAGTCAGCCGGCCCGGCCGCCACCAGCACTATTACACCGGCCGCCACCATCTTGGCCGGCCATGGGATTATTATTCTGTTGCCAGCTGCTGACCTTGCGGCGGTGAACAGCATCGCGGCGCCGGCCACTGCGATGGCTACACCAGAATATAGGACAGCGTGAGGCGGCGCAAAGAACGTTTCAGGCTTGTTAAGCAGGTGGTTTGTGATATCCCAGCTGCCGGCTGCCCCTGCAAGCAGTATGCCAATGCTCACGAGCACGCAGCCAATGAGGAACCTCGGGCCCGCGCCACGGGCAACGAGAAACGAGGGGCCTTGCCTGAAATAGTTCATTATGGGTGCTCCTTCTTTCGCGGATTGGATAATTAAGGCTTTGTCGTCACCTGCACGGAATACGCCTGCACGAACTCTTGCTGATAGTCCATCAAGCCTTCATGCGGGTAGTGAGCTCGCTCCCAGCTGTGGGGCAGCGCAATAGACTTGACGAATACCACAAACCTTCCCTCGACATCCGGCTTGACCTGGACGTCGATGCTGTAGGTGCTGCCGGTTTTCCAGGACCAAGTGGTGGCCTCAACAGAAGGATATTCCGCTTTAACAGTCCTCTCAAATCCGGTATATCCGATGCCCACCTCCTGCCCAGCTTGAACAAAAAATGGGCTTTGCACAAAGTTATGCTTGAGCACTGCAATGCCGTCAGTCCTAGTAAGGTTCGGGAACCCTACAGAAACGATTTGCACGTCAGACTGATCGCCCCTGTTTGTCACCATGACAGAGATGGTAAATGTCTGGCCAAGCGCGACCTCTGAAGCAGACAGGCTGACGCCAGTTAAAATCGGCTCTGGCCTAGGCGGCTCCGATGACGAGTACGACTGCGGGATCACGTAAGCTGAGAGCGCAAAATACGCTGCCAGCGAAGCAGCTACTGCCACGGCTAGAATCAGAGCCCTTAACAATATATTGTACAAAAACACCTTTGACCTTTTATTCCTTGGCATCGTGCCGGCACACATACATATATACGCAGACAGCAATTGACAGCAGCGAAACACCAAGGTGCAGCGGCTGCGGCGACTCTGAAGGTGTCGCCTCATCGGTCCAAGCGTACAGGGGGCCGTATTTTTGCATACGCTGCTGCCAACTATCTTGGCGAAGGCGGCGAGATGACAGCGGCCTAGCGGCTCTTCACATGCGCCTGGCTCTCGTATATCCTGCGCACCTTGTCAAGGGTGTCGATGTCACTCACAGTCTTGTCTGCGCGGATGTACTTTATCCTCGGGAAGCGCAGCGCAAACCCGCTGTCGTGCCTGTCGCTCTTCTGTATGCTGTCAAACGCCACTTCAAGGACAATCTCTGGCCTGACAAGCAGCCTGTAGCCCTCGTCCTTGACGGCTATCGACCGCAGGCGGGCGGTAAGCTCGGCAATTTCGTCGTCGGCCAGACCCGAGTACGCCTTGCCTATCGCCTTTAATTCGCCGCCATCATCATCGTCCTGCACTGCAAACGTATAATCTGACAGCATGCCGGCGCGCTTGCCGTGGCCGTACTCTGCTATGACAACGACCGCATCGATGGTGTCAAGCTCCCTTTTTAGCTTGACCCAGTGCCTGCCACGTTTGCCGGGGTGGTACTGCGACTCAGGCTCCTTGATGACCAGCCCCTCGTGGCCAAGCTTTCTGCTCTCGACAAACGCGTCGGCTATCTCCTGCGCCGACGACACCACCCTGTAGCCTAGGTCGATTATGGGCACCTTGAATTTTATTTGCGACAGTAGCGATTTGCGCTCGATGAGCGGCCTGTCGATGACCTGCTGTCCGTCGACGTACATAACGTCGTAGGGCGCGTAAATGACCGGGATTTCGCTCTTTAACTGCTCAGTGACAGCCTTTCTCCTGAGCCGCTTTTGCAGCTCCTGAAAGTGCAGCGGCCTGTCATTTTTGTACGCAAGGACCTCGCCGTCGAGAATGAAATCATGCTGGAGCAGCGCAGCTGCACCAGCTATCTCGGGAAATGAGCCGGTGACGTCTTCAAGCTTTCTTGAGAACATCCTGGCCTGTCCGCCGAACTTGTGCAGCTGCATTCTTATGCCGTCATACTTGAACTCGCAGATCATCTGCTTGCCACCGTAGTATTGCGCAATTTCTTCGGCGCTGAACATGACGTCTGCAAGCATGAAGCTGAGAGGCGCAAGTGGCTTCATTATGGCAGTTGCCAGCGCGTCCTTTTTCGCTAGGAGTGCAACCTGTGCAATGTCCCCGGAAAGGAGCATCGCCTGTCGCACAGATTGCGCGTCATGGCCAAACGCCTTGCCTACTGCAAGCTCGACCAGCCCTTCCACGGCGCCGACGCGCAGTTCGCCAGTAGCTATCTTGACGAGATACCTTGCTTCAAGGGGCGAGCAGTTGATGAGCAGTCCTGTCAGGATTTTCTTTTTTGCCTCTGCCGACCTCGGGCCTGACGCATCGGCAATCTTTCTCAGCTGGTCGTGCAGGTCGGGCAGGAGGAGTTGCCGCTGCGGCACAAGCGGGCTCCATTGCTTTTTCGACACGGCGTGCTCGGCAAGCGCGCCCATATCCCCGTGCTTTAGGTAGATCTCTTGTATTTCCTCCGGCTCTAGCCGCGCGATTTCTGACAGTGACTGCATTATCGTGTTAAAGCCGACGTTTAGGGCAAGGCCTGAGCCCTTAGGGAATACGGCGCCGGACAAAAACAGCACCGCCGCCGGCAGCGACAAGTCGTCAAGCTTGGCCAGATATTCTGCAATAATTGCTACTTTGGCGTTCTTGCTCGAAGTCAAGCGCACCTTTTCGCATAATGTTGAGAATTCGCTGAACGACACGTATCAATGCAGCATGTGTCAGCCGACTTAAAAAATGTCTTGACGATGACGGCGACGCAAATGGCAAATACCACCTCTTTACAGATTATATATGTTGTTGAAGGCGTCGTCCGTATTGGTGATTGCAGTTGCAATCGCAACGCTGGTCCCGGCTTCATTCGCTATCGCCGGGCTGGGTCCGCAGCTGCCCGGAGGACAATCGGCAACAGTGGGATTTTACAATAACGCCGACAGCAGCATCGTCGACGCGAGGGGCGACGCGAGGCCGGTGCTTCAGCAATCTAATTCTAGCACTGTGCCCGAGGTCAGGGGCTACCACGATATCTTGGGGGCAAGCGTGAAAAAGCAGGGCAACGCGTTTCTGTTTTCGATAGAGCTTGCAGGCGACCCCAACCTGAACGAGAAATACGAAACTAACTACCTGTGGCATGTCATTACTACGAGCCCAGAAATGGACGGCGACCAGCGGCACTACATAATCATGTTTCCAAATTTTGCTCAGGATTCAAACTTTGCTGAAAAGGGGTGGCACTATGCAGTGTTTGACAGCACCACCGGAGAGTACCTTGTCCCGCAGACCCAGATTTCATCAGGGATGCCGCAGGACAGGGTGGAATTTCCATTAGAGGGGTGGCTCATCGGGAACCCGTCGTCGTTCCGCTACTGGGTCACTGTGTCGGTAAGGGTGGACAGCGTCAACCTCGACAAGCCGCCAGACTATTTGATGGACTATGCGCCGTAATAGTAGTAGTAGTATGTGTGCTATGCCACGCTTGCAGGTACGGTCTTTGCCACCCTGACGTCCTTGGCCAGCTCAAAGCTTTCGCCCGAGACCTCGTCGGTGATCACGTACGTTATCGTATAGTCGCCTTCGGGCAACGGCCGCTCCTGAGTCAGCGTCAGCTCCAAGGAGAGCTCAGTGTTGGGCCTATGCGATATGATGCTCCCGACAGGCTCATCCTCAATCGTCTGAATCTCTGTGCCGTTGGCGCCAGCTATGATATAGTCCGCGGTGATGTTCACCAGGTACAGCTTGTTGCCTTTCTGGTCAAGCAATTCTTCGTGGTCAAAGCCCACCGGCTCGACGTAGAGTACCATCGTTTCGCCAGGCGTAAAGACATCGCCATGCTCTTCGTAGACGCCGTAGCCGGCTGCGGTGTCCTGCTTGACGTACGTGCTGAACGTGGCGTTGAACTCTGTCTGGTTCCACACCGACAGGTACAGGTCCCTTGCAGCGTCAAGGCTCATGCCTGCTGGAGACGTGACGTTTGCAGCCGTGGAGGTATTGTTACTCCTAGCTGGCGTCGCGGAATCTGACGTCTGGTTCTGCTGAGCCACCGCTGTGCCCGCCGCTATTGAAACTGTGGCGACGGCGGCCAAAGCCAATAATAACAACATTATGCTCGTGCGGCCGAAAAAAATAATAATATTCATGGTAGACGAGCGCGAGCATTATTTTTAATCAATGTGAAAATATTCTATACGATTACATTCCGTTTTATCTATAGGAAAATTTAACAGCAAAAGAACAGGTGGTAAATGGCGCTTGGCGATCCTGCACCTACGACCTTGTTACAGCCTTTGCCGTTAAAGTCGCGTTTTTTTACGTGATGCAGTTTTGCACGCCAAGCGCCAAGGTCAACCCATGGCTTTTGGCAACATCATGCAGCTATATATTATCAGTAATTGCATAAAAACATTTTTGTTTTCAAGCTCTTTCTGCTAATTATGGCAACTATCATAATTATATATTGAATAGTTAGTAAAACATACAATATTTACATTTTGCTTGATCGTTTTTTAGTCGGCATCCATCGCACCATTTTGCGCCTCCTTTCGCCTTGCTCAATCGTACATTTTTAACGCCGGAATTGCAGCCGTAAAGAAGTGGTGCCGTCCTCTATCCTGAACGCAGTAATATCTAGGAGGCTCGTCGATTCTAGCTGCGTCAGAATGCTCTCTTGCGACGGAATAACCACGCCTGACCTGATGGTCAAGGGCGCACAGAGAGTCTTTGGTGCAGTGTTAGTAAACGTCAGGGTGGCAAGAAAAAGTGTGTCTGCAGTGGGTGAAGCAGCAAGCGCAGCCAAGAACCTTGACGAATATCAATTCATGATATACTCGCTTGTCTCGTCGATCCCTGACTTCAACCTGTCCAAGATGCAGCCACAAAAATACCGTGTTGCCATCATTGCTTCGTTTGCCAAGCTCATGCCCCTGTTGCAGGAAGTGCGGCAGGATGGCTTACTGCTAGCTCTGCTTTATCGCGTCGCCGGGATATAGGATCCCTTCAAGCGTGCGGAGCTTTGAAGCAAACCTGTTAATGACTGTCTGCGAGTCTGATTCCTCTTGGCTCCAGACATACAGGACAAGTCTGTCTTCTGCTGCTCCTTGTACTGATGATGTGGCGTTTACTCCTCCTGTTGCACCAGTAGTGTTTGTTCTTGCTCTTCCTACTTCTTCTGGGCTGAACGAGGACACAGCGTTAAAGCCCAGCCTGTTCAGATGGCTGCTGAATCTAAGCTCCCCAAATACCGGAACTGCGACCAAGCCCACTGTGGGTCTTGACGAGTTTGTAAGCGGGTCGTCTTCGTCATCTTCTGACACCACGGTTATTGTGCCTGTCATTCCGCTGGCCGGATCTGTAAATGTGTATTCTCCTTCTTCGTCGAACATGTAGCTCGTTCCATTCTGGTAGGGTATCGATGTCTCCTCAAATATCTGGCCTCCTCCTCCTGAGACCGACAGCGCTATGCCGTGAGTTGCATTGACATCCGCGTTTATCCAAGTCACATTGGTTCCGCTAACTATTGTTGCACTTCCTGGAAGGAATCCATGAAATATCGGCGATGCCATGGCTCCTCTACTATAGTCGGCAATACTGCTGTCAGGAATCAGGATCACCAGATTCTCGACATCCGAGTCGGCAGTTACGCTGTTTGACTCATAGATTGCCTCTGCATTCAGCCGGCTGTTGCTACTATTGCTGGTGTTGGTTCTTGGTGGGAGCTGCAGCTGCGCAAGGATCTGTGTCGCCCCTGCAAAACCCAGCAGCATCACCAAAGCCAGCATCATGGCGGTTATTGCTACTACTACAGCCATTGCCACATGCGTATGCCTTCAATTTTAGTATGCATTTTGAGGTCTGCCTCTGTAAATTGATTCAAGTAGGAAGAAGGAGAAGTTTTTGTCGGGTTCCATTTAGTTACTTTTGAAGACATAAATCCCCAAGGTTTTAGCGTACAGGCATGACTATTGCTGTCGCCATAGTAGAGCCGCAATATCACGTCAACGTCGGCCACATCGCTAGGCTGATGAAGAATTTCGGCCTCAAAAAGCTCTATTTGGTAAACCCGCGCTATGATAGGGAAGAGGCCGTGCGCTACGCCACGCACGGCAAGGACGTGCTTGCGTCGGCTGAGGTGATTATGCTCAAGCAGCTGAGAAAAAAGTTTGACATCCTCGTGGCGACGTCGGCCATCCAGGCAACAAGCAAGCTCAACATCCTGCGTGAATCAATATCCCCCGAGCGTCTGGCGCAGCTGGCGTATGACGCGGAGGGCAAGGACCTGTGCATAGTGCTCGGCAGGGAGTCGTCGGGTCTGAACAATCAGGAGCTGGAGCTATGCGACCTCGTGGTGACCATCGACACAAAGACAAGGTACAGGACAATGAACGTTGCCCATGCGCTTGCTATTCTGCTCTATGAAATTTCAAGGTTCAGGCCTGAGGTCAGGGACAGAAGAAAGAAGACAAAGAAGAGCATCGACCTGGCTTCGCAGCAGGACATTGATCTATTATTGCGATATGTGGACAAGGTGGCTGACGCCGGCAACTATGATGATCACAAAAAGCCACTGCTAGACGCTGCGATGAAAAAGATGGTAGCAAAGAGCGTGCCGACAACGAAGGATGTGATGCTGCTCGTGTCGCTGCTCCGGAGAAGCCTGCTGGCGATGGAAAGGTCGCGGAAAGCCTATAGACATGCATTGCCTTAATATAGCTACAGCTGCTGCCTGAAGGGCATGCAAGGAATCCAAAAGATGAAGTGCGTTTCGTGCGGCGTCATGTTCATGTCTGAAAATGACGCCAAGAAATGCCCCTCGTGCTCCTCTTCGCATGACAGCGATCACGGCATGATGGGCGGTTGCGGTTGCGGTTGCGGACACCATCATCACTGAAAATTTTGTTTAATATTTATTATGATGGAACGTGCCGGCATATAACGCGGCATATGGAGCATTATGAGCTGGCGCCTGGCCTGAAGATATGCCGGATACTCAACGGCATGTGGCAGGTTGCAGGCGGCCACGGGCGCATAAACCCTGAAGCGGCAGTGGCAGAAATGGTAAGGTACCACGAAGCCGGCATGACCACCTGGGATCTGGCAGACATTTACGGTCCTGCGGAAGATTTCATAGGAGATTTCAGGCGCAGGCTGGCTGAGCAGAAGGGAGGAGAAGAAGAGCTCCAGAGGGTTCAGGCGCTGACAAAATGGGTGCCGGAGCCGCAGCAGACGATAACGCGGTCCGCAGCGCAGGCAGCAATTGAAAGGTCGCTCCGCAGGATGAATGTCAGCTCCATAGACCTTGTCCAATTCCACTGGTGGGACTACAACAACCCCTACTACATCGACGCGCTAAAGCATCTCTCGGACCTGCGCGATGAGGGCGAGATAAGGCATATCGGCCTTACCAACTTTGACACCGAGCGCATGCAAATAATGAAGGACGCGGACTTGCGGATAGCGTCAAATCAGGTGCAGTACTCTATCGTCGACAGGAGGCCGGAGGTCAAGATGGCCCACTTTTGCAGCGAGAATAATTCCAGCCTGCTTGCATACGGCACAATCTGCGGCGGCCTGATGTCGGAGTGTTACCTCGGAAAGTCGGAGCCGCCTTCTTCACAGCTTGACACGGCGAGCCTGCGTAAGTACAAGCGCATGGTAGACGCGTGGGGCGGCTGGCGTTTGTTCCAGGAGCTGTTGTCAACCCTGAAGGAAATTGCTGGCAAGCACAGTGTGAGCATTGCAAACATTGCCGCGCGCTATATCCTCGACAAGCCGGCTGTGGCAGGCATCATAATCGGCACCCGGCTCGGAATAGCCGACCACAGGAGCGACAACCTGCGCGTTTTCAATCTTAGATTGGACAGAGAAGATCATGGCAGCATCGAAGACGTGTGCAAAAAGTCAAACGACCTGTACGAGATGATTGGCGACTGCGGCGACGAGTATAGATAGAGCGCGGGATCGAGCAGGCTCTAATTGCCATACTGCTACCTTTCTTAAATATTTGTCCTCGATATAGCGGGTATACGACAAGCATCGTGCCATCTTTAGAGCCTCATTCTTTGTATTCCTCTAAAGCTCTTAACTTTCCTAATGAAGGTCAGGCGGGGCAGCTTAGGGCCAGATACTAGCTAGCTCTAGTTGCTGAGCGAATGCGATTT
>CAMLKF010000058.1 GCA_946480575.1 uncultured Nitrososphaera sp. | reverse complement strand
GTGCGTCTAGCATGAACGACGATAAATCGCCATCAATAACAGCTTATGAAACATATGCCGTGAATGCAGATTTGGAATGCCAAAGAATGGTAAATGCAACAATCCAAATTGTCCATGAGCTCTTCTTTATCTCTCTCGTTATCTTTTATGATGGGTTGCTGCTGGTTATTGTTGTCGTTGTTCTCCTCACTCATTTTTACGGATCATATCCTCCAGAGATAGGTTTGCTACTGTTCTAGATGGCGCTGACTGCTGCTGTTTCATTGACCGTTGATAATATGATGATGGATGTGTAATATCTTCTTCAAAGACCCTCTCGAGCTGTTCTCCAAGTTCTTCTCGTACGCCTGTTCTTTCTCCGCAGCTATAGCTACAAGCTTCTCCTCCTCCTCCTCTATCTCTTCCTGCACCCTGTCAAACTGCTCCTTCTTCATGCGGTAGTGCCCAATCCAAAAGTTGGTGCAAAAGCCTACAAAGGAGGATATACTGTATCGTGGTTTATCGGGCCAAGCTGATAACAGTCATGCATTATGGGCGTTATAAGATTCTGGAGTTCATCTTTAGTTATTTTGCAGCCGATAACCTTCACTTTTTCAAGTTTATCGAACCATTTGTTTGCCTCTAGGACCCTTTTTGCAACTCCTATGCCGTCGAGCCTGGGCATCCTGTAGTCAAGCACGGCTATGTCCTATGAGGGCCGGCTCTTCATGTTCGGAGTGCCTAGGTACGTTTCAAGGCAGGTCTGGCCGTCGTCCTTTGTGATCGTAGCCTCGTGATTTCTGTGCTCGGGAACAAGCCTGTACATGTAGACTATATACTATCCTCCTCTTCGGCTACCAGCACCTTGATTTTATGTTACAGTACATTATATTCAGGAGTCAAGTTAAATGTTTTCGGAGTAGTGCAAAAAACCACTTGCGACTGCAGAAGAAAGATACGAAATGGCTTGCGCTCGTTACTGCGCCGCGCATTACTTCATCCTCTCTTCAGCCCTCAACTTTTCCATCTTTTGCTTCTTGTAGCAGCTGAAGCACAGGTCGTTGTATGCCGTCTCGATCTTTGTCCTGCAAATCATGCAAAGCATAATAACCCAAACCAAAACTGATTTGTCGCACTTATATCGAGATAGGAACCTTGTTCTGATAGACTACTTCAGATTGTGAGCCTTGACTATTGCCTCGTCGAGGATCCTGCCATTTCTGATGCTCACTGCCCGGGTAAGCTCTGGTCGTTCGACGCTGCCTGCGATGTCTTTTACGTATTCAGTTATTATAGACGACAGTGCGGAAGAAGCGTACCTCGGAACTATTGATGGTATATTCGGGACGCGGATGAAGGTGTTGCCAAAGTAGTCGAGCAGCGCCGGGCTCAAGATGCTGCCGGTACAAGCCGGCGAATATCTACCTGACGAGTCAAGGTACGGGAAATTGCCGCCCTGGTCGATCGACACATCGATTACGATCTTTTTGCGCATCTCCGAGATCTCTTTCAGCATCTTTTCGTCTACCACTCTGTCAGTCTTTTCCCTGTCGTACGTTGCGCCAATTATGACGTGCGCGTGGCGCAGGATGTCGCGGTCTGCATTTTCCGTGATCGAGCACTGGGGGAGCTTGATCTTCTGCAAATACTTCCTCCGCGCTTCTCGCTTTTCGACGATTATCATCCTAGCGCCAAGAGCGGCGCACATTCTTGCGGCCATCTCACCCACGCTCCCACCGCCAAATACTATCACCGCCCTATCCCGGAGCGACAGCATCCGCCGGAGCTCTGGGTCAATGTTGGCGTTGACTAGGCGCTCAAACCCTTCGATGAACTTTGACTTGACCTGATCCGAGCCTGCCTTGAGTCTTATCGACTTGTCGTGCTTGAAGGCATAGTTGTGGAAAAATCCAGCCCATATCCCTGCGACGGTGCCAGCGATCCTGCTCATCGGCATCAGGAGGGGCGTCTGGCCGCCATGGTCAACCACCTTTTCAAACGATATGAAAGTGGCACGCGATTTTACGGCCATCTCGGTCAGCTGGCGGCTTGACTCAAAGTGGCTAAAGCCAAATATGGTGTGTTCAGACTCTATGTGCTCGTGCTCGCCCTTGCCAACTTGGATCTCCTTCACCTTGACGATTAGGTCAGAGCCTGAATACAGCTCTGCCGCCGAGCGGACCACCGTTGAGTCGGCGGCACTGTACTCGTCGTCTGAAAAGCCGCTCTTGGCGCCGGCTAGAGTCTCCACAAGCACTTTGCCGCCTGACGTGGCGAGCGACGAGACTGATCGGGGCGTCAGCGCCACTCTGTTCTCGTGATCCTTTATCTCCCTTGGAACCCCGATTATCAATTACGCTCAGGAGGGATCTGAGAGGTATTATTATTTTCCTTGGGTCACCGGATGCACCTTGCTATTTCGCCCTGCGACCCAAACGTGGCCTTTGCCTCCGGCAGATGCCTTTCGATGGCCCTGCACGCCGATTCCACGAATAGCTGCGCTGGGTCATGCCTCCTGACCATCCTGAAAAAGAACTTGCTTTCAGGCGAATGCAGCTTTTCAAAGTAAATCACAGAGCTTTCCTCGATAATGATGTCAGCGTCATGGCAGGAGATGCCGTTTTTTCTCAGGTGCTGTTCCAGCTTGGTAGCATAGTGCGCGAAGTGAACGGAATAGCCATCATCCCCACTATCATTCTTTACCATATACCCTCACATTTTTTACAGTATTACATTATAATGGGCTGGATACTTTTTAATTTTATTTTGGGCTATAGAAGAAGGTTCTGCAATGCCTTTTACCTAGCAAGTACATGCTAGCTCCATCCCCTGCGAAACGGCGACCCGGGTTTCTGTTCCGTTCACCGAAGGTCGCTATTTCGGCGGGGAGGAGAGGCCAAACACGGAACTGGCTGCTAATAGCCTCCCCGCCAGCAGGAGGATATAATATGGTATGAGTAGAAATGTCGCAACATGATGATGACTTTCGCTACGTCTGCAGGACTGACCAAGTGCCAGAAGGGCAATCAAGGGAGTTTTCGATAAGCGACGACGACGGCAGGCCGGTAGACGTGGCGGTTTTCAACATCGACGGCAGGTTTTATGCGATATCAAACGTGTGCGTGCACCAGGGTGGGCCGCTTGGCAAGGGGTTCCTTAACGGCAACATCGTAACCTGCCCGTGGCATGGTTGGAAGTACTCTGTTATTGACGGCAAATCTCCCCACGAAGGCGGCGACAGCGTCAGCTCGTACCCGGTGCAGGTGTTGGAACGCAAGGTGTACGTTAGCGTGGTCCCATCAAGCGTAGGCAAGAGAAATTCCAGGCCCCACAAGGCCTACCAGGAGCTTGACAATGCAGTCAAGCAGCACCTTGCAAACATGTCCAGCTCGCAACCGCTGCCCGTTGATGCAAAGGTACGGGTGCTTGGCATATCGACCACCAACACCGACAAGATGGCTCCGCGCAAGAGCACGTCAGAGGCGGCACTTCAGTTCGCGCTCGACTATGCAAAGGACAAGCTTGGCGCCGAAACTGTCATGATAAAGCTGCGCGATCTCACCTTTCGCCACTGCGAGGGCTATTACTCCAAGGATGCTGAGGCATGCATATTTCCCTGCTCGATATCGGAGATGGACGAAAAGGACCAGATGATCGAAATTTACGACAGAGTCATAAGATGGGCCGATGTCGTAATCGTGGCGACGCCTATTAGATGGGGAAGCGCCAGCTCGCTGTATTACCAGATGGTGCAGCGCATGAACTGCGTCCAGAATCAGATAGTGACTCAGGATAACTATTTGATACGCGATAAGATTGCCGCGTTTATCATAACGGGCGGCCAGGACAACGTCCAACATGTCGCCGGCGAACTCTTGTCATTCTGGTCGCAGCTTGGGTGTGTGTTTGGCAAGTTTCCGTTTGTCGGGTGGAGCCGAGGCTGGTACGCCGAGGACACAGAGAACAATCATGAAGCAGAAATGAATTCCGAGCCATTCAAGCGCGACATCATGCGAACTGTCAACGGTGCCGTCGAAATGTCAAGGCTTGTCAAGAAGAGCAGGTACGACGAGCGGGTGCTGAACAACGTCCATTAAAGTTTAAGACCATGAACGCCGATATTGTACCTCATGAGTGAAAAAACTAGGGGTAGCACGAGCCCTTTCGGTCCTGAGATGATTTTCACCGCGCCATTTGCCATTGGCAGGGCAGGCTTTGAAATAGCGCTGACGACGGCAGTTTCGTTTGCACGAATGGCGCAAATAACCGTGCAGTCTGCCGACACCGCGCTGGCAAAGTACATCGAGCTGACCGAGCAGGAGATCAACAGGGCCCAGCGCCGCGAAAGCGTAAAAGTGGAATAATCATTTCAGCTTGCGCAGGTTGACGTTATATGCAAGGCCGAACCTGTGAGCCTCGTCTCTTGCATGCTGGAGCATCTTCAAGCCGGCGCTACTCTTTGGCAGCAGAAGCGGAGCCGGCGATCCAGGACGGTAAATCTCCTCATTTTCCTTTGCAAGGCTGACGCATGGGATACCGGTCATTCCAAGGCTGCGCAATGACGCCGTTGCTGCGGCAAGCTGGCCGCGCCCCCCGTCAATCACTATTAGGTCAGGCAATTTTCCGTCGGTAGACGAGTAGCGCGTATGCACAAGCTCGCCTATCATTGCAAAGTCGTTCTGGCCTGAAACTGTCCTTATCCTAAATTTCCTGTAGCCGCTTTTGCTTGGCTTGCCGTTGACGAACCGGACGCACGATCCGACGGCAATTGATGTTCCTAGATTTGAAACGTCAAAGCAGTCAACAACTTCGGGCGCCGCAGCCAAGCCTAGTGCATTCTTTAACTCCACCACCGCCGGGTCGTATCCGCGCTCGACGTACAGGGCAAGGTTGCGGGCAATCAGGTCCATCAGCTGGCGCTTTTCCTTTGCAGCTACTGCAATCCTGCTGGCGTTAAAGATGCTCACTCTGTGGCCAGCGATCTTTTCAAGTGACATTTCCAGCACCTTCCTGTCCTCAACCTCTTCGTTCACATAGACGAATCTCGGGATCACGGGCACGGAGGTGTAGTACTGCAAAAGGAATGACGAGAGCGAATTGTCGCCTACAAGGTCGAACTCGAACTTTTTCCTGTCGCTGATGACGCCCCGCGTCCGGCGGAGCGCCATCACGTGCGCCACGCCTTTTGGTGGATCCTTCAGTATGCCGACGTATTCCTCGTCAGGGTTCTTGTTGACGGCCTTCTCCATCTTTTGCCTGATGCGCAGGTTGTTTAGCCTATAGAGGGTATCGCGGATCTCCTTCGCCCGCTCGTAATCGCCAAGGTTGGACGCACGCTTCATCTCGACCTGCATCTCGTCGGCAAACTTATCGATGCTGCCCTTGCCCTCAAGTATGTCCTGAAGAGATGCCACGCCAATCATGTATTGTCCCCTGGTCACATTGTTGATGCACGGCGCGTCGCAGTTCTTTATGAAATACTGGAGGCATGGTACCTTGGGCAGCCTGTTGCACACCCTGATCTTGAACAGCTTTCTAAGTAACCCTACTGTCAGGTACTTGGAGCTGCCGCGCACAAAGGGGCCATAGACTTTGCCCTTTGGGCCGATAAACCCACCGTTCCTGTTGCGTCTTGCAACCAAAAGTCGCGGGAAGGGCTCGTCAGTAATCTTCAAGTAAGTGTAGCGCTGCTGGTCCTTAAGCTCGATGTTAAAGACAGGCCGGTAGCGCTTGATCAGGTTTGACTCGAGCAGAAACGCCTCGATCTCGTTGTCCGTGATGACAAATTCAATGTCTTCTATCTTGCTTACTAGCTTGCCGGTCTTCCATTCCACGTACGGGTCATGCTTTGTAAAATAAGAAGTGACGCGCCTGTGCAGGTTCTTGGCCTTGCCGATGTAGATTATCTTGCCGTCGCCGTCCTTCATCAGGTAGACTCCAGGCTCGTCCGGTATCCGCTTTTCTCTGAGGGTTGTCGCAGTTATCACTTGATAGTGCTCCTGCGTAACACCTTCTGGTCAACTGCCAGCTTGGGCTTTAGATACTTGCCCGTGTAGCTGCTCTCATTCTCGCTCACCTGCTCGGGCGTACCTGCGATGACAACGCAGCCGCCTGCCTCGCCTCCTTCCGGCCCTAGGTCGACTATCCAGTCCGCCGAAGCAATGACATCGAGATTGTGCTCTATTACAATGACGGTATTGCCAAGGTCAACCAATCTCTTCAGGACGTTTAGCAATTTGCTGACGTCTGCAAAGTGGAGACCGGTGGTAGGCTCGTCCAGTATGTAGACAGTCCTCCCAGTGTCGCGCCTTGATAGTTCAGCTGCGAGCTTGATCCTCTGGGCTTCGCCGCCGGACATCGTGGTCGCCGGCTGTCCGAGCCTCAGGTACCCAAGCCCCACATCGTTGAGCGTCTGGAGCTTTTTCGTAATGGCCGGGATGTTGGAGAAGAAATCTAATGCTTCCTCTATGGTCATGTCTAACACGTCAGAAATCGTCTTGTTCTTGTACTTGATTGCAAGCGTCTCGGAGTTGTAGCGCCGGCTCTTGCACTCGTCGCACGTCACGTAGACGTCTGGCAGGCACTGCATCTCTATCTTTTTGACACCTCCTCCCTCGCACGCCTCACACCGCCCTTCAGAGACGTTGAACGAGAACCTGCCTGCCCTGTAGCCCATCTCCTTTGCCTGCGGCGTCTTGGCAAACAGCTCTCTTATCGGCGTAAACGCGTTAACATAAGTAGCGGCGTTTGACCTTGGTGTCCTGCCAATTGGCGACTGGTCGATGCCTATCACCTTGTCTATCTGGTCGAGCCCTGACAGCCTATCGTGTCTGCCTGGCTTGTCCTTTGCGCCATACAAGTGCTCTGCAAGGGCTTTGAACAGTATGTCATTTACCAGCGTTGACTTGCCCGAGCCTGAGACGCCGGTGACTACAGTCATGCAGCCAAGCGGAAACCGTGCATCGATCGATTTCAGGTTGTTCTCCTTTGCGCCATGCACCATCAGCCAGCCGCCAGCAGGCTTTCTCCTCTGGCTAAAGTGGAACACAACCTGATCTCCTCTCAGAAAAGCCCCTGTTACCGAATTAGGGTTCTTCATTATATCGTCCAGCCTGCCGCTTGCCACAATTTCGCCTCCGTGGACGCCGGCGCCCAGGCCAATATCAATAACCCAGTCCGAGCTGCGTATCACTTCCTCGTCGTGCTCGACCACTATGAGCGTGTTGTCAAGGTCGCGGAGCTTTTTCAGAGTGTCTATCAGCCTAGCATTGTCCCGCTGGTGGAGTCCAATGGTCGGCTCATCAAGGACATAGAGCACGCCTGTCAGGTTCGACCCTATCTGGGTCGCAAGCCTTATTCTCTGCGACTCGCCGCCGGAAAGCGTGGCAGTCATCCTGTTGAGCGTCAGGTAGTTCAGCCCGACGTTTCGCAGGAATTCGAGCCTCGATACTATTTCCTTGAGTATCGTCCTTGCGATGTAGCGCTCGGTCTCTGTAAGGGCAAACGTTTGGAAGAACATGTAGCACTCATCAATCGAAAGATCGCAAACGTCCATTATCGACCTGCCGCCCACCCTGACTGCGAGCGCCTCGTCGCGCAGGCGCCTACCGTCGCACCGCTCGCATGGACGCTCCCGCATGAACTGCATCAGATCCTCCCTCTTTGACTCAGATTCTGTCTCTTTGTAAATCCTTTCAAGATTGGGTATCACACCTTCAAACGCACCGCGGTACTCCCACCTGCTGTCAGAATAGCGCGACTCGTACTTGTAGTGGATATCCTCGTCGGTGCCGTATAGAATGACCTTAACCTGCTCCAGCTTCATTTTGGCAATTGGGGTCGCAAGGTCAAAGCCGAACTTTTTGCCGACGTCGCGCAGCATTGCCGAGCGAAAAGTTGCAAAGTGACCTGTCCACGGCTTGATAGCGCCACCAAGGATGCTCTTTGATTTATCAGGAATTATCAGATCCGGATCAAACTCGATCTTGATACCAAGGCCGTTGCACTCGCCGCACGCGCCAAAGGGCGAGTTGAACGAGAATGTGCGGGGCTCAAGGTCGCCAAGGGATATGCCGCAGTGCGGGCAGGCATTCCTCTGCGAATACATTGTGTCTTTGCCGTCAATTGAAACAACTACCACACCGTTGCCCACTTTTAGCGCGGACTGTATCGAGTCAAAGAGCCGGCTCTTTTCTTCTGCCGACGGCCTGAGCCTGTCGACGATGACTTCGATTGTGTGCTTTTTCTGCTTGTCAAGCCTCGGGTACTGCGGTTTTTCGTCTTCCTCGTCAAGCCTTATCATCTTGCCGTCCAGCCTTATTTTGGAAAAGCCGTCCTGCTTGAGCTGGTCAAGCAATTTTTCATATGTGCCTTTCTTTGCTTGAATGACTGGGCCCACTATCATGACGCTCTTGCCCTCTGCTGTCTTCATTACTGACTCAGTAATGGAATCGACTGACTGGCTTGCAATTTTCCTGTCGCACTTGGGGCAGTGAGGGATGCCAATCCTTGCAAACAGCAGTCTGAGGTAATCGTAAATTTCTGTAACTGTGCCTACAGTTGAGCGCGGATTTTTGCTCGTGGTCTTTTGCTGTATTGATATTGCCGGCGACAACCCGTCTATCGAGTCGACATCAGGTTTATCCATCAGCTCCAGAAACTGTCTTGCATAAGCAGACAGCGACTCGACATAGCGCCTCTGTCCTTCCGCGTATATCGTGTCAAATGCAAGGGTCGACTTGCCAGAGCCTGACAATCCAGTGATGACAATGAGCTTGTTCTTTGGGATCTCGACGCTGATGTTCTTTAGGTTGTGCTGGCGCGCGCCGCGGATGATTATCTTGTCATGCATTATCATGACACCTCGGAATAGGCTGGCTCGCCAAGGGCCTTCCTTATCTTGGCAAGCTTTTCGCGGAACATTATCGCCTTTTCAAATTCCAATTCTTCTGCAAACCTCTTCATGGTATCTTCTGTTTCGACTGCCAGCTTGACCAAGTCCTGCCTTGTCATCGACTTGGTCTCGACCGCTGCGTCGGCAATCTCCTTGATGCTATCTGGTATCGGCTTGACAATCGTTTTGGGCGTTATCCTGTACTTCTTGTTGAATTCCAGCTGCTTTTTGCGCCTGCGCTCTGTTTCGTCAATAGCCTGCTTCATCGACTCTGTAACATGGTCGGAATACAGTACCACAGCACCATCAAGGTTGCGGGCAGCGCGGCCAAAAGTCTGGATGAGGCTCGTGGTGTTGCGCAAAAATCCTTCCTTGTCTGCATCAAGGATGGCGACAAGTGAGACCTCAGGAATGTCAAGTCCCTCCCTCAGCAGGTTGATGCCTACCAGCGCGTCAAATTCGCCGAGGCGCAGCTGCCTTATCAGTTCTGTACGCTCTAGGCCTTCAATTTCAGAATGCAAATAGCGCACTCGCACCTCACTCTTAGCCAGAAACTCTGCCAGATCTTCCGCCATTCTCTTTGTCAGCGTTGTTACGAGTGTGCGCTGGCTGTGTTTTGCTCTAGCTTTTATCTCTTTTATCAAGTCCTCCATCTGGTTCTTGGTCGGCCTAATTTCGACCTTGGGGTCGACCAGCCCGGTGGGCCTCGCAAGCTGCTCGGCGACCTGCCAGCTTGACTTGAGCTCGTACGGCCCCGGCGTCGCAGACACAAAGATGACATTCCTGAGGTATTTCTCGAACTCTTCAAATTTTAGAGGGCGGTTGTCGTAGGCGCTTGGCAGGCGGAACCCATAGTCGACTAGCATCTTTTTGCGGGTATGGTCGCCATTGTACATGCCGTGCAACTGCGGCAATGTTACATGGGACTCGTCAATGACGAGCAAAAAATCATCCCCGAAAAAGTCAAGCAGGCAGTAAGGCGGCTGGCCCGGAGCCCTGCCGTCCAAATGGCGGGAATAGTTTTCAATGCCTGAGCAGTAGCCCAGCTCCTCTATCATTTCTAGGTCGTATTTCGTGCGCTGGGCGAGCCTCTGCTTTTCAAGCTCTGAGGGGAGGGTCGGGAGCCAGTTTGCTAGCTCGCGCTTTATCGACTCAACGGCGCTGTTCCTCGAGTCGTCGTCAGTGATGTAGTGCTTGGCTGGAAATATCTTGACTGCATTGACGTCGCGTATTTTCTTCATGGTGACGTGGTCATGGATGCTTATCCGCTCTATTTCGTCGCCAAACATGGAAATGCGGATAATGTCGTCAGAGTAGCCGGGTATGATGTCGATGGTATCGCCCTTGACCCGAAAGTTGCCCGGAACTAGCGACATGTCGTTTCGCTCATAGCGCGCTTCAATGAAATTGTGTATAAGCACCTTGCGGTCAATCGTCATGCCCCTTGTTACCGGGATTGCGCTCTCCTCCCACTCTTTGGGAGATCCAAGAGAGTAGATGCACGACACTGTCGACACGATAATTGTGGGCTCACCGGACATTAGCATTGCAGTTGCCTCGAGCCTCATTTTCTCTATCTTTTCATTCACTTCCGTGTCCTTTTCAATGTACGTGTCGGTCTGCGGCAGGTAGCTTTCCGGCTGATAGTAATCGTAGAAACTGACGAAATAGCCGACGTTGTTTTGAGGAAAGAATTCCTTGAACTCCGCATACAATTGCGCCGCAAGCGTCTTGTTGTGCGAAATCACAAGGGTGTTCTTGTTCGTCCTTGCGATGACGTTTGCAATGGTGAACGTCTTGCCACTGCCAGTCACACCAAGGAGGGTCTGCCGACCACGTTTGTGCACGCCTGTGACGAGCTGCTCGATTGCTTCAGGCTGGTCTCCACTGGGCGGAAAGGCATCCTTTGCCAGAGTAAAGCTTCTAGAGCTGGTAAGCAAGCAGAACACATTTTCAAAACGCGCATATATGGATAATGCCTCTCAGGCTACCCCGTCTGCTCTTTCCTTCTGTGAGTTTCTTCGTAATGGTTGTCTGCCTCTTCCTTCGTAGTAAACTGCATGCCGCAATGCCTGCACTTGAATGAATAGCCGGTATAATCGGACA